>JAMCVD010000018.1 GCA_023381995.1 Deltaproteobacteria bacterium
TACTTCCCGCAGCATTTTTTTGTTGAACAAAAGCACGTACTTTGATAATGCTTCCCCATGCCTGTCGAGCACAGGCACAAATCCGATTGGGAGGAGAAGAGAGACATGAAAAAGTACATAGGCATTGCGGGAAGTATCTTGCTTTCGTTTTTTGCGACGTTCCCCTTTGGGTGCAGCAGCGGCGGCAGCGGCGCCCAGCACGTCGTAATCGGTCAGGGCTGTCAGCCGCTATCGACTGACGACTGTTTTCTGCCGTATCCGTCCTTTTATTACACGGTACAGGCCTCGACTGCAACGGGCTGGCGCGTGGACTACCCCAATGGCGTGCTCCCGCTAAACAGCTCTGGCGTACCGCTCAGCCCCACCGCCTTCAACACGGAAGACGGGTTCAGCCCGGCGAGCCAGATCCTCGCGTACTTCACCCAGCCCATCTCGTCCGCGTCTCTGCCCGCGATCGGCAGCATCGACTCCTCCACCCTGACCACCAGCTCCATACAGATTATCCAATATCCCTCCGGGCAGAGGGTGCCTCTGTTCGCGGAGCTCGATGCGAACGTACCCACAGGACAGAAGCAGGGGCTTATCATACGGCCCATGATAAGGCTCGATACCTCTACGAGATACGCGGTCGTCATACTCGACAGTGTAAAGGGCACCAACGGCCTCCCGCTGCAGGCGCCCGTGCCGTTCAGGTACCTCAGGGACAAGGTCGCTACGGACAACAGTGTCGTGGAGGGCGTGCGGCAGCACTACGAAGACCTGTTCTCCTTCCTCTCCGCGCAGGGCATCAGCAGGAAAGACACGGTACTCGCATGGGACTTCACGACCGCATCGGACCAGTTCATCACCGATCACCTGCTGTCCATGAGGGACCAGGCCCTGTCGAAGATATCCATTACGGGCATCCCCTATTCATTCTCCACGGTAACGCAGTTTACCTCTGACACCTCTGCAGCCAATCACAATTCATACCTTTACAAAGAGCTCATCGGGGTATTTACGGCGCCGACGTTCATTGACTCAAACGGCTATCTTGTGACCGACCCCGCCACCGGCCTGCCAAAATACGTAGGCCAGGCGTCCTACCCCCTGGTCGTGCATATACCGGCGTGCGTAACGGACACGACACTGCCGATACCGATCATGGTCTTCGGTCACGGCCTGTTCGGCACTGCGCAGAGCGAGATGGAGTCGACCTATCAGGAGAGCGTGATAGACCAGCTCTGTATGGTACAGGTAGGCACGGACTGGATCGGGCTGAGCCTGAACGATGCGGTGAACGCCATACTCGCAATCCAAGACATGAACCAGTTCCCCCTGATCACCGACAGGCTGCAGCAGGCGCAGATAAACGTCGTTACCATGGCAAGGCTTGCCCTGAGCAGCGCATTCGACAGCGATCCGAACATCGAATACAATGGTAGACCGACGATCGGCAGCGAGATATATTATTACGGCATATCGGACGGAGGCATCCAGGGCACGACCTTCATGAGCATAGACCCGGACATAACGAGGGGCGTACTCGGCGTGCCGGGGGCAGAGTGGAGCCTGATGATCCAGAGGAGCCACGACTTTGCGGACCTCAGTGCGTTCTTTAATCTCGCCTATCCGAACCCGCTGGACAGGCTGAAGCTGCTCTCCCTGTCGCAGTACTTCTGGGACTTTACCGACCCGATCTCCTTCGCGCCGCATATAGTGAAGAGCCCCTTGGAAGGCACCCCTGCGAAACACATCCTCATACAGGCGGGCGTAAACGACTGCCAGGTGCCCAACATCGCGACAGAGGTGCTCGTCAGGACGATGGGCATACCGGCACTGAGCCCGCTGCCGTTCCAGATTTACGGCATAAGCGGGCAGCCCGGGCCGCTCGACTCGGCGTTCACCCTGTGGGACGTGCCGGACTCGTCCGCGTACGTGCCACCGCTGACGGACACGATGCCCGTGCAGGACAACAACGTCCACGAGGACATACGACGGCTGCCCCAGGTCATCCAGCAGATCGGCCTGTTCTTCACGCCGTCCGGGCAGGTACAGCAGACATGCCTCGGATCCAGCGGGTGTACCTATACCAGCACGACCCCATAAGGGACTCTATAAGGAGGGCGGGAGAGTCCCCGCCCTTTTCCGTTACCCGGTATGAAGAAAAGGCTCGACGAGGCACTCGTGGGTAAAGGGCTTGCAGGCTCCCTGCGTCTCGCGGCGGCCTACATTTTGGAAGGCAGGGTAAAGGTCGAAGGCATCGTTGCAGACAAGCCGGGGCGCATGGTAGCGGACGACGATCACATATCGCTCGATCTGCCGGAGCGCAGCTTCGTGAGCAGGGCCGGCCATAAGCTGCACGGGGCACTGGAGGCATTGAGGATAGACGTCCGGACAATGACAGCACTGGACGTGGGCTCCTCCACCGGCGGGTTTACGGACTGCCTGTTGCAACACGGGGCCCGGAAGGTCTATGCGGTCGACGTGGGCACAGGCCTGATGGACTATAAATTGAGGCAGGACAAGAGGGTCGTTTTGATCGAGGGCACGAACTTCAGGTATTTCGGGCCCGGTGAGCTCCTGTCCGCAATAGACATCGCGACCGTGGACGTATCGTTCATCTCCCTGGACCTCATCCTGCCGAGGGTCGTCCCGTGCCTCAGGAAGTCGGGCATCGTGCTCGCGCTGATAAAGCCGCAGTTCGAGCTCGAGAGAAAAGACGTCGGCAGGGGGGGCGTCGTAAGGTCCCGTGAAAAGCATGCAAGGGCCATCGAGAAGATCGAGCACGCAGCCGGGGGGCTGGGCCTTGAGGTCATCGATGTCGTTCCATCGCCTGTGAAAGGCCTGAAGGGCAACCAGGAATTCTTTCTATACCTGCAAAAACCGTGAACTGCGTACGAAGATCGAACCCGATTAGGCTCTTGAGGGACGACCAGCTTTTTGTAAACCCCGTTACTTGACCACAGGGCGTTAAACCCTGTGGCAAGTAGAGCTCGTTCCGCTTTCGCTCACCCTGCGCCAAGAGCGCAGGGCATTCAAGGAACGGGGTAAATGCATTTTCCGGGTTAACTTATCGTTTGATCAATCCGACCCTTACGAAGTCTATCCCGAACATGACCGCGAGCATCAGGACGATGCCGAGTATGGTCCAGAGCTCGCCTTTTAAGGCCCTGGGATCGTATGTCGCATTTTTTACCCTGAAGCTTGAAGGAAAGAACCTGGGCACTGCCGATGCGTACTCCCGGTAGCTGCTGCCGAACCTTTCGAGCAGGAAGGATTCCTCCCTCCGTACAATGGGATAGTACTCCGTGATAAAGTACAGGACGACGAGCGGTATAACAATCACTGCGTTCGCCATTACCGAGAACCCCAGCGCTATCAGGAAGTTGCCCGCATAGAGAGGGTTCCGTATTATCGAGTAGGGACCTTCGGTCACGAGCCTGTCGGCTATAAGGGACCTGGAGCGCGTCGTGCCCCCGGAGTATCCTACCGCCCATACCCTGATCGCTTCGCCGGACAGGGCCATCAGCGTACCCATGCTGAACAATACCAACCGTGCGCCGACACCTGTGAATGAGGGCCGTGCGAGCACGAGGACTGCTACGGCTATTATTATAAACGGAACAGGGAGCGTGTCCCTGTGCTTGAACACAAAATCACCGAAACGAACAATCCAGTCCTGCTTCATCTGTCTCCCTTCAGCCATCGGACAAAGTCTTTATGGTCTTTCGTATTGACGACGTCGTGCTTCCCGAGCCAGCCCCTCCGTGCCGCAGAGACGCCGTAGCCCATGTACCGCATCTGCTTCGGGTCATGGCTGTCGGTCGTCGTCATGAACTTCAGGCCTTTCGAGCGCGCCTTTTTTATCATGACGTCGGTCAGGTCGAGCCGTAGAGGAAACGAGTTTATCTCCATCGCCACCCGGTACTTCTTTGCGGCATCGAACAGGGTGTCCCAGTCCACCTCGTAGGCGTCCCTCTCGCCGATGATCCTGCCCGAGGGATGACCTATGAGATCGACGAGCCCTGTTTTCATGGCATTTACCATGCGTCCCGTCATCTGCTCCCGGGGCTGCTTGAAACCCATATGTATGGAGCCGATGACGATGTCAAGCTTATCGAGCAGCCCGGCGTCCATGTCAAGCCTTCCGTCACTGAGTATGTCCACCTCCATACCCTTGAGCACCCGTATCCCCATCGACGTCTCGTTGAACGCGTCTATCTCTTCCATCTGCGATCTGAGCCTTCCGGGGTCAAGCCCGCGCGCGATACCGAGCGACTGGGAGTGGTCCGTTATAGCGATGTAGCGATAGCCGAGCGACCCGGCATGGCGGGCCATCTGTCCGATCGTGCTGTCTCCGTCGCTGTAGACGGTGTGCATGTGCACGTCGCCGAGGATGTCGCCGTCGGCTATCAGCTCCGGCAGCCTGTGCTCGATCGCGAGCTCGATCTCTCCCTGATCCTCCCGTATCTCCGGGGGCACCCACTGCAGTCCGAGCACGTCATAAACATCCTGTTCCGTGGCACCGGCGATCCTTTTGTCGTTCCTGGTATCGAACACGCCGTACTCGTTGAGCTTGTAGCCCTTCCTGATGGCCAGCTCCCTCAGCTTTATATTGTGCGCCTTCGAGCCGGTGAAGTATGCAAGTGCGGCCCCGAAGCTGTCCTTCTCCACGACCCTCACGTCGACCTGCATGTGCGTATTCTTCAGTATGGCCGATGACCTTGTCGGCCCCCGAGAGAGTACCCGCTCTATCTCTTTGAGCTGCACGAACCTGTCCATCAGGGGGCCCGGATCGTCGGCGGTGACGAGTATATCGATGTCCCCTACCGTCTCTCTCCTGCGCCGTATACTCCCGGCGAGCTCGATGCTGCCAGTGCCCCTGTTCCCCCTCAGCTCGCCCATGATCGCCTCGCCTACGGGGAGCGCGGTCCCCAGCGGAAACCTTCCTTGGATGCTCCTCCTCAAGGCGATGCCCTTCAGGATATTTGCGATGGTCTTGTCCTTTATGCCTTTTATACCCTTGAGCCTGCCGGTGTTTGCATAGGTCTCGAGCTTCTCGATGGAATCTATGCCGTAGCTGTCGTACAGCAGCAGGGAGGTCTTTGGCCCTACCCCGGGGATAGAGAGTATATCGAGCAGCCCAGGCCGGAACTCTTTCTTCAGTTCCTCAAAGGTCGACACCTTGCCGGTACGAACGTACTCCTCTATCTTTGCTGAGAGGTCCTTCCCGATCCCCGGGATGTTGCTGAGCTTGCCTGTCTCCAGGAGCTTGTCCGCATCGTCTGCGAGGTCGTTCATAACGAGCGCTGCTTTCCTGTACGCACGTATTCTGAACTGGTTATCGTTCTTTAATTCGAGTATGTCTGCGATGCTGTTGAAGATATGGGCAATCTCATCGTTTACCATAACGCCCTCGACCCAGGCTCCTCAGCCATAGGCCGATAAGTCCTTTGGCTTAGTCTCTGTGCCCGTCCCTGTCCGGGTTCCGGACATACCCGGTGTCTTGCCTGGTGGCGGCCTATGAGCCCTCCCTGCATGGGGGCCTATTTATATATGCCGCTGCCCGTGTCGGATGCAGGATGCTGCCCGGTCACGCTGTTCGGACGCATGCTGTTGATGTACTTCTTAGGGTCGCTCAGGAACGTCTCCTTGTCTGCCTCCGAATCGAAGTAGTACTTCCTGTCCCCATAGATCACATAGGGGGTGTCTTCCGTTATCTTGAACCGCATGTGACATACCGGGCACACCGCATAGCCACGCTGTGGCTGTTCCCTGTTGTTTACAGCTGTACCCTTCGTACCGGCGTTGCCCATACTCTGGTCGTTCTGGCTGATCATTACTCCCTTCACGTCGCACGAGCTGCATGCCCTTGCTCTCTGGACCAGCAGGGCGACGGACGTCGTGAGCAGCGTTAGAGCAAGTATTCTTGCTGCAAGGTCAAGTCTTGTCATATCTCCTCCCTTTATTTTGCTTTTTTTGTCAGATACTTCTCGGGCTCTTTTTCGAATTTATCTTTGCACCCTTTTGCGCAGAAGTACAACCTGAAACTCGGGGT
>JAMCVD010000051.1 GCA_023381995.1 Deltaproteobacteria bacterium
GAGGCTGTCGCTGTCGTAGACGATCTCCATCGCCCTGCCGCCCAGCACATAGGAAGGCCTCAGGATAAGGGGGAACCCGATGGTGTTGCCGATCCGTATGGCCTCCTCTATCGAAGTGGCCGTAAGGCTCGTCGGCTGCTTGAGGCCTATTCTTTCGAGCAGCTCCCTGAACCTCTTCCTGTCCTCGGCTATGTCGATGCTCTCCGGCGACGTGCCGAGTACCTGGACGCCTGCCGCCTCCAGCCTCTTGGAGAGCTTCAGGGGCGTCTGCCCGCCGAACTGCACTATGATGCCGTGCGGCCTCTCGATGTCCACGATGTTCATGACGTCCTCGAAGGTAACGGGCTCGAAGTACAGCTTGTCCGACGTGTCGTAATCGGTACTCACGGTCTCCGGGTTGGAATTGATCATGATGGACTCGTACCCCTCTTCCCTCAGCGCGAAGCTCGCATGCACACAGCAATAGTCGAACTCGATGCCCTGACCGATCCTGTTCGGCCCGCTCCCCAGAATAATGACCCTTTTCCTTGCAGAAACGGAAGACTCGTTCTCTTCCTCGTAGGTCGAATAGAGGTAAGGCGTGTACGCCTCGAACTCCGCACCGCACGTATCTACCACCTTATAGACAGGCCCGACGTCGTTGCCTGTCCTGACCTTCCTGAGCGCTGCCTCGGCAACGCCGAGGAGGTCCGCGATGTATCTGTCCGCGAACCCCATCTTCTTCGCGCCCCGTATGACGTCGACAGCCTGCGCCGAAGACAGAGAGTACCCCTTCAGCGATCGTATCGTGTCCTCGTACGCTACGATCTCCTTCATATTGTTCAAAAACCACGGGTCCACCATCGTGTACCCGTGGACCTCGTCGATCGAGAGGCCCATCCTCAGTGCGTCTCCTATATAGAAAAGCTGGTCCGGGGAAGGCCTCTTCAGTCCCGAGACCAGCGCCTCCCTCACGCCTGCGCCCCGGTAGTCGTCCGGCCTTATCTTCGGCGCCATGCCGTATACGCCGGATTCGAGCGACCGTATGGCTTTCTGGAAGGACTCCTTGAACGTCCTGCCTATCGCCATCACCTCGCCCACGGACTTCATTTGCGTCGTAAGCGTGTTGTCCGCCTGGGGGAACTTCTCGAAAGTGAACTTGGGTATCTTGGTCACGACATAGTCGATGGTGGGCTCGAATGACGCCTTCGTGTTCTTCGTAATGTCGTTCGTAATCTCATCGAGCGTATATCCGATGGCGAGCTTCGTGGCGACCTTCGCTATCGGGTAGCCGGTCGCTTTCGAGGCGAGGGCAGAGCTCCTCGAGACCCTCGGGTTCATCTCTATCACGACCATGTCACCGTTGGACGGATTGATGGCGAACTGTATGTTGGAGCCGCCGCTCTCTATGCCTATCTCGCGCATGATCCTGATAGCGGCGTCCCGCATGTTCTGGTATTCCTTGTCCGTGAGCGTCTGGGCCGGGGCGACGGTGATGCTGTCGCCGGTATGGACTCCCATCGGGTCGAAGTTCTCTATCGAGCACACGACGATGCAGTTGTCGTTGCGGTCCCTCATCATCTCGAGCTCGAACTCCTTCCATCCGAGGACCGATTCCTCGAGCAGCACCTCGTGCGACGGGCTGACATTGAGCCCGTACTCGACTTTATCCTCGAATTCCTCCCTGTTGTAGGCGATGCTCGCGCCCGAACCGCCGAGCGTAAACGAAGGCCGTATGATCACCGGAAAACCTATGTCCTTCGCAAACCTTATCCCTTCCACTTTCGAGTGCGTATACCTGCTGAACGGGACCATCAGCCCTATCTTCTGCATGGAAGACTTGAAGAGCTCCCTGTCCTCGGCCTTCCTGATCGTATCGAGCCGTGCGCCGATAAGCTCGACCCCGTACCGCTCCAGGACGCCCAAGTCAGAGAGCGCGACCGCCATGTTCAAGGCCGTCTGCCCGCCCATCGTGGGAAGCAGCGCGTCCGGCCTCTCGGACGCAATGATCTTCTGGAGTATGTCCGGGTTTATGGGCTCTATGTACGTCCGGTCCGCGAATTCCGGGTCCGTCATTATGGTTGCCGGGTTGCTGTTCACAAGCACGACCTCGATGCCCTCGGCCTTCAGTGCCTTGCACGACTGGGTGCCCGAGTAGTCGAATTCGGACGCCTGTCCTATGATGATAGGACCGGACCCGATCAGCATGATCTTCTTTATGTCTCTACGCTTCGGCATTCATCCTCCGCACCGTGTACCGCTCCTCATTCCTGTACCCATCCGTTCTCCAGCCCGTATATCCCGAGACAGTCGATTGCGCTGGTGTACTCCTCCTGCGTTATGCCCCTTGACAGCTCCTTGAAGTCATGGGCCCTGTGTGCCGGGAAATACTGGCTCATAAGGCTGATGAATGTCTCCCCGGACACATGCTCCGCTACAAATTCCATCGATGCGCGTGTACCCGCGATATCATCCGGGAGTACGAGATGTCGTACGATCAGACCTCTCCGCGCAACGCCGTTTTCATCCGACACGAGGTCCCCCACCTGCCTGTGCATCTCGAGAAGAGCCTGCCGGTTCACGGCAACATAGTCCTTTGCCGTGGAATACCTGAAGGCGTAACCGTCGGAGGTATACTTGATGTCAGGCATGTAGATGTCGATGATCCCGTCGAGCAGCCGGAGCATGTCCATGGAATCATAGCCGCTCGAGTTATACGCAAGGGGTACAGTGAGCCCGTTCCGTGCTGCAATGGAGACGGCCTCGATAATGTACGGGACGACATGCGTGGGGGTCACAAGGTTGATGTTGTGCGCACCCATGCCCTGAAGCTCGATCATCATGTCAGCAAGCTCTTCAGTTGAATAATCATTGCCGTGGTTGAGCTGGCTGATGGGATAGTTCTGGCAGAACCTGCACTTCAGGCTGCACCCGGCAAAGAATATGGTGCCTGAACCCCTTGTGCCCGATATCGGTGGCTCTTCCCCATGGTGCAGATTATAACTTGAGACCCTTACGTCCCTGCCGGCAAGGCATATACCTTTCTGGTTTTCCAGCCTGTTTGTCCGGCAATTTCTCGGGCACACTGTACACGGAGAAAGATATTTTTTTGATTCTTCGACCCGTTTTTGAAGCTCACCGGTATAAAAGAGGTTAAGGTAGGAAGGATATGTAGGGACAACGCAAGAGAATCCTCTGCTTAATCTAAAAGAGGTGGAATGTCCGTATCTTCTCATAACTTGGTCATGCCTTTGTAGATCATCATCGGGGCCACCCAGTCGTACTTCCTGCTCTTGATGCTCAACGCGGACAGCTCGAGAACCTTCGCCGAAAAGGCCATTTTGTCGAACCGGCTGACCGTGCCGAGTTCGGACCTTATGAAGCCCTTTGTACTGTAGTGGTGCGTGCAATAAGAGGCGAGCAGGAACACACCCTCTCTCAGACGGACAAACCTCATCGTCATGAGATCCTTGTTCGGTTGTACGGCGGCCTCGTCCTCCATGATGAACCCGAACCTCTCATCGGTCGCCACGTCGACGGCCGTATTCTGGTGCCTGCCGGCGACCTCGTATATACCTATGCTGCCGGCCTTCAGCGCCCTGTAGACCTCCTCCTCCTCGTAGGAGAACGAGAGCACCCCCTCTTCATAAAACATGTTGGCCGGCGTCTTGCAGGCGCGCACATGCCTGTCCATCAGGAACCAGTGACTGAACATGACGAGCCTGCCGTGCATCTCCGTATCGTTGACAGGTGGTATGGGGACCAGTCGATCGAACTCCGTACGTGCGTCTATCATGTCCTGCCTGAACCTATCGGAGGCATAGTTATACAGGATGGACAGACCGGCCTTTATTTTTACGCTAAGCTCTCTCATGCACCAGCCTTGCAAACTCCCTGAATATATACCCAGCCTCCCGGGGGCCCGGGGACGCCTCCGGGTGGTGCTGTGTCGAGAGTATCGGCCTGTCTTTATGGCAGAACCCCTCGAGCGTTCTGTCGTTCAGGTTTATGTGGGTTATATTCACGCTGTCCTGCACCGACTCGGGCCTTATCGCAAACCCATGGTTCTGGACCGTGACCTCCACACCGTGGGTCTTCATATTGAGGACCGACTGGTTTGCGCCATGATGGCCGAACTTCAGCTTCACGGCCTCGCCTCCGAGCGCGAGGCCGAGTATCTGATGGCCCAGACATATGCCGAGTATCGGCTTGTTGCTCCTGATGAGCTCCCTGGCGTTCTCGATAATATACGACAGTGCTGCCGGGTCCCCGGGACCGTTGGAGAGTACGACCCCCTTATACTCGCCCTTCAGCAGTTCGCCCACCGGCGTCGTGCAGGGGAAGACCCTCACCCTCATGCCCGCGGACACGAGCGACCGCAGGATGTTCCTCTTGGCCCCGAAATCGTACACGGCAACCAGGGGGCCGTCCCTGTTGTCTGCCCTCTCATACCCCTGCTGGATCGACCACCGGGACTCGTCGAAATCATAGGTCTGCTTCGCGGTAATCTCGGTGACGATGTCCCTGCCCACGAGCGCCGGCTGCCTGCGCAGCCGCTCTTTGAGCTCGTCCTCTCCCTCGTCGAACGAAGACATAATACCCATCATCGCGCCCTTTATCCTGAGCCGTCTGACGAGCATCCTCGTATCGATGTCCTGCATGCCGACCACGCGATGCCTGATCATGAAGCTGTCGAGCGTCTCCCTGGACCTGAAGTTCGAAGGATAGTCTATATACTCCTTGACGACGAAGCCCCCGAGGTACGCCCTGTCGGACTCGTAGTCCTGGGGGTTCGTGCCGACGTTCCCGATCTGGGTGTACGTGGACACGAGTATCTGACCGTAGTAGGACGGGTCCGTGAGTTCCTCCTGATAGCCCGTCATGGAGGTGTTGAATATGACCTCTCCGGACGCCACGCCCCTGTACCCGAAGGTCTTCCCCCTGAACACGGAGCCGTCCTCAAGGACGAGTATCGCCATGTATCGTGCCCCCCGTTATAGTCATAGTGGCCCTGCCTCTCAACTCCATGCCGTGAAACGGCGTGTTTTTCCCTTTCGATACAAACCTGCCTCTGTCGACGACCCATCGTTCGTCCGGACTTATGATCGTGACGTCCGCGTCCGAGCCCGTCCTGAACGTGCCCTTGCCCTTGAGGCCCATGATCCTCGCGGGCCGCTCTGACATAAGCCTGACAAGCCCCTTCCGGTCAATGATGCCGCTGTGCACGAGCTTCAGGGAGAGCCCCAGGGACGTCTCGATGCCGGATATGCCGCTCGGGGCCTTGTCGAACTCTGTCTCCTTCTCGTCGCGGCCGTGCGGCGCATGGTCGGTCGCGATGCAGTCTACCGTACCGTCCGCAATGGCTTCGATCAGCGCCTGTCTGTCCTGTTCCGACCGAAGGGGGGGATTGACCTTCGCGTTCGTATTGTACCCGTCCACGGCCCCCTCGGAAAGCGTGAAGTGGTGCGGCGTCGCCTCGCAGGTGACGGGTATGCCCATCTTCTTCGCCCACCTCACGAGCTCGATAGAGTACCGCGTACTGATGTGGGCGAGGTGGAGCCGCGAGCCGGTCTCCCCGGCGAGCAGTATGTCCCGTGCCACGGCGATGCTCTCGGCTGTCTGCGGTATGCCGTTCAGCCCGAGCCTGACGGACACGGTTCCCTCGTTCATGTACCCGGACCTGCCGAGCGAGAGCTCTTCGGGGTGGTCGACGACCGGTATGCCGATGGGCTTCACGTACAGCAGCACCTTCCTGAGCAGCTCGGCCGAAGACACGGGCATGCCGTCATCCGACACCGCGACAGCGCCGGCCTCTGCAAGGTCGTAGATCTCGGACAGCTCCGCCCCCTCGCTGCCCTTCGATGCCGCAGCTATGGGGAACAGATTGACATGTCCAAGGGCCTTCGCCTTCGAGATCATGTAATGCGTAACGGTCTTGTTGTCGTTGATCGGTCTTGTGTTTGGCATTGCGCATATCGAGGTAAAGCCGGCAGGCACCAGAATACGGCCGTCGACGTGGCGACCGATGAGAGGTTCGGGTTCATCATGGAGGACGAGGCCGC
>JAMCVD010000106.1 GCA_023381995.1 Deltaproteobacteria bacterium
TGGTGAGGGTTGCGGACCACAGCCCGCGGGGACCAGTCCCGACAGGGCCACGACGACGTACACGCCGAAACGGAGCACGCGTGCCCGTATAGCCCCGAGGGCAGCGTTATCCTGCGGCCACATTTCCCGGGCCGAATACCGTAGCATATAAGTTCTTTATCTGCGACGACGGGGTGTTGATTATCGAGAGGCACAGGTTCTTCGCTACATCCGTATCGAGGTATATGAGCCCCGGACGCTTGCCCTTCTCTATGCTCCCGAGCCTGTCTTCTATGAACAGCGCCCGTGCGCCGGCGATCGTTGCTGCACCTATGACGAACGCCTCTGCCCTCGATTTCAGGACCGGCCTCGAGATCAGATACAGGAACCGTATCTCGTCCATCATATCGAGCGAGTAGTTGCTGCTCAGTCCGTCCGTGCCGATGCCGAGCCGTGAATAGGCATGGAGCAGCCCCACGTCCGGCAGCCCTACGCCGAGGTATGCGTTGCTCCTCGGGCACAGCACGATGCCCGCACCGCAGGAGGAGGCGAGCTCGAGGTCTCGCCTGTCGGTGTGGACGAAATGCACAAGCGTGGTGCCACTCTTGATGAACCCGAGCCTGTACAGGTAGTCGACCGGCGAGCTGCTCCGGCACATGGCCGGGTCCCTCCGCACCAGAGGGCCCAGCCTTCTGGAAAAGTTGTTCTCCTGCCCCGTAACAAGCCTGTACTCGTCGATACTCTCCGCTATGTGCGTCCCGTATGCGCTGAACCTCTTCGATGCCTCCCTGTACACCTCAGAAGCGGTCGAGTACGGCGCGTGCAGGAACGGCCTTTCCTCCATGGTGGCGCTGCCCACGTACGGTCTCCCGAGGAGCCTGCCTACGGACGTCGTCTCCCTGAACAGTACCGTATACAGGGGGGCGTCAAGAAGGGGTTGCCTGTCTATGCCCATGGTCGATATCTCGCCCACCCCGGCAACGCCGGACCGTATGAGGACGTCGATGCCCTGCCGGACGCCCTCAGCGGCCCTTTTTTTCGAGAGCGTGAGCCTCTTCTTCACGATCCCGAATATCCACGCCGGAAAGTCGTCCCCCGGATCGAGTCTTGCATGCATGGGGCCGAGTTCGAGGTGCACGTGCCCGTTGATGAAGCCGGGCATGAGTATGCCGTTCCCGAGCTCCATGACCTCGGCCCTGTATCTCTTTGCAAGCCTGGCCAGTCCGTCCACGTCCTGAATGACGCCGTCCCTGACAAACACGGCACCCTCCCTGATTACGGGTGAGGCAACGGGGAACACATAGCGTGCAGAAAGAATGATACCCTGGGTTTGCTTGTCCATACCCTCCCGGATTTACCACAGTAGGGGTGTAAGTTCAATTATAACGGGGGCACCGGCGGACGACGCTACGTACCAAACATATGGAACACCAGTCCGGACAGGAGCTTCGGATAGAAGAACGTGGTCTTCTGGGGCATGTTGAGCCCTCCGAGCGCAACGGCCTTCACGTCCATGGCCGTCGGGGCGTTGAGCACGAACACGGCGTCGCCCTGTTTCATGGACGCCAACGCGCTGTCCAGCTCGTGGTAGTAGGACAGCCTCCCCCCGGAAGAGAACGACTGCTCCGGTATACCGAGGGCAGACTCGAGTATTTCCTTGTTGAGTATGTACACATCCAGGGATTTCAGCGCGTCCGGGGTCGGATCGTACTTGAGCCTGCCGGGCCTGTAGTTGTGGAGTATAAAGAGGTTGTCGCTGCCGTGGAACTTGACGCCGAAGGCCTTGCCCTGCGCCCCTATCTCTTTGACCCATGACTGCACCTGGTCCGCGCTGCGCCCGGCCGTCATCAACCTTACGTCGAAGGAGCCCTTCAGTCTTTCCATCAGCTCTTTCTCCGTATACTCTATGCCGTGCACGACCCTGTGTGTGGGAAGTATCACAAGACCCGGATCGCTTATATTGGTAAAGTACGACATGATATAATTGTAGGACGCATCGTCGTCCCTGCCCCGGGCGGACGACAGATAGTCTCTGTACCGCATCGCGGTCTCGTATCTATGGTGGCCGTCCGCGATGTAGGTCTTCTGCCTGCCTATCAGCTTCTTCACGGTGCCGATGATCTTCTCGTCCGTGATCCTGTAAAAGAAATGCTCCTCGTCCCCTTCTTTTATGTGTGCGAGCAGGGTGTGAATGGCAGGGCTTATGGTTATGCACTCGACGCACCTCTTCTCGTCATCGTACAGCACGAAAATGGGCGACAGGTTTGCCGCGCATGCCTTCATCAGCTCGAACCTGTCCTCCTTGGGCTTGGACAGGGTCTTCTCGTGCGTGTACACGTCGCTCCCGAGCCGCATGAGCGTTATGAAGCCGTGCCTCTCGTACAGTCTGCCCCCGGCCCTGAACCTCTGGATGTAAAGGTATATGGACGGCCTATCGTCGCTGATCAGGACGTCTGTCTGCTTCCACTCCTCTATAAACTTTTTCGCCCTTGAATACCTGTTGTTGTTGTCCCCATCGCCCTCGTGCTGCCTGCCGAGTATGAGCCTGATGACGTTGTATGGGTGCTTTTTATAGAGCATCTCCTGCTGGGCATCGTCGATGACGTCGTAGGGCGGCGCAACGACCTGCGATAGATCAACCAGCCTGTCATTGTATCTCGTTCCCATGAACGGCTTTATCTCTGTCATATACTACCCTCTCTATTTCTGCCTTTTTAATCATGCCCTCCCGCAGACAGCGTACCTCTTTTCCCGTCACATCGATTACCGTGGAAGGCGCTGCGCTTATCATACCCCCGTCAATAACAAGGTCAATCTTATCGATAAGAGACCGTGGGGCGTCCGGGATGGATCTGACCGGCTCCTCTCCCGTTCTGTTCGCGCTCGTAGAGACGAGCGGGTGATCATAAACACCAAAAATGGATTTGATCAACGGATGGGGAGACAGCCTCAGCCCGAGCCTGCCGGTGCCGGCCGTGAGCATGCTGCTGATGCCGCTGCGTGCCGTGAACACCAGCGTCAGGGCACCCGGCCAGAACGCCCCTATCAGCCTCTCCGCGACGGGCGGGACCTCCGCGGCGAGGCTTCTCAGCATGTCCATGTCCCTGACGAGCAGGATAAGTGGCCTGTTCTGTGCACGCAGCTTTATCCGCGAGACCCTTTCCACGGCGGCATCGCTGAACGCATCGCAGCCTATGCCGTACACGGTCTCCGTAGGATAGAGCATGAGCCTGCCGCTTCTTAGGGAGTCGGCTATCAGCCCGATTTTGACCTTGTCCTTCAGGACATCGCCCACCCGAAGGATGTGATAGGGAAGCCCGCTCATCGGGGCCGGGACAGGAAGGGATTTCCCCTCCATTTTTGGTCGGTTTCGCTCAGCAAGCTATTTTCTCTTCCCGACACTACCGGCGAGGTCCTGCCGGTATCTCATGAGTTTCTTGTGTAAGGACCTGTTGCTGAGGGCGAGTATCTCCACCGCGAGCAGGGCGGCATTTTTCGCGCCCGCCTCCCCGATGGCAACTGTCGCTACGGGTATACCTCCCGGCATCTGTACGGTAGACAGGAGCGCGTCCATGCCGGACAGGTACGACGAGGGGAGCGGTACGCCTATCACCGGCAGGATGGTCTCAGAGGCCATCGCCCCTGCAAGGTGTGCCGCGCCCCCTGCGCCGGCTATGATGATGCTGTAACCCTTCTCGCCTGCTCTTGCGGCAATCTCCCTGGTCCTCCGCGGGGTCCTGTGTGCCGAAGAGACCACCATATCATAGCCTATAGAAAAGCCCTCCAGTACCTTCGCACACTCGGTCATGAACTTCGCGTCGGAGCCGCTGCCCATAACAATCAAGATCTTCTTTGTCTTCATAATAGCCTCGTATCATACGGGAACGGTACTATCAAGGGAATATTACTGGGGCAGAAAGGTTGACTGTTCGCCTGCCAGTGTGTAGTTTTGCTGTATGGAAATAAACAGAAAGCCTTTGAAGATCGTCGTGTACTCGATGATAGGCATCCTCTGGGCGGTCAGCATGGTGTACGTGCTGAGACCACGACATGAAGAGACCTTCGCATCCCCGCTATCCGGGGCAAAATCCGGAGTCAGCCCCATGTCCGAATGGATGGGGCTCTACATGGGCGACAGGAAGATCGGCTATGACTACGAGGAGATGCTGCCGTCGAAAGGCGGCTTCGTCTTCAGGACGAGGATGTTCATGAGGATCATGCTTCTCGGGCGCGAGAAGGACATAACGACGATAGCGGACTCGACGACGGACGGAGACTACTCCCTGCAGAGTATAGATTTTTCCTTGAAAACATCGGCGATGAGGATAGCCGCAAGCGGCAGGGTCAAGGACAACATACTCTCTGTTGACCTGAAAGGACCGGGTGGAGAGACCAACCAGCAGATTCATCTCAACGGTCCGGTATTGAGTTCCGACGGTATCGTCATGCGGATCGTAAAAGACGGCTTCAGCAGGAGCGAATACACCTTCCATATATTCGACCCGACCATACAGCAGGAGCTGCCTGTTTATGTAAAGGTGGTAGGCAAGGAACCAAGGACCATTATGAATAGCCCTGTCGATACCTTCAAGCTCGAAGTCAATATAAAGGACATGAAAGAGACCATGTGGGTCACACCCCAGGGAGAGACTGTGGAAGAGATAAGCCCCCTCGGCTTCAAGGCCGTGCTCGAGCCCAAGACCATTGCGCTCACGAAGGGGTGGAACAACGAGCCGGTCGATCTTATCTCATCGACGGCAATAAGGGCCGCAGGCGTGCAGGTAACGTACCCGACGGACGCAAAATATATGGAGGCTTATTTATCGGGCATATCGAGCAAAGAGCCGCTGCAATCGTTTGGGTTCCAGAAGGTGCAGGGCAACCTTGTAACGATACAGACACCGCAAAATACAGGCACCTACCAGCTTCCGTATAAAGGCGAAAAAGATGTCCACGGCCTGTCCGTACGGCAGGAGCTCCTCAGCTCGTCGCTGATAAATTCGGACAACCCTGACATTATCGGTACCGAAAAATCCATAATAAACGGCGAAACGGACGCCAGGAAGGCCGTAGAACTGATAAACCAGTGGGTCTATTCACACGTAAAAGACAGCTTTACGGTCGCACTGCCCCGCTCCATTGATTTGCTGAAAAACCCCGAGGGTGATTGCAAGGCACACACCATACTGTTTACCGCGCTTGCGAGGGCCGCTGGCATACCGACGAAAATGGCGATGGGCGTCGTGTTGATGAGCGACGGGTACTTTTACTATCATGCGTGGCCGCTCGTCTACCTGAACGGGTGGGTGCCCGTGGACCCGACGTTCGGAGAGTTCCCTGCGGACGCAACGCACATCATACTTGCGAGCGGCGATCTTACCAACTGGATGGACATGCTCGGCGTGGTCGGCAGGCTCAAGATAAATATCATGAGGGCGTCGCCGTAAAACTCCTGTAAAGGCAATGTGTATGCCGGGTTTATCTTGGGAAAGGCTATATTTATTAAGGAAAAACTGGAAGACCTGAAACAAACAATAAAAAGCAGGGATTTTTCATTTAAGGGAGAACTGACCAATCCCATGGGAGTTTCCGAGATAAGGGGAAGCATTACAAAGAAGTATGATACGGACATGGCAGACTTAAGCAAACTGAAACACCATCCGTCGAAAGAGAAGAAGGTAGCCATATATTTGCTCAAGAGGTATAGCAATCTGAGCAATGCAGAGATCGGGGAACATTTTGGATTAAGCTATTTATCGGTGAGCAAAGCCGCCGGCAGTTTAGAAAAGCAAATGTATGAAGATAAAGAATTAAAGAAAGGAATCGATGACATCATTTCACATTTCAAGGGCGGCCCCCTCTGCTTCCCGCAGTACTACCCTGTTCGTAGATAATCCCGTTCTGATTGCCTGTTGACCTATGCCCCCCAATAGGTTCTTGACTCTTTTTTATTTCAGAATTAAAATAGTCACAATAATTATGGAGGTCATATGAGGGAGATTCAAAAAGTTATACCTATAACAAAGGCCAAGAGCGGGTTCCTTGATATCATGAGGAAAGTCGAGGATGCAGACGAGACTGTTGCCATTACCAAAAACGGAGTTCCAATCGGCGTCATTATGAATATGGAACAGTTTGAGGGAATCCTCGAGACGATCGACATACTCAGCGATGCGGAAACAATGAGACTGCTGGAACGCTCAAGAAAAGAGTTTAAGTCCGGGAAAACCGTGTCGCACGAACAAACGTGGAAGAAGTGAAGCGCTATACGTTCACGTATTCTTTGACCGCCCGGGATGTCATAAGAAAACTGCCGCCCGCAGTAAAGCCCACCATTAAAAATGAGATTGAAGAACTTGTAATGAACCCATATCAGGGAAAAGAGCTCATCGACGATCTATCTGGCTTCCGTTCTCTTGTGATAGGAAAATACAGGATCAAATACCGGCTGGATGAGGACGCCAGGGTTATACAGGTCTATTTCATAGGACACCGTCGCGATGTATACACAAAGTTCAAAGAGTTACTTCTGGCTGTAAAAGAATGAAAAGGTGGCTCTTATCCCAAAAGTGATCATGGGACTGATAGAACAAAAAGAAAGAGTGTTCGACACTGCGAAGGGAAACACATCCGGACTGCCTGCAATGCTTCCGTGGTACTCTGCGTGGACTGCTTCTCTCTCGCTAGGGAAATACGGAGACGTTATGGGTCGTGACCCCCTTTACCGAAAAGAGCTTTGTTTTACGAGCAGAGGAGAAAACTCTTTCTTCATGATCACAAATGGGAGAGGAACCATTTTTTCAAGACCTTAAAAACTTTTACTTTTTTGCTCTCCGGCTCCGTAGGTCGGGGGTTCAAATCCCCCCAGGCACTCTTTCTTTAGCCGGTCACCATTGGTTATCGCTCTTATGCCGGAGCCCCGGCCCCGTTCTCCTCTGCATGCAAGCCGTTCCAGATATTGACCCGAAAAATGCAATAGGGAAGTTTGCTCATTCGCTCTGGGTACCTATGCGGGGCATGGGTCGTGCGATCCACCGAAGCTCTATAAGCTTTGTGTCATAAGGGATGGTATAGTCCTCTGTAAGTTTATATGCACAAACCAACGTTATAGTTTTTGCTGATATTCGAAGAATACCCCTGTTTGACGCAGGCGTATCGCTCATTACACAAACTTCCTATAGTGCAAATGGATTTTTCGGGTTGACGGACAGGCACGAGAATGCTAAAGCATCAGCATGCTTGACATAAGATTACTGAGAGAGAACAGGAAGCTTGTCGAGGACGCCCTTGCCAAACGGGGCATGAGCATGTCGCTGAAGGTCTTTTACGACAAGGACAATAAGAGGCTCGAACTGCTCAAGCGGGCAGAGGAACTGAAGCACAAGAGAAACATCATCTCCAAGGACATCGGCGCAAAAAAATCGAAATCCGAAGACACGGCGCCACTCCTTGAGGAAGTGAAAGGGATCGGGGCGGAAATCAATACCATCCAGGCGGCACTCGACGGACTCGAGACCGAACTGAATGAATTCCTCATGACCGTCCCCAATATGCCGCATTCGAGCGTTGTCTACGGCAAGACCAGCGATGACAACCCGGTGGTAAAGACATGGGGCGCGAAGAAAGAGATTTCCTTTACACCGTATACCCACGACGAATTGGCCGCAGGCCTGGGGATCATCGACTTCGATAGGGGGGTGAAGGTCGCGTCGTCTGGCTTCTCGGTCTCCATCGGTCACGGTGCGCTCCTCGAAAGGGCGCTGATCAATTTTTTCCTGGACGTCCATACCAAAGAGCAGGGCTATACCGAGCTTTATGTCCCGTATGTCGTAAACGGCGTGAGCATGACTGGCACAGGGCAGCTCCCGAAATTCAAGCAGGACCTCTTTAAAATTGAGGGCGAGGAGCTTTACCTGATCCCGACGTCCGAGGTGCCAATTACGAACGTCCATGCAAAGGAGATACTGGAGAAGGCCACGCTGCCGCTCTGCTACACGGCGTATTCTCCGTGCTTCAGGAAGGAGGCGGGCTCGTACGGGAAGGACACGAAAGGGCTTATACGACAGCACCAGTTCAACAAGGTGGAGCTTGTCAAGTTCGTGGAGCCGGAGGCGTCGTACGGCGAGCTGGAGTCGCTCCTGCTCGATGCCGAAGAGCCGCTGAAAAGGTTGGGGCTCCATTACAGGGTCGTCAGCCTTTGCTCCGGGGACCTCGGCTTCTCCGCTGCAAAGACCTACGATATAGAGGTCTGGTTGCCGGGCCAGAACGAGTACAGGGAAATATCGTCCTGCAGCAACTTCGAGGACTTCCAGGCAAGGAGGGCGGGGATAAAGTATAGGCCGGCAAAAGGAGAGAAGCCGGCGTATGTCCATACGCTCAACGGCTCCGGGCTCGCCATCGGGAGGACGGTGGTCGCCATACTCGAGAACTACCAGCAGGAAGACCAGAGTGTCGTTATTCCCGAAGTCTTGCGTCCGTACATGAACGGTGTTACTGTTCTGAGGCCGGCAAAAAAATAGTACCGCCGGGACGTCCGATATCCATGGCTTGGAGAGGTGGCCGAGAGGCTGAAGGCAACCGCCTGCTAAGCGGTTTTCGTCGAAAGGCGAACGTGAGTTCGAATCTCACCCTCTCCGTATTTTACAAAGCTCTGAGTCGTAAGGCTGGTTGCCTGCAAACCTGCACCAGTAAAGGATTCGAGCTCTGTTATCCGTAGATAGTATGGCATATCTGTGGATATTGAAATATACGCACAACAGCCATAGGTAATTGTGCATAGTTATGCATCACAATATTCTTACCCGCGCCTCGAAACCCGGTGTCTGACCTGCCATAAAATATGCCGGCTCTTATCCCAAAAGTGATCATGGGACTGATAGAACAAAAAGAAAGAGTGTTCGACACTGCGAAGGGAAACACATCCGGACTGCCTGCAATGCTTCCGTGGTACTCTGCGTGGACTGCTTCTCTCTCGCTAGGGAAATACGGAGACGTTATGGGCCGTACCCCCTTTACCGAAAAGAGCTTTGTTTTACGAGCAGAGGAGAAAACTCTTTCTTCATGATCACAAAGGGGAGAGGAACCGCTTTTCTTTGCTTTTTTACCCCCTATAGGTCATGATCACTTTTGGGAGAGGAACCAATATGCCTTCGGGCTAATAGCAGGGTAACCTGATTTTGAGAATGCGGATTTACCTGTCTGAAATCCTTATTTTCTACTAACACACAATTACTGGATGTTTTGCTCGAAGCAGAGCTTGGCAAGTTTTTAGTTGAAATTTTTATAGTGGCTTCCGTTTTATCGGATAGAAAAAATTGGATCCTGATCAAAAGTGATACAGGAAAACGAAGTTCAAGGACGTGAAGCTCATATTTACGATGTAAGGGCCCGTAACATTTTCGCTCACTCCTCCGCTGCTTATGTTGAACTTATTGTTCGTAAAGTTATGATACACCATCTCCCCGCCGAGGGAGATGTGGTTCGTTATATAACCCTCGAAACCCATCCCGATGTCGTACCCCGCGCCTGTAGAGGTTATGGCAGTAGTGGGGGGCTGATTGGTTGTTTGGTTAAGAAATCCGGAGAGAGCGATGCCCGCGATAAAATACAGGTTGTTCCTCACGCTTAACGGAATGATGGGTTTTAGATCAAGGAACGGGAATTGAAAAAAGAACCATGAGCCTTCTGCTGTTTGTGTGCCGGACGGTGTGTTTCCCTGTATAGTAATACTGCCTAATGCCGCATGGGTGCCGAGCTCAAGTGCAAGATTCCTCATGAATTGATAGCCAAGTTTGAGTGCTCCGCCGAATCCAAATATGTACCCGTCCTCATCCGGTCCGGTAGGTATGTCATAACCGTTCTCCGCACCGAGATAAAAACCCGTGTGGTTGTTATTTGCTGTTGCGGTGTCATATCCCGCGTAGCCTGTGGAAGCATTGAAAATAAACATGACGAGCATTGTAATGAAAGAAAAAACAAGAGAACCCCATTTCAACAGCCTTTCCATTTTAAAGCCCTCCTTTTCAGTTTTTTATATTAACCCAGAAAATGCAATAGGGAAGTTTGCTCGTTCGTTCGGGGTAGCCGTACGGGGCATGGGTCGTGCGATCCACCTAAGCTCCATAAGCTTTCTTATCGTGAAGACCGGGTACGGTCCGGGTGGGTCTCCTTTATCAGGAGCGAAAGCACGAGGGCTGCCAGGAAAAGCGCAGAAAAGATCCATAGGGAGCCGTGAAAGCTGCCCGTAATGTCTTTTATTCCCTCGATAGAATATATCGCAGCGACGGCACCGAGGGAGCCCGCGAGCATGAGTAGCCCCGTCGCAGTTCCCGTGCGCCTCTCTCCGACGATCTCCGTCGTCATCTGCAGGATGATCGGCAGAAGGGATATCACGAAGAATCCAATCATGGCACCGAGGGCCATCGCTACAATTGCAGTACGGGCATTCAGAAACGGATACATCGCCGCACCGCCGACGAGCGTCGCTATCGCGAGGAAGGGCTTCCTCCTCTTGAGGCCGTTGGAGAGCAGCGGTATCACAACGGCGCCCAGTATGCCGCCGCCGATGATGGCACCGCCTATGGCGCCCGTCTGGACGGTCGTAAAGCCGTTCGGCGAAAGCAGCTCGCTCATCCATGTCATCAGCCCGTTGAAGAACCCTATGCCTACGAACATTATGCCGATAAGCATGAGCATATCTTTTATCCCCAGTACATCCCTGTATGCGTCCATGCCCCTGTACGCCTTCTCTTCTTCTTTCAAGGCGGCGGCAAGCGACGGGTTGTCCCTTGCGAGGACAAGAAAGAGGAGGCACCCGGACAGTGTTGCCGCGGCATAGACCGAGAGCAGGCCTCCGAGCCCTCTACTGCGTACGAGGATGGGCGTGATGATCATGGCCGCTATCATGCCGACAAACATCGACATGGACCCGAGCCCGTTTGCAACAGCGCCTTCGTCCCTGTCGAACCACAGGGAAGAGAACTTCGACACGCTGTTGGCGATAAAGGGCTGCGACACCGCTATGCCTGCTTGCCCGGCAAACAGCCATACGTACGAAGTATACCTCAGTCTCAGTACCACGGACGCACCCATTATAACGGCACCCATCGAGACGGTAAATCTGAAGCCCCTTGCATCGAGCAGGGAGCCGACGGGCACTGACAGCAGGATGTTCATTATCGGGAAGATGGACATCAGCAGCCCGACCCGGAACACGTCTATGCCCAACTGCTGCCTGACGAGCGTCTCGATGGGTGCGAAGCCGAGCCATAGGAATTGGGTGAGTGCGATTACGCACATGAACACCACCAGCACCACCCATCTGTACGGACTGTATCTCGTTTTTCTGCCCTCCCTATCAGTCGATCACTGCCCCATACTACTTGACGAAAGCAGGATATTCGATTAAAGTATAATGATATGTTATCTACCCGGGGGATTCAAGGATGGCAGTAAGCAAAGAGCTGCTCGATATACTCGTATGTCCGAAATGCAAGCATGACCTCGAGCTCGAAAAGGACGGGTCAGGGCTTGTGTGCCATACGTGCAGCCTGAAGTTTCCCATCGTAGACGACATACCTGTGATGCTTATCGACGAGGCAATAAAGCTTAATGAACAATCCACATGAGCCTCGGCGTGTCCTTGTCATCCAGACGGCGTTCCTTGGCGATATAGTACTTACGATACCACTGATACGGGCATTAAGGAAATACAGACCCGAAATGGAACTGCTCTTCCTTACAACGCCTGTGGGCAAGTCCCTGCTCGATGGTCAGCACATCGTGGACAAAATCATAGTGTACGACAAAAAGGGTGCAGACAAAGGCCCCGGTGCCCTCGCGAAGAAGATCAAAGAGATACGGGGACACAATATCGACACGGTCATCTCCCCGCACCGCTCTCTCAGGTCGGGCACCGTGGCCCTGCTCTCGGGCGCCAAGCGGAGGATAGGCTATGCCCTGCCGCATCTGGTGCCTTTCTACAATGTCCGCCTCAAGAGGCACAGAGACATGCACGAGATCGACCGCATACTCGCGCTCCTCAAGCCGTTTGCCCTGAGACTATCAGAGGATGACAGGTATCCGTCGCTGAAGACGAGGAACACCGCGAGGAGCAAAGGGGTCATTGGGATAGCGCCTGGCTCCACCTGGGGCACGAAGCGATGGACCGAGGACGGGTATGCCGGGCTCATACGGAGATTGGTAAAAAGCGGCTCCAGCACGGTGCTGATAGGCAGCAGCAGCGACAGGATGGTTGCGGGCAGGATAAAGTCCATGGCAGGGGTCCAGACGGAAGACATGACCGGCACAACGGACGTCGTGGGGCTCGCGGAGCTGCTCTCGGGCCTGGAGCTCCTCGTAACAAACGACAACGGCGCAATGCAGGTCGCACAGGCGGTGAACACCCCCATCGTGGCGATATTCGGTCCGACCGTCCCCGGGCAGGGCTTCGCCCCAATAAGGCCGAACACGATCGTGATAGAGAACGCAGGTCTTTACTGCAGACCGTGCTCTGCACACGGCCCCATGGAATGTCCGGAGGGCCACTTCCTCTGCATGAAGGCCCTCACGCCGGACGCCGTGTTCGAGGCGGTGGAGGGGATGAGGGGATGAGGGTCCTTGTCAGCAGGACGGACAGGATAGGCGACCTCGTACTCTCGACGCCGGTCTTCGAGGCAATAAAGAGATCCATACCCGGGGCCCATACGCTCGTCATGGCGAGGAAAGGCATCATAGATGTCATAAGCGACAACCCGTTCGTCGACGAGTACATAGCCTATGATCCCTATGAGAGGCACAGGGGAGCGGCAGGGGCCGTAAAACTCGCGCGCGAGCTCAGACAGATGCACATAGACATCGCAGTCGAGCTGTTCATGTCTTTCTACCCCGCACTCTCCATCAGGCTCGCGGGCATCAAGCGCGCCATAGGACCGGGATCGAGGGTCTATTCCGACCTGCTGCTGACCGATGTTATACGACAGCACCGGAAGGAGTCTCTCTATAATGAGGCGGCCTACAATCTTATGCTGTTGAAGCCGCTCGGTATAGAGGACATGAACATACGACCGCACATATACCTGTCGGACAACAAGGAGAGCTGCGAGAGGCTCTTGCTGAACCAGGGGATAAAGCCCTTCAACTACTTCGTCGTCCATCCGGGCATGGGAGGGTCGGCAAAGAACCTGTCTGTAGGGCAGTACACGGCCCTGATCAGGATGCTCTCGGACAGATACGGACTGCCGGTCGTCATAACCGGCAGCTACGTCGACAGCGCCGTCACCAACAGGATAACGGCGGAGTTCTCGGATAACCCGGGTGTCAGGGACATGTGCTGTGTCCTGTCCATACAGCAGTTGAAGGCGGTCCTGTTCTTCGCAAAGGCCGTTATAGGCCCTTCCACCGGTCCCATGCATATATCCGCAGCGCTCGGGAGGCCTACGGTGGCAATCTTTTCACCCATCAGGGCACAGTCCAGGACACGGTGGGCGCCCTATTTGAATAATAATACCGTTGTGGTAGAACCGGGTGGGGAATGCAGGGAGCGATACTCTTGCAATAAAAATTGTTTACAGTATGATTGTATGCAGTCGATAGATATGGAAGACGTTCTAAAAAAACTGGAGGTAGTGATTGCAGTTTAACAAGGCCATCAGGATTGCGGGACCCCTGAGAAGACCCCTGCGGAACTTTATACTGAACAGGAGGCTAAAATTCCCCAAGCTTATCTCTCTGGAGCTGACCAATGCCTGCAACGCACGATGCATAATGTGTCCAAGGGACCAGCTCAACAGAAAGATAGGCACTATCGGCATGGACGTGGTAAAAAAACTATGCACGGACGCCTCCGGGAAGCCCCTCGGAAAGATCAACATGTTCGGTTTCGGCGAGTCGCTCCTCCACCCACGTCTCATTGACATCATCGGGTACGTAAAAAAGGCACTCCCGGAGGTGGAGCTGAACCTGAGCACAAACGCCCAGATTCTGGACGACAAACTCGCGATCGGGCTTCTTGAATCGGGTATCGACAGAATAAACATAGACATAGACGGTGTTACGAGACGGACCTACGAGAACATCAGGAGGCAACTGGACTTTGAAAGGGTGAACAATAATACGAGGCACCTGATACAGGCCCGAAACAAGCTGCATTCCAGAGTAAAGATTTCGGTAACGATCATAGATATGGACATCACCCATGGTGAGATCCCTGCCTTCAAGCGAACATGGACGCATCTCGCCGATACCGTCTACGTGAACCATTACAATACGTGGATAGGGATCTTCCCCGACAGGAACACGCACGAGGCCGGTATGGGTAACTCCGCATTCCCGTGCAAGAACCCGTGGAAGGAGATGGTCGTCAACTATGACGGAAGCGTGGCGTTCTGCTGTATGGACTTCAATTCTACGATTGTACTGGGCAACGTCATGAAGCAGACGGTGGAACAGATCTGGCGCGGCGAGGAGATGGAACGGCTGAGGCGGATGCATCTGGAGGGCAGGTACTCGAGCGTTATGCTATGCAGCAAATGCAACGAATTTATCTTCCAGAGCGATAGCTTCTGGGCCAACTTGTTCTACAGATGAAGATACTGCTTTTGAGATTCAGCTCTCTCGGAGATGTCGTCCTCACGATGCCTGTCGCACTGGCACTCAAGAAGAAGTATGCCGGCGCGACAGTTGACCTCGGAACAAAGCTCGATTACAGCGACCTGTTTACGCCCCCGTGGCCGTTTACGAACGTCCTCTACCTCGACGATAAGGGCGTCCTGCCGTTTGTGAAGGAGGTCAATGAGCGGGGATACGACATGATTGCCGATCTGCACGCGGGTCTCAGGACCACCGTGATCGCGCCCCTCGTAAGGGCCGGATCGAGGAAGAGATACAAAAAGGGCGCCCTTGCGCGGAGAATCTTCGTCAAAACAGGCATACGGCTCTCGCCCTTCCCGTCCGTCCTCGAGAGGTATCTGAGCACCTTCGGGATCGACGCTCCCCCTGATACGCCGTGGTTGAAGACTTCGCAGGAAGAGAGGGGAAGGGGACACGCCCTCCTGAGGTATGCGGGCGTTACGGGAAACAGGGTTATAGGTATCGCCCCGGGGGCACGGTGGGAGACAAAAAAATGGGGCATCGGTCGCTACGTGGAGCTTGCGAAAAGGCTCGAACAGAGGGGCTTCGATACCGTGTTCGTCTTCGGTAAGGGAGACGAAAGGGACAGGGAGGAACTATCGTCCGTCTCACCCCACTCGAAGGTCGTCAATACCCCTGAACATCCTTTGAGAGAGGTATGCTATGCCGTATCGACTATGGACACGTTCGTCAGCGGCGATACAGGGCTCATGCACCTCGCCGAGGCGGTGGGCGCTCCGCTGGTCTCTCTGTTCGGGCCCACGACAAGGGAGTTCGGCTTCTTCCCCGCGGGCCGGAGGAGCGTCGTGATTGAGAAAGACACCCCGTGCAGGCCCTGCAGCCTGCACGGCTCCGGGAAATGCAGGCGCATGCACCATAGGTGTATGAAGGACATCTCGGTCGAGGACGTGGAGTCCGCCGTTGTGAGGCTCGCCGCGGGTGTGGATGTGTCCGCTGTGATGGCAGTATAGCCATGCCTGGACTATCGGTGGTCATCGTTACACACAATGAAGAAGACAGGATCAGGGGGTGCCTCGATTCTGTTGCATGGGCGGACGAGATCATCGTTGTCGATGCATTCAGTACGGACAGGACCGCGGAGTACTGCAGGCCTTACACGGACAGGATATATACGAGGGTATGGGACGGCTTCATACCCCAGAAGAACTACGCACTGAAGCTTGCAACAAAGGAGTGGGTGCTTTCCCTCGACGCGGACGAGCGGCTCTCCGACCGGTTGATACCACAAATAAAGGCCGCAATCGGTACAGCGGACCGGGGCTGCGCCGCCTACTCCATGCCGAGGAAGACCTACTACCTCGGCAGATGGATGGAGCACTCGGGCTGGTACCCCGACAGGAAAACCAGGCTCATAAGGAACGGCGCCGGCGTGTGGACCGGGCAGGAGCCGCACGATACGCTTGAGGTAGACGGCAGAGTATGCCGGTTGGACGGCGACATCCTTCACTATTCGTTCAGGGACCTCTCGCACCACATACAGAAGCTCGACTACTTTACCGACCTTGCCTCTTCGGAGCTGATAAAGTCCGGGCGGCATGCAGGACCCGTCGACATGATGATCCACTCTTCCGGGATGTTTGTGAAAATGTTCTTTGTGAAAAAAGGCTTCCTCGACGGCGTCCAGGGGTTCATCGCCGCGTGCGTGTCGGCATTCCACGTGTTCATAAAGTACGCAAAGGCATGGGAGAAGGGGACGGAGCAGTGAAGGTGGCAGAGGTCATAAACGTCCCGTGGTGGAATGCAGCGGCGGAGTATTGCATCACGATTGCAGACGCCATGTCGAAGAGGGGACACGGTGTCGTCATCCTATGCGAAAAAGGTACGCCGTCGTACGGCAAGGCCGTTGAGCTGAACCTGCAGACCAACACCATGCTCGATTTCAGACCGACACACCTTTTCTCCGATCTGCTCAGCATACGGCATGCGTTCAGGACCATGTACAGTGATGTGCAGCTCGTCAACGTCCACACGTCACACGCACAGACCCTGTTCGCCAGTGCGAGGGCCCTGTTCGGCCTGAGGTACGGTCTCGTAAGGACACGCGTGGACTCGAGAGGGATCAAGCGCTACCCCTTCAATAGACTCTCGTACAGGAGCATGGACGGCATCATCGTGGCGAACAGGGCGGACCAGCGCGAAGTGGGCTCCTTCGCCGGACTGCCGGACAATCTGATAAGGACCATACACGCGGGCGTTGATACGGCCCGGTTCAGGCAGGCCAGCGATCGCCCGGGCAAAAGGCAGGGGTTCAATATACCCCGGGACGTCCATGTAATCGGTAATATTGCACGGCGCTCGCCCGTAAAAGGTCACGACGTGTTCTTTAAGTCCGCACAGCTCATCCACAACGACGTAAAAGACGTCTTCTTTGTTGCAGCGGGCGTGGACGACACCGTTCTCCTCGAGGATCTGAGGAACATGGCAGAGCAGGCCGGGGTGCTCGAGAAGACACTGTTCCTCGATTATGTGGACGACATCGAGGGTCTGATAGGCTGCCTCGATGTCGGCATAGTGAGCTCCATCGGCTCGGAAAACCATTCCCGCATAACGCTCGAGTATATGGCGTGCGGCGTCCCGGTCGTAGGGCCGGACGTAGGAGACATACCAGAATTGATAGACGATCGGAAAACGGGATTCATAGTCAAGCCGGGAGACTTCGTGGCAATGGCGGACGCCGTCATAAGGCTGCTGAAGGACAGGGAATTGAGGGAGGTCTTCGGCTATAACGCCCGCAAGCTTGCCGAACAAAGGTTCTCTACAAGCTCGTTTGCGGAAGCGACAGAGGTGTTTTACATGGAAGTCATAGGCAGGAAAAGGTATGCCCGTCGCACCAGTCTGGAGAGCGAAGGTTTGTCCGACAATGCAGAGAAAGGGAACGAAGAGGACGGGGCCGGCAGAAAGGCATGAGGAATGGAACAGACAAAAAGGAACAGCGGGATCCTGATCGTACACACAGGTCAGATTGGAGACAATCTGCTCACAACACCGGTCATAAGAAGTATAAGGAAGTCATTGCCCGAAGCATACATTGCATTCCTGACAACGCCCCAGAACTATCATGTCTTTACCTATAACCCCCACCTCGACGAGATACTGCTCCTCGACAAGACGATGTCCGCAGGCGACTATACGCGATTCCTACTCACTATCAAGAGGAGAAGGTTCGACATGGTCCTCGACTACCTCGGTAATCCGAGGACCGCATTCATCACATGGTTCTCGAATGCGGGAAGAAGGATCGGCTACGATCTGAAGCTGCGCACATACGCTTATACTACCGTGGTAAAAAGGGACCCATCGCCCAAGTACAGCGTTGACTTTAAATACGACTTGCTCAGGGCAGTCGATATCGGCACCGATGGGTTCTCGCTCGACCTCTTTGTACCGGACTCCGCGCACAGGTTCGCTTCGGAGTTCGTTGACGGCATCAGGAGGGGCCGAGGGCCCCTCGTAACAATCTCTCCGGTAAGCAGGAGGGCATACAAGCAGTGGGCCCCGGAAAGGTTCGCAAGGCTTTCCGACATGCTCATAGACGCCCTCGATGCCAACATGATCTTTCTGTGGGGGCCCGGGGAGAAGACATATGTCCAGCAGATCATGTACATGATGAAACAAAAGCCGCTCCTGTCTCCCCAGACCCAGAGCATAAAGGAACTCGCGGCGCTTCTACGGCGCGCGGACATGCACATCGGCAACGACAACGGGATAAAGCACATAGCCATTGCGATGGGCACGCCCACGGTGACCGTGCACGGCCCCAGCGATCCCGTGAGCTGGGAGCCGCCCGGCAGTCCCTACAATGTATGGATAAAAAAGGACACAGGGTGCGGTACCTGTGTGCCCCGTAACTGCGCGTACGACCTCAAATGTCTTGATGCAATCCAGGCTGGAGAGGTGTTCAGCCTCGCAGAGTCGCTCTACGGCAGGATAAAAGGCGGCCGCAGAAACGCCGTGTGACACGGCATCGGGCCGGGGCACAGCACATGATCTTATTCGATAAATGGCTTGTCGTGGTCCTCACCACGCTCAATCCCCTCACAGGCAGGGGGATCGCCATTCCTCTCGGGATCGGGCTCGGGTTGCCAGTCGTGCTGGTCTGTGTCGTGTCCGGCATAAGCAATTTCGCACTGGCGTCCATCGTAGTGCTCTTCATGGAAGAACTCGAGCGCATCCCCGTTATACGCCGCTTTGCCGAAAAGAAGAGAGGGAAAAGAATGACGAAGTTCATAGAGGGCAAAGGCCTTCTCTATGCGGTGATATTCGGCCCGTTTCTGCTCGGCACATTCTCGGTCGTACTCGTCTTTCAGGCACTCGGCGCCGACAGGAGACGCATGGTTTTCTACAGCCTGCTGAGCTCTCTCATGCTCACGCCCCCGATCGCATGGATATCCATAGAGTACAAAGACCTGCTGCAATTCGTACTGCGGACCATCCATTAGCCTTCTGATGCATATCGAAAACCCGCATGTCCACCCGCATGTCCACGCTTGACAATCCCGGGCAGAGGGGGTATTTAATTGGTCTGGGGGCACTTCAAAGAAGGAGACATATTGGCTGCTGTAGACAAAAAGAAGTTAATAGAGAGTGCAAGTAAATTTATAGCCAAGAACCAACTCGATAAAGCTATAAAGGACTTACAGAAAGTTCTGGAGCTGGAGCCAAAGAACAACCAGGTCGCACTGAAGATAGCAGAGCTCTTCTTAAAACTGGACAAAAAACAAGACGCTGTAAACTATTACGAGCTCGCCTCGAACATGTTCAGAGACAGCGGCTTCTACGACAAGGCGATAGCCGTATACAGGCAGGTATTGTCTCTGTCCCCCCTCTCCGCGGATAATTACCTGAAGCTTGCGGAGCTGTTCAGAAAGAAGAACCTTACCGCAGAAGCGGTGTCCAACTACAAGGTCGCAATAGCGATCTACGAGAAAGAGGGCAAAGTCCAGGACGCATTGAAGATCCTCAAAACCATTACGGAGCTTGAACCGTCGAACCTGCCCGGCAGGATGAAGCTCGCAAGCCTGTATATCAAAAACGGCCTGAAGAGCGAGGCCTATAAGGAGTTCGTCCATATCGCTGAGAAACTTATCGAAGCAAAAAAAACGATAGATCTGATAACGGTTTACGAGAAGATGCTCGCTATAAAGCCGGACGATGTAAACGTATCGAAACAACTCATAAAGCTCTATCTTGGAAGGGGGGACTACCAGAAAGTACTGCTGAAGGTAAAAGAGATAATAGTTCTTGGCAAGCCGGACACGGACTCGCTCATTGCCCTCGCAAAGGCCTATACGGCCCTCGAAAAAACGCCTCTTGCCATATCCGCTTACAAAGAGGTCGCAAAGCTGTACACCAAAGAAGGCCTTGCGCCCCAGGCACAGGACATATACAAGAAGATCCTCGAACTCGATCCCACGGACCAGCAGGCACTGCAGATCGTGACCGGGGCGAGGCCGGCCGAGAAGCCGATGATCGAGATAGAACCCGAGCCCCTGGAGAGCGCCGACTTGAAGAGCGAGGAGACACGGAAGGGGCCCGTGAGGCAGCCGGAGGTACAGCCGGAGAAGAAGGGGGGGCCTGGACCGAAAGAGAGGGTGGGCCAGGAAAAGAGGGAAGGCCTGTCTGCTGAGGAGATCGATAAGTACCTGTCGGAAGCACAGGTATACAAAAGATACGGCCTCAACGCCAAGGCGGTGGAGAAGCTATTGCAGATAGTGGATGCGAGTCCCTCTCACAAGACATCGCTCACGGAACTGTTCGAGCTGTATCAGCTCGATAAAAAATTTAAGGAAGCATCGGGCATAGCCGAGAAGCTCTACAATATACTCATAGCGGACGGAGAGATAGAGCAGGCCGAGGACTTTATCAAAAGGGCCCTTTCTGGCGATCCGGACAACGAGGTTTTGAAGGCCCTGATAGGCGCCGGCGCGGGGCCGGCAGAGAGCAGGGAGACCACGGAGGAGCCCGCGGTACAGGAAGCTCAGCCGGCACCGGAACGGGCCGACGTCGCAGAAAGCAAGGAAGAGGCTATAGAACAGCCAGAAGGGGCCGAGCAGGTTCCAGAGGAGATAGATACCGGCATAGAAATCGAGGTCGAGACAACGCCATCCGCAGACAAGCAAGGGCCGGAGTCCCGTGTGACAAGTACAGCCGAAGAGACGCAGGTACACGGAGAGGACAGCAGGGAAGAGCCCAGAGACGAGGTACCGATCCCCGAGCAGATAGAATTCACTCCGGAGATCGGTGGCGGGCCAGCAGAGGCGGGCAGGGCCCCGCGGTCGGAAGAGATAGAATTCAGCTTCTCCGACGAAGAGATGAAAGAAGTAGGCCCCGAGCGTCCTGCTGCCGGCACGCAGGAACAGTCAGCCCCGGCTGTCCACGAGCCCATGGAACAGGGAATAGACGTCATCGATTCCCTCGACGAAGCGGAGTTCTATTACCAGCAGGGGATCCTGACCGAGGCCAAAGAGATCCTCCGCAAGGTCCTGAAGGCATTTCCGGACGAGGAGCGCGCAAAGAAGAGGCTGGCAGATATAACGGCAAAAGAAGAGGCGATGAACCCCGGACAAAAAGAGCAAGGGCTCGCAGAACTGGGAGAATCGTTCATCCAGAAGGAGGCACCCATCGTTTCCGCATCCTCGGACGAAGATCTCTTCGATCTTGCACGCGAGCTTGAGAATGAGCTGTCGGCAAGCGCAGGAAAGGCAGGCGAGCCCCAGACACAGACAGAGGAAGACCAGCAGGTGAGCGTGGAAGAGGTGCTCGAGGCATTTAAAAAAGGAGTCGAAAAAAGCGTTGATAAACAGGATGCCGAGACCCATTACAATCTTGGTATCGCCTACAAGGAAATGGGACTGATAGACGAGGCCATCAACGAGTTCAATATCGCCATTATTTCTCCGGACAAGAAAGCGGACGGGCTCATAATGCTCGGCATGAGCTATATGGGCAAGGGCCTGCCGGGCAAGGCAATAGAGATGTACAGGCAGGCACTCTCTTCAAAAGGCGGGATACAACAAGAGAACATAGGGCTTCTGTATGAATTTGCACTCGCTCTTGAAGCGTACGGCGACATGAAGAGCGCCTATACCTACTTCCAGGAGGTGGCAAAAATAGATGGGAGCTTCAGGGATATAAAGGGAAAGATCGATAGGCTCGCCGAATTTGCGAACGACGAATCCTCGGTCCAGTCAGAGGCCCAGAAGCCCGCGGTAAAAGAGAAATTCACGCTCGAGGACATACTCGATGAGGACCAATCTCAGGTCCGGGAAGAAAAACCGCCGGACAAGCAGGTACAGGCACCGGCACCTCTACCCCGTCCTGCCAGCGGAACGGACGAAAAGCCATACGCACACGAAATGGATTCGGACAAAGGCAAGACCAAACAGCCGAAGAAAAAGGTGTCGTATATCTAAAGAGGAGCAAAATGAATTACTTAGACTTTTACAAATTGAACGAGGAGCCCTTCTCGAGTGCCCCGGACATAAAGTTCTATTATAACAGCGCACAGCATTCCAAGGCACTCGTAAGGCTCATGTATGCGGTCGACTCAATGAAGGGGCTCGCACTCCTTATCGGTGACATAGGTACGGGCAAGACGACACTGGCACGGCGGATGCTCGACAGCCTGCCGGAGGAGGAGTACGAGTCGGCACTGCTCGTCATAATACATTCGGGTATAACGGCGGACTGGCTATTGAAAAAGATTGCACTCCAGCTCGGCATAGCGGAGCCATCGGAGAACAAGATAGCCCTGCTGTCTCAACTCTACGAGAGGCTCAGCGAACTGTACGAGCAGCACAAAAAGGCGGTCGTCCTCATCGACGAGGCCCAGATGCTCAAAAGCAAGGAAATGATGGAGGAATTCAGGGGGCTGCTCAACCTCGAGGCGCCCGACAGAAAGCTGATTACCTTTGTATTCTTCGGCTTGCCGGAGATAGAAGACAACCTGCTCCTCGACGGACCGCTCGCCCAAAGGGTGGCATTGAAGTACAAGCTCGAATCGTTCAATTACGAATCCTCGGAGGCCTACATAAAGCACCGACTGGGCCTTGCAGGAAGCAAGGACGATATTTTCTCACTCGAAGCAATAGAGAAGATCCATGCCTTCTCGCGGGGCATACCCAGAATGATAAACATCATATCCTCGAATGCGCTTTTCGAGGGCTTTCTCGTCAAGGCGAAGCCCATCGAAGCTAAGACCATCGATGATGTCGCGGCAGACCTTGGCATAAAGATCCAGCAGCCCGGGGAGGACGAAAAGACGGAACCGGCGCCCCCCATAGAAGAGACCGCCGAGACCGCGCCCCGAGAGCCCGTGCACCGGGAGGTCCCCACCCAGAAAGCAAGACCTGCTCCTTCCCCGGTAGGGCCGAAAGCCACAAAGAACGAAGCTGTAAAGCAGGTGCCCAGGAAAGAAGAGACACTCGATGAAATAGACTCCATCCTGGACAAGCTCGAAAAGGGCGGATGAGGCAAAGATCTCGACATACATCCATCCCTTGACAATACATTCTTTTGTATAGTAGAAGTTTCTAAAAAGGAGGTAAGTTATGAAAATAGAAAAGCGCGCCATCTCAGTGACGATATTTATTGCATCATTGATAGGGGTCCTCTCAGTATCGGCACCATCGTTTTCGGCGGACCTGCTCGACGCTTCAAGCATCAAGTTCGGCGGATATTACCGGGCACGGGAGATATACTACCATAATATCGCCACTCAAAACTCAGAGAATACATCATACTTTGACCAGAGGTTCCGCCTCGAGCCGCAACTGAACATAAACGAAGACATCATTATCAAGACACAGATAGATATGCTGGACGATGTGTTGTGGGGCGACAATGTAGATGCGGGGAACTCCGTATACTCCGGCAATCCAAGCAATAATTCCGCATACTCCCCTTACGGTGTTACAACCTCCGACGGGACGGCCTTGCTCAATATCAACGTCAAGAGGGTATGGCTTGAATACCACTCCCCGGTCGGCAATTTTTCGATAGGCCGTATGCCGTTCGGCTTTGGGCTTGGCGTAAACTACAATGATGGCAACGGGTTTGAGAATGAATGGGGCGACGCGTACTACGGCAACAGCGCGGATCAGATACAGTTTGCCACGATGCCTATGGGCAAGGACGGCCCGCTCGTAACGGTACTCGATTATGCAAAGATGAAGGGCAACGACGTCAACAACCCCTACGACGATGAAGACTGGTACATGTTTATCCCTGGCTACAAGACAGACAAACTTACTGCCTTTCTGCTCCTGCTCCACATAGAGCAGAACTCCTTCAGAAAGAATATAAACTATGCGGAGCTCTACGTCGATGCGAAGCCTGTAAACAACCTGAAGCTCCTGTTAGACTACTTCTATATGGGGGGCTCTCTCATGCCGTTCACCGCATCGAGTGCAGGGGCGTCTGCCATGCAGGCGGCCATAGGGACGTCTACCTTAAAGGTAAAGGACGCACAGGGCGGCGTGCTGCGGGGCATCTACTCGATGTCACCGCTCGACTACGTATTGGAGATAGGGTTTTCTCCGGCCAATGGGAACACAGCGAACCAGATCCAGACATACCCGTTCAGCAACGACTACAACTCGAGCCTTATCCTGTTCAATAACACCGGGCTCGCGGGACCGGCCGCGTTCCCCAACTCGACCATAAGCACCCTGAACGCCCTTGGCTCAACCAATATTCCATCGCAGTCTGCATTGAAAGATGACTTCCTTTACATCGCCCCGATGGTGAAGTTTGTACCCGCTGACTTTCTCAAAGCAAAGCTCCAGCTCATGTACGCCGAGACAAACGATTTCGTGAACTACGCAGCCCTCGCGGGGAGGACCCCGGGCAAGCCGGGAAGGGATCTCGGATATGAGGCAGACTTCGGCGTTGACACGACCCTGTCGGACAAGTTCATTTTTGGGTTCCAGACGGGCTACCTTATCCCGGGCAGTGTGTTCGACTATACCAACAGCGCAGGACAGGACAAGAGCGCCGACGGCGTGTTCGCGTTCGTGACAAGGTTTACGGTACTTTTCTAAGGACCTTCGTGTGTTCGTAACCATAGGGGCGAGGTCAACCTCGCCCCTTTTATTTTGATACAGAACAAAGGCAGGACAGCGATATAGATTACACAGACACCGATCGTCCAGAGAATCATAAGAGACCTCCTTATCGGGCCGCCGTGCCTCTCTGACTTATAAAAGATGGACAGCTCATAGCCCGTCGGCTTGAATGCCCGCACGCTCCACTCCTTTATCCCGCCCGTCAGCACGACGGCGGCCCTGAGCGTGGCATCGGACAGCCGCGAGGAGATCTGTATGGGCAGGCGTCTCATCACGACGCTGTTTGTCCAATATAAGTAAGCATGGCCCGTTCCCGAGGTACTGCCCTGCGCCGTTTTGCTGCGCCCGGAGAGCCCGAAGGCGGCATCTACCAAAGGCATGAGCAGCCCCCTGGCATGCGTGTTTCCGATGACAGACGCTACCTTTTCGCTGTCGATGCCGTAATATGATACCAGGTAGGCGAGGTCAAGCACGTCCCTCAGCGTGAACATGAAATTATGGTGGACCGCGCTGTGATAAAGCCCGTAGACGAACGCCCTGTACGGGTCGAGGACGAAAAACGGCTCGTTGTCCCAGTCTACCCTGAGCGTGCCTTCGAAGGGATCGAGCTCCGGAAAGCGGATGAACCTGTCGTCAAACAGCCGGGTGTGGACCTCGAGCGAGAGTATGCCGTCATCAGACTGGTAAGGCACCATGTGGGACTTGATGCTGAAGAGCCAGTCCTGATTCGTGTCCTGGAACAGCGGACGCATATTGCTGTGCTCCATGATCTCTCTGACACGCCCGGCGTGATGCTGATGCACGAGTATGTCCACATCGGCCATCGGTCTCAGCCCCACCTCGTTGTACGCGGATATGGCCAGCCCCGCCCCCTTCAGGAGTATCATCTGTATGTCGTCCTTCCCGGCTTCCCTCTTTAACGATTTGAGCCATTTGAGCAGCAGGACGTTGCGTGCGGTGTTCTTCAGGTAGCTCTCTTTCAGCCGCGGCAGCAGCCAGTCGTATCCGGGCACATGAAGTGGCTTCAGGCTATAGTACAGAAGCGGTGAAAGGTACTCTCTCGATGCAAGTCTCAAAAGCTTCTCGGGCCTGGCAAGGCCGAGCCCCAGCCTCAGGAGCCTTGCCTGTTCGGCGGATTTGACCGGCGAGCAGGTATCGAGCAGGAGTTTCCTCAACGGGTCGAACAGCTCTGTCATGGGTAATGAAAGGTTATGTAATGGTCGTCCGCGACGTCTTCCCTATCATCGAATACTCTGCCGTCTATCGCAACCCAGCTATGCCCTACAATCGAGGTCTTGCCTATGGCGTCTTTCCTTATACCTACGTATATCACCGCATTGTACCTGGCGGACTTCAAGAACGTATAGAGCAGCAGCGTCCTGTTCCAGCAGTGCTGGGTCTTGAGTATGCCCCCGATGCCGATCCATACATGTACGTAGCGCCGTATACTGTCTTTATCGCAGCGGAGCTGTCTCTTGTTTTTCGACAGGATGCCGAACATCTCCCTGAGTCCGTACCTGCTTTCAAGATACGGCGTATAGAGCATAGAAAGCCCTATCATCAGAAACAGCTTAATCCTGTTGATCATTATTATCATGGAGTTAATAGTATGCCTTTCTGCCATATCGGCTGATCGTTGAGGTGTACATCCTCGGTTATGTCGGTGCTGCTGGAGCCGTCTGCATTCATCAGGAATATCCTTGAGTTGCCGAGCTGTGTCGACACGTACGCTATCCTGCTGCCGTCCGCCGAGAATGCGGGATCGAATACATCGTATGATGGGTCTGTCAGCGCACTTGGTGGTGTGCTGCAGTCCACGGGCATCGAGAATATCTGCAGGTGTCCGGTCGTCGAAGAAGGCTCCAGGAACAATATCTCTTTGCCGTCCGGGGACCACGACAGCGGGGGGTATACATTGGAGGTGTTGCACAGCCAATGCCTGTTTGAGCCGTCCGGAGACACGGTATAGATGCTCATCGGCGCCTCGACCCCCGCGGTGGCCGCGGAAGGGAAGGGATCGTGGATGTACGCTATGGTTCTGTCGTCCGGGGAAAACTTCCCACAGCAGGCGCCCGAGCCGTCGTCGTACGTGATCTGCGAGACAGAAGAGGTCCGCAGGTTCATACACGCTATCTGCCTTTTTGCATCCTGGGCGACCGTGTAGCACAGCACC
>JAMCVD010000130.1 GCA_023381995.1 Deltaproteobacteria bacterium
CCGGGCGTGACGCCCTGCTCGTGGAAGTGGAGACGGACATAGCGAACGGGCTGCCTTCCTTCACGATCGTGGGGCTACCGGACGGCGCTGTCAAAGAGAGCAAGGAACGCATAAAGAGCGCCATCCACAATACCGGATACACCATTCCCCCAAAGAGGATAACGGTCAACCTCGCGCCCGCTCATATAAAAAAGGAAGGCTCTGCGTTCGACCTCCCGATATGCATAGGGCTGCTCGCCGCGCTCGGCGTGATCGGGCCGGACAATATCGAAGGCGCTGTGATCCTGGGGGAGCTCTCGCTCGACGGCATAGTCAAGCCCGTCAAAGGCTCTCTCTCAGCGGCCATCATGGCAGCGGGATTGGGGCTCAGCAGCATCATCGTCCCCAAAGGCAACGGGGCCGAGGCCGCAGTGGTCGACGGCATCAGGGTCTTTGAGACGGGGCACCTCTCCGAGGTGGTAAGCCTGCTGCGCGGGGAGCTCTCGATGTGCCCGGTAAGCGCCGGGCGTGCCGGCCCCGACCAGGGCCTGTCTGCCTATGACCCGGACTTCAACGAGGTAAAGGGGCAGGAGCATGCGAAGCGCGCACTCGAGATAGCCGCGGCGGGCGGGCACAACGTCCTGATGATCGGTCCCCCAGGCTCCGGCAAAACGATGCTCGCCATGCGCCTGCCTGCGATCCTGCCGCGCATGACCCTGAAAGAGGCGATAGAGACGACGAAGATCCACAGCGTGGCAGGCATACTCGGCCAGGGCACCGCTATCGTCGCCAAAAGACCGTTCCGCTCCCCCCACCACACGATCTCCGACGTTGGGCTCGTCGGCGGTACTCAGCAGCCGAGGCCGGGGGAGGTCAGCCTTGCACACAATGGGGTACTTTTTCTCGACGAGCTCCCGGAGTTCAAAAGGAACGCGCTCGAGGCGCTGCGGCAGCCCCTTGAAGACGGGTACGTCACTATATCGAGGGCGCAGCAGACCATTACCTTCCCATCGAGGTTCATGCTCGTCTCCGCAATGAACCCGTGCCAGTGCGGGTACTACGGGGACCCCAACCACCAGTGCACATGCTCGGTGTCCTCGATAGTAAAATACCGGTCCAGGATATCCGGACCTCTGCTGGACAGGTTCGACATACAGATCGACGTGCCCGCCGTCAGATTCACGGACATCATAAGGGAAGGGACGCAGGAGTCCTCGGACCGGATACTCGAAAGGGTCGAGAGGGCAAGGCTCGTACAGCAGGAGCGCTTCAGGGGGATGAAGATATTCTCGAACACCCAGATGATGTCCAGGCACATCAAGAAATTCTGCAGGCTCGACGATGCGTCGGTCAGCCTGCTCTCGTCGGCAATCGAGAGGCTCGGCCTGTCCGCCAGGGCGTACACGAGGCTCTTGAAGGTCGCGCGGACCATTGCCGATCTCGACGGGATGCAGGAGATCAGGTCGCACCATATCGCGGAGGCGATCCAGTACCGCAGCCTTGACAGGTCCCCGCTGGGACTATGAGGGAGGGCGTCACGCCCGGCACGGACAGGCCAGTGCGATGCCGCACCATGGCCAGAAGATCAAAAGGTTGACTGGATGAAGAAATCATTATAGACGTAAAAACACAGCCGCACGTTATGTATCGGAAAGGAGGTACCGTAACATGGCTAAACTTACACAGGAAATGAAGGACCTGATCGCCGCCCAGCAGTGCTTCGTCGCGACCGTAAACGCGGACGGCACTCCGAACATAGGCCCGAAGAGGAGTACGAGGGTCATCGACGACGAGCACATAGCTTACAACGAGGCAACCGCAAAGCAGACATGGAGCAATGTCAACAAAGGCTCGAAGGTTGCCATAGCCGTTGTGGACAGGGAAAAGCTCAAGGGCTTCCGCTTCACGGGAACGCCGGAGATCGTGACTTCCGGGAAGCTCTACGAAGACGCCGCCGGTATGGCACAGAAATCGGGCAGACCCGCACCGAAGGCCGTAATAAACATCAGGATCGAGAAGATATTCAACCTTGGTATACCGGGCGCCGGCGAGCAGCTCGTCTGAGCGCGCCGTCGCCCCTTCGTCCATGGAGATCAAAGAGTTACAGGACCGCATCCGCAGGCTCCTGAAAGAGAAAAACGCGATCATGCTCGCGCACAACTACCAGCGGGCGGAAATACAGGAGATAGCCGATCTCACCGGAGACTCCTACGAGCTCAGTGTCAGGGCCTCGAAGACCGACGCCGACGTCATCGTGTTCTGCGGAGTGAGGTTCATGGCCGAGAGCGCAAAGATACTCTCGCCCGGGAAGACGGTGCTCCTGCCGAATGCCGATGCTGGCTGTCCCATGGCCGATATGATCGATGCGGGAGAGCTCGAAAGGCTGAAGTCCCTGCACCCCGGCGCGTGCGTGGTGAGCTACGTCAACACGAATGCGGACGTCAAGGCGCTGTCGGACGTGTGCTGCACGTCCTCCAATGCGGTGGACATCGTCAGGGCAGTCCCGGCGGACAGGGTGATCTTCGTCCCGGACAAAAACCTCGGCAGCTATGTCCGGCAATTCGTCGACAAGGAGATGATCGTCTGGGACGGCTACTGTCCGACTCACCACCACGTCTACCCGGAAGAGATAACGCTGCTGAAGCAGAAGTACCCCGGCGCACCTTTCCTGTGCCACCCCGAATGCCGGCCGGAAGTGGTCGGGCTCGCGGACAGGGTAACGTCCACGTCCGGGATCATACGGTTCGCGAGGGAAGACCCGCATACGGAGTTCATCATAGGGACCGAGGAAGGGATCCTATACCAGTTGCGAAGGAACAGCCCTGAAAAGAGATTTATACTCGCGTCCCACGGCTTCGTCTGTCCAAACATGAAAAGGACGAGGCTCGAGGACGTCGCTGCGGCCCTTGAGGAGGGCCGGTACGAAATAAAGCTTTCTCCCACAACGATAGAGAAGGCACGCGTCCCTCTCGAAAGAATGATCGATATGGGTATTGCCGCCGGACAGAAATAGAGGCGGATGCACCGCATATCATGAGGATCCTCGTCCAGCAGATCATAAACGGCCTCACGATCGGCAGCGTATACGCCCTCATTGCCCTGGGGTATACCATGGTGTACGGTATTATCGAGCTCATCAATTTCGCACACGGCGATATCTACATGATCGGCGCCTATGGAGGACTGATCGCATTGACGCTGCTCGGCGCGGCACACCTGTCCGGCATGGGTGCATTGATTACGGGAGTGGTGGCCGGCATGCTCCTGTCTGCGGCGTACGGCTTTACGGTGGAAAAACTCGCATACAGGCCCCTGCGGAATGCATCGAGGCTATCGCTCCTCATAACGGCGCTCGGCGTCTCCATATTCCTCGAGAACTTCGTGATGATAGGACAGGGTGCCGCCGACAGAACGTATGTTTCCCTCAGCATGCTGAACTCGAACTTCGTCATAGATGGGGTATCGATAACAGCGAACCAGATCGTCATCTTTATTGCCGCGGTAGCGATCATGCTCGGCCTCGACCTGTTCATCAACAGGACCATGACCGGACGGGCGATGAAAGCGGCCTCGCAGGACTCCGTTACCGTACAGCTCATGGGAATAGACACGGACAGGATCATATCATTGACCTTCATAATAGGCTCCGCCCTTGCCGGGGCGGCGGGCGTGCTTGTCGGCTTCTACTACGGCGTGGTCACTTTCTATATCGGATACCTCGCGGGTATAAAGGCATTTACGGCAGCAGTACTCGGGGGGATAGGCAACATCAGGGGCGCGATGGTGGGCGGGCTTGTGCTCGGTCTGCTCGAAAGCCTCGGTGCCGCCTACATCTCGTCCGACTACAAAGACGCATTCGCATTCATCGTCCTGATCCTGCTCCTGCTCATAAAGCCATCCGGCCTCTTCGGAAACAGCCGTCCATGAGTGCCGGGGTAAAAGCCATGGCAGTACTCAAATCATACGTCATCCCTCCGCTGTGGATGCTCGTCATAGCAATGCCGGTAATGGGCATCACGAAGTCCATCGCGAGTGCCGGACTGCTGCTCGCCGGACTGATACTCTACGGCATGTTAAAAAAGAAAAAACCGGCAGGTGCGGTCAGGCGCAGCCGCTACGTCGATATGCTCCGAAAGCATATCGACGGCCTCCTCCAGAGGCACCTGCGGAGGTACGGGCCGGCGCTCGTACTGGCCGTATTTATCATCCTCCCGCTGTTCATGAACAGCTACGCTGTCGACGTCCTCACCTCGGCCCTGCTCTATACGATGCTTGCACTCGGGCTCAACCTGCTCGTCGGCAACGTCGGTCTGCTCAATCTCGGGTATATCGCATTCTACGGCATCGGCGCCTACACCTATGCGGTACTCTATGCCAGGTTCGGACTGGGCTTCTGGGACGCCGTACTGCTCGGGGGGACGGCGGCTTCTGTGGTAAGCTTGGTCATCGCCATACCGACGCTCAGGCTCAAGGGCGACTACTTCGCGATCGTCACACTCGGCTTCGGGGAGATAGTAAGGATCGTGTTCAATAACTGGGACAGCCTTACGAACGGACCGAACGGCATCATGGGTATCCCCAGGCCGTCCCTGCTCGGGCTGCAACTCTCCACGGGCACGGAGTTCTTCTATCTCACCCTCCTGTTCGTCATCGTGCAGGTGTACGTTCTTTCCAGGATCGACAGGTCCAGGCTCGGCAGATACGCACTCGCCATCAACGAGAACGAGCAGGCGTCCGAGATGGTTGGTATAAATACGTACAGGGTAAAGGCGATATACTTCATGCTCAGCGCATTCTTCGGGGGCATCGCGGGCGTGCTGTTTGCCTCGAAGCAGATGTTCGTGTCGCCGGACAGCTTCACGTTCACCGAATCGGTCTACGTGCTTGCAATGGTCATACTCGGTGGCATGGGCAACATCGCCGGGGTCATTGCCGGCGCGTTCACGCTCGTGGTCCTGCCGGAGGTGCTCAGGGGATTCGTCGTATATAGGATGTTGATCTTCGCGCTGCTCCTCATAACGATGATGTTGTTCAGGCCTGAGGGACTGGTCGGCAGGAAGGCCTATCATGACCGATAGCTCGATCCTGTCCATAAGCGGCCTGAGCCTGATGTTCGGCGGACTAAAGGCGCTCGACAACGTCGATATCGACATGAAGAGGGGGGAAGTCCTCTGCATCATAGGACCCAACGGCGCAGGCAAGACCACGCTGTTCAACTGTATCACCGGCTTTCTGAGGCCGTCTTCGGGCAGCATCGTCTACGACGGCGGAATCGAGCTGACGGGCAAAAAGCCGCACCAGATCGCAGGCTACGGCATATACAGGAGCTTTCAGAACCTCGCCCTGTTCAACCGGCTGAGCGTGCTCGAAAACATGCTGATCGGCGGCCTGAAGAGAAAAGACCTCTCCTACGGTATACTGGATGCCATGCTTGCGACGCGCAGGTTCAGGGAGATAGAAGGCCGGCTGAGGCAGGAGGCGATGGAAACACTTCGGTTCACGGGCATCGAAAAGAGAGGCCGTACGAAGGCCGGCGATCTCTCGTACGGGGAGAGGAAGCTACTCGAGCTCGCACGGGGACTCATCACAAGGCCGAGGCTGTTCCTTCTCGACGAGCCCGCTGCGGGGCTCAACCCCACCGAAAAGGCGGAGCTCGTGACCGTCATACGGCGGATCCGGGAGCAGGAGATCAACGTGGTATTGATAGAGCACGACATGCGGTTCGTGTCGGACATCGCAAACTGGATCGTCGTGCTCGACTACGGGAAAAAGCTCGCGGAAGGACCTCCCGAGGACGTAAAAAAGAACAAGGCTGTTATAGAGGCATACCTCGGAACTTAACCAAAAAGGTTCCTCTCCCCTTTGTGATCATGAAGAAAGAGTTTTCTCCTCTGCTCGTAAAACAAAGCTCTTTTCGGTAAAGGGGGTACGACCCATAACGTCTCCGTATTTCCATAGCGAGAGAGAAGCAGTCCACGCAGAGTACCACGGAAGCATTGCAGGCAGTCCGGATGTGTTTCCCTTC
>JAMCVD010000122.1:0-4593 GCA_023381995.1 Deltaproteobacteria bacterium
TAGACATAGGCAAAATAAAAAGGAGGTACGCATGAAAATTCAACCGTTGGAAGACAGGGTTTTAATAAAACCCATGGAGGAAAAGGAGAAGAAGCTTGGCTCCATCATTGTTCCGGAGACAGCCAAGGAGAAGCCCCAGATAGGAGCCATCGAGGCTGTGGGAACCGATGAGGAACTCCAGAAGAACGTCAAAGTAGGGGACAAAGTCATCTTCGCAAAATACGGCGGCACAGAATTCGAGCTCGAAGGAACGGTCTATCTGATCGTTCAGAAATCCGATCTACTGGGTGTCCTGAAAAATTAAGCTAAAAAGTCCCGCACGAGCGGGACTTTTTATTTCAAAGAGGGAATTTTATGAGTCCCGATAAGAAAGCGGCGATCCTGCTCCCGATAGTTTTTTTATTTGTATCTTCTCTCGTTGCCTTCGCGCGGAATGGCCCGGACAATACTTTTACTCCCGGCCCCCTGCCCGAGGGTGCGAGGACGGTCATTGCCAGTGGGGCCGCTACGGTGAGCAACAACGACGAGACACCGGCACGGAGTGCTGCCATCAGCGACGCGATGCGGAATGCTGTCGAGCAAGCGGTGGGCGTAATCGTTTCACCGCAGACAGCCGTGGATGACTACAGGACGCTGAGCGATAAAATATACTCGAATACGTCCCGATATGTCAGTGACTACAAGCTCCTCAACGAGACCGTGAGCAATAGTATCTACAGCGTAAAGATTCAGGCAACGGTATACACCTCCCGTCTCAAAGACGATCTTGGGGCCATAGGCCTTCTGATGGAGCAGAAGAAGGTACCGCGGGCCGCCGTAATCATACTCGAACACGATATCGGGGGAGACCTGTTCACTTCATCGCTGATGTATGCCCCGGCGGCATCGGGCGGCGGCGATACGGCCGGGTGGCCTTCTCTGCAGCACGGTGCCGGCCCCATGTCTATGGCGGAGAGCGAAATGGCCGGAAAACTGGCAGACAACGGGTTCGATGTGGTCGGGCCTGCGGAGATCTTAAAGGCCATAGAATCGAGCAAAGGCTATAAGGGACAGGCCCTTGACGACGGTGCGGCAGAGAAGATCGGCAGGCTATCGAACATCGATGTCATACTATACGGCAGTGCGGACGTACGGCTCTACGGCGAAGTGCCGGGCTCCGAGATGAGATCGGCACGGGCGGTCGTATCGCTGAGGGCAGTCGATACGGACAACGGAAGACTGCTGTTCTCGGGGGAGCAGCAGGGGGCCTCAATCCATGTCGATCCGGCCGTAGCGGGGAAAGAGGCGCTGAAAAAGGCCGTCGATACAATCGCCGACAAAATGATAGCCACGGTCCTCGATGAATGGAGGCAGGAGGCAGGCAGCGGCGTACCCATCCGGTTGACCGTGGATAACGTCAAATTGCCGGACGAGCTTGCGGGGCTGACGAGTCAGCTCATGTCGATAAGCGGCGTACGGCATGTCTCCGAGATGAGCATAGGAGGCGGAGAGGCCGCATTTGACGTCGACTTCAAAGGCGATGCCCGTGGACTCGCCACGTCGCTCCTGGGCAGCAAAGCCCTCACCGCCCTCTTCGATATAACCGAGACGACACGGAACTCGGTCCGCTTAAAGGCAAAATAGATGTACACGACACGTCCCCTCCTTCTCCTATGACGATACCGAACATCCTATCGTTGCTCAGGATATTCTCGCTGCCCTTCCTGTTCTACCTGATAAGGAGCGGCCACGAGGTGGCAGCGTTCTATCTTCTGATAGGGAGCTGGTTCACCGATCTGCTGGACGGCTTTATCGCAAGGACATTCAACCAGAGATCGAAGCTTGGCTCCTACCTTGACCCTATAGCCGATAAGGTCGTAACGGCCTCGCTGTTCGTCTTTCTTACACTCTATAATCGGATCCCTCTGTGGCTCACGTCCGTCGTGGTAAGCAGGGACGTGGTATTGCTCGGAGGACTGCTTGTGGTCTTTATGCCTCAGAAATTCCCTGTTACGTCCCCCTCGTATCTCGGAAAGTTTACGACCTTCTCCCAGGCACTTACACTCCTTGTGGTAATGTCCGACGGTGTCCCGGCATTGAAGGGGTATCTGAGTCAGTTTCGTGTCCCGATACTGTACGCAACTTTGGTGCTTACGGTGCTCTCCCTTGTACAGTATGTCTTCAGGGGGATTTCCATGCTCAGGCATAGGGAGACGAATGTCGACAGGGCGTAAGGCGGGCTACATCCACCCGTTCAGCACCGTGGCTATACCTGCCTTATCAAAAAAACCGGCAACCCCCTCGATCTCGCGGCCCGATAGTGCCGTGAGGCCAAGGTACGGCTGTCTGCTTGCAATGGGCTTTATTTTCGACTCACCCATGGAGTGGTAGGGGAGGAGATGGATCGTGCCGATGCCGAGCCTTCTCAATATGCCTATCACTGCGTCTATGTTCTCCTCCGAAGCGGTATAGGCGGGGACGAGCGGCATCCTTACGACGAGGTTTGCCCCGCAGGACACGAGCCGCTCAAGGTTCTTCACTATGATCCTGCTGCCCCTGCCCGTGTATTCTCCATGCAGGCCGTCATCGACGACCTTGAGATCGTACAGGATTATATCGATATCGAGCAGTACGTCCCTCACCACGTCGAAGTTGAAGTAGCCGCACGTCTCGATGGCGGTGTGGACGTGTTCTGACCTGCACCTTCGCACGAGTCCCTTCAGAAACCTGTGCTGCAGAGTCGGTTCGCCGCCGGAGAACGTTACCCCGCCGGACGAGCTCTCGAAGAACGGCCTGTCCCTCACGATCTCGCGGAACAGCCCTGCCTCGTCGAAATATGACCCGACGTCCCTGATGGCGCCCGACGGGCACGCCTCCGCGCACTTGCCGCATGCGTTGCACGCGGCCCTGTCGATGCGTCCGGAGAGCGCATAGGATATGGCGCTGTGCTCGCACACGGCGGAGCACCGCCTGCTGAGCATGCACCTGCCCTCGTAGAAGGCCATTTCCCTGTAGGGCGCTATCGACTCCGGGTTCTGGCACCATGCGCAGTGCAGGGGGCACCCCTTGAAGAAGACGACCGTCCGTATGCCCGGCCCGTCATGGAGGGAGAACCTCTGGACATCGAAGATGAGCGCGCCGGCCCCTGTTCTATAAACGCCGTCGGGTTTCACATCCCGCTGCTTCCGAACTCGATGCGGCTTATGATATCGTCCTGCACGGGCCTGCCGAGATCGACAAAGTATGCCGTGTACCCCGACACCCTCACGACAAGGTCCATGTACTGCTCCGGGTGCCTCTGCGCCTCCCTCAGGGTATCGGACGACACGACGTTGAACTGCACGTGCATGCCTCCGAGAGAGAAGTACGTCCTCAAAAGCATGGCGGTCTTATAGATACCCTCTTTTGTGCTCAGGAGGTCCGGGGTAAGCCTCATGTTCAGCGAGGAGCCGTTGCTGCTCTTTCTATTGTCGAGCTTGCCGACCGATCTCATGACCGCGGTGGGCCCCTTCGTCTCTGTACCATTGGCCGGGGACAGGCTGTTGGACACCGGCTCGCCCGCCCTCCTGCCGTCGGGCGTTGCACCGAGCACTATGCCATCGAACACGTGGATCCCGTAGGAGAAAAAGCCCGGCCTGAAGATGCCGTGCCGTATGCCCGTGTGTGACTTGACAAGATCGCAGAAGGTCCGGTGCAGCCACACCGCGATGTCGTCCGCTCCGTCGTCGTCCCGGCCATACTTCGGACACCTGTTGCCTACCCATGCCCTGAGCTCGTCGTGCCCCTTGAAGTCTTTCTTCAATACTCGGAGCAGCCCCTTCATGTCCAGCCGTTTCTCGTCGAAGACGAGCTTTCTGACAGCGGCGAGGGAGTTTACCGTCGTGGCGAACCCGCGCGCGGTTATCGACGCAAAGTTGTACCGTGCGCCGCCCTGCGTCATGTCCATCGCATGCTCGATGCACCCATCGAGCGTCATGGACACAAACGGACAGTGGTAGTGCTCCCCGTAGGCCCGGTCCTTCAGGTCTATACCCCTGGCCATGAGGTATATATTATGGCCGAGGTGTGCCCTGAATGCCTCTTTCAGCTCCTCGAACGATCCGAAGGTCGATGGGGGCTTCGTCTTTGCCGAGAGTCTGTTCAGCGTTATGCCGAGGCGTCCGTTCAGGAGCGTCTGCTCGAGCACACCGGTGAGCGAGATGTCGTTGCCCGATGTCGTCGCGAAGGTGTTGCCGTCTGAGGTCGGCTCGACGCAGCCTATGATCGCATAGTCCCGTGCGTCTTCCTGCGTGTACCCGTCATCGATGAGCGACGGTATTATGCTGTCGTCGTTGAACAGGGCAGGACCGGAGGTCGACCTGTAGACCTCCACCGCCTTCGTAACGAAGTCCTGAGGAGTTCCTTTGTGGATCCTTATGGAAAAGCTGTTCGTCATCGACTTCAGCCCGGCGAGCGCATCGATGAACATGAAGGAGAGCTCGTTCGTGGCATCGCTGCCGTGCCTGTCCACGCCGCCCACCGTCACCGCCTGGTTATCCGCACCGAGCTCGCTCGCGGACGCCTTCAGGATGGACGGAATCACGATAAGGTTGTAGCTGAGCTTGATCAGGAGCT
>JAMCVD010000122.1:4621-5792 GCA_023381995.1 Deltaproteobacteria bacterium
GAAGATAGAACGCTGCCACCTCGTAAAAGTCCCTCGGAGCATGCTCCGGCACCCATTCGCAGTTCATCGCAATCCTCTCGAGCCGGGCCTTTCTCTCCGGGTCCGTCTCCTTTCCGGCAAGCAACCTTGCCTGGTCCGCAAGCCGGTGTGCGTAAGCTATGGCGGCATCGATGGATAGGGACATCGCCCTGAGGACCTGCTCCCCATCCTTTCCCCGGTTGTTCTTCATGGCGTCCTCTATCTCTTTCTTTACGGCACCAAGCCCTCTGTTTATAACGTTCTTGTGCCCCACGACAAGGTGCCCCTGCACATCGAGGATGTTCATTATTATCTGCGGGTTGCTCCTTTCGAGCACCCTGCCCAGAGATATGTCCTTCAGGCTCGTGTACCCTTTGAGCCTCTTCGTGCCCCCCGCGGCTATCGACAGGATTGCGCCGGGGCTGAGGTATGCATGCCTGAACAGCCTGTGTTCTTTCCACAGCCTGTACTTTTCGTCGTTTACGGTCCTGCCCTGCCAGTACGGCAGTATGTCGTTGAGCAGTTCGTTCTCTTCCGCTTTCGAGATGACGAACGGCCTGAACGCCCTGTGCCGGAGCTGGCCCATATAATGCTGGAGGACCGGGTTCATGTCTCCCCGCTCTACGGGGAGCACGACCCCGAGTATCTTGCTCGACCGGTTGCCGGCGATAAGCTCTTCTTCCATGATGTAGACCTTCATGTTCTCGAGGGTCTTCTTCAGCGCAAGGGCGGACCTGATGGAAGGGTGGTCCGACTCGGTCTGCCTGAATACCTCGGTAAAGTATCTCGCCCTCTCAAGGCATATTTCATAGGGAGCGCTCAAGACCCTGCTCTTCAGACCCTGTATCCTGTCTTTTTCGGTATCGTGGGTTACTGCTGGTAAAGACATACTTCTGTCCCCCTCCTAAACTATTATCCTTCCCGGGCCCTGTCAAGTCCTCGGCCGCCGTCCCACAAGCGACCATGGAATTGCCCCCGGGACCTGCAAAAAGCTTGTCTGCCGGCAATAAATGAGCTATTGGTAGAGAGAAAGGACATATAAAGAACAAAACGGTGAGAGGATTAACCTACAAAATCTGGCTCTTATCCCAAAAGTGATCATGGGACTGATAGAACAAAAAGAAAGAGTGTTCGACACTGCGAAGGGAAACAC
>JAMCVD010000016.1:0-23000 GCA_023381995.1 Deltaproteobacteria bacterium
GCCAAAACAAGACCTGCATATATAGATGGATTTCTTTGAGGAACAAAGAAAGAACAGAAGGACCACCGTAGTACTCATTGTCCTGTTTGTTGCGATAGACCTCTCGTTGGGCTACTTCATAGATCATTACTACCTGGGGTTCGATATAGAGAAGGGCTCGTTCCCCTTCGCAACGGCCGCGGCCATCACGATAGCGGTCGGGTGGTCCCTCATATCCTTCTACAAGGGGAGCAGCATCGTGCTTGCGTCCGTGAACGCCATGCCCGTTGACCCGGCAAACGAGGACGAGAAGACAAAGGTCCTCATGGACGTCGTGAGAGAAATGGTTATTGCGTCGGGCAACAGGATGCCCATCGTCTATGTGATACCGAGTGACCAGCCGAACGCATTCGCAACGGGCAGGGACGCGGAGCACGCGAGCATAGCCGTTACACAGGGCCTGCTCGATAAGATGGACAGATCGGAGCTGCAGGCCGTCGTTGCACACGAGATGGGCCACATAAAGAGCCATGATATACAGACGATGACTGTTATTGCCGTCCTGCTCGGTTTTATCGTGCTGGTAAGCGATTGGCTGTGGCGCACCGCGCTGTACGCACCCAAAAAGCGCGGGGGCAGGGACAACGATTTCCAGGGGGCGATGATCCTCATGGTCATCGCCTTTGCGCTTGCCGTGGTTGCGCCCATGGTCGGCCAGATCATAGCGATGACCGTGTCCAGGGAGCGCGAGTATTCCGCGGACGCCGCGTCCGTGGAGTTTACGAGGAACCCGCTGGCTCTTGCATCGGCCCTCGAGAAGATCAAGCAGGATTTTGTCCCCATGAGGAACGCAACGCGCGGGACGGCCCACATGTTTATCGTGGATCCGCTTGTAAGGATGGCCGGCGACAAAGAGGGCTTCTGGGCAGATCTGTTTGCAACACACCCTCCCATCGACAAACGCATAGCGCGGCTCAAGCTTACCGGACATACCGTACGCGTACAGGGATACGGCAGGAGGTGAGAGCCTGGCCCGTACGGATCGGGGACCAGTCGCACTCGAGGCCATCATGACGGATCCGAAAAATGCGTTTGCAAAACAAGGAAGCTTGAGCGAATGAGCAAACTTCCTTGTTGCATTGTGGGGGATGATCGATCTGCATAAAGGGCAGATCCCCCCGAGTTCGACGACCCGGAGGGCCGGCGCTGCCGGGGGGCCTTGACTGGTTGACTTGTTGCAAATTATATGGAACTGTTCTACTATCAAAGAATTAAAGGAGGCTACATGTCTGACACGGAAACAAACAATGAAACAAAGAACCAGGAGCAAGGCCCTCAGCCGAAGGATAGGACGACGTTCATCGTTCTGTCGAGCGTACTGCTCATCATAGTAATAGCTGCGGGTGTCCTGCTATGGAAAGCAAATATATTGAAGACAGGGCCAAAGCCGCTCGCGCTCATAAGCGGATCCGGGCCCGCCATCGTCATAGGCAGCGAGAGCATCTCCAAAGGGCAATTGAACAAGCAGATCAACCTTCAGGTCGCCCTGCTTAAGCAGTTTTTTGCCACTCAGGGGAAGCCCTTCGATCCGTACAGCAAGGAAAATACCCAGATAATAGGCCAGTTGAAGCAAAACGTTATTCAGGGGCTCGTTACACTGACCCTCCTTGTAAACTATGCGAAGCAGAAGGGCATTACCGTAAGCGATGCAGAGGTCAACTCCACCCTCTCGGGGCTTGAGCAAAGATTCGGCAAAGACAAGTTCTCCTCGGTGCTGAACGAGTCCGGGATGACCATGGATGAGATCAAGCAGCAGATCAAGGATCAGCTTATAGCGAAGGATATTTTTACAGGTCTGGAAAAGGCGGTCCATGTCACCGATGCCGACGAGAAGGCGTTCTACGAGCAGCACAAGGAGCAATTCAATGCGCCCGAGGAGGTCAACGCGCGGCATATACTCGTCAAAACGAAGGCAGAGGCGGAAAAGATCGAGAAACAACTGAAGGCGGGCAAGTCTTTTACCGAGCTTGCGATGAAAAATTCCATCGATAAGGCGAGTGCGGCAAAAGGGGGAGAGCTCGGGTTCTTCAGCGCCAACCAGATGGTACCTGCGTTCTCGAAAGCGGCGTTCGCCCTCAAAAAGCCGGGACAGATCAGCCCTATCGTCGAGACGCAGTACGGCTACCACATCATTCAGCTCATCGCGAAGAAGCCCGGCAAGGCTATGACCTTCGCACAGATCAAGCCGCAGCTCGAGCAGATCCTCCTCCAGCAGAAGACGAAGGATGATTTCGAAAAGCTGATCAACGGCTTGAAGGCAAAAACGAAGATAGACATAAAAGTCCAGTGATGTGTACAGAGAATATCTCTTTAAAGAGCCTTGCGGCAGCCGCGGCGTAGATTTTGAGAAAGAGCTCAACGAGGAGCAGCGCGGGGTAGTCTTTTCAAAAGGCGGCCCGTGCCTCGTCATAGCGGGCGCAGGCAGCGGCAAGACGAGGACCCTTATCTACAGGGTCGCGAAGCTCGTCCAGGACGGCGTTCCGCCTACCGGCATCCTGCTCGTGACCTTTACGAACAAGGCAGCGAGGGAGATGCTCTCGAGGGTGGAGAGTCTCCTGTCTCTCGACGGTACGGACGTGTGGGGCGGGACGTTCCACCATATCGCTAACCTCATTCTGCGCAGGCACATCGGTCTCCTCGGGTTCAAGAACAATTACACGATCCTTGACGAGGAGGACAGGGCCGATCTCGTTTCTATGGCGATCACGGAATTCGGCTTGAACGAGAACAAGCGGTTCCCGAAGGCCGCGACGGTCTCCACCGTCCTGAGTCTCGCTGCCAACCTCTCCGTCGGCATCGACAGGATCATCGCCGACAGGTTCCCGTACATGGCGGAGCTGATCGATGACTTCATGCTGATAGACGAGCAGATCGCGGGCAGGAAGCTGAAGCTCAATGCACTCGATTTCGATGACCTGCTTGTACTCTTGAAGCGGCTCCTCGTCGAGCACGAGGACGTCAGGGCCCACTATTCGAGGCTTTTCAGACACATCCTCGTGGACGAGTATCAGGACACGAGCAAGCTGCAGGCGGACGTCGTGGACATCGTGGCCGGCGGACATAGGAACATCATGGTCGTTGGCGACGACGCGCAATCTATATATGCGTTCCGCGGCGCACACTATGAAAACATACTCGGATTTACCAATCGGTACCCGGACGCGGTCGTGTATAAGCTCCAGACCAATTACAGGAGCACCCAGTCGATACTCGACCTTGCGAATGCGAGTATCATGAGGAACAAAAAGCAGTATCTGAAGCAGTTGGCGGCCACGAGGGGCACAGGGGACCTGCCCCGTATCGTGAGGTGTGCCAGCACCGAGGAGCAGGCGAGCTTTATAGCAAAGCACATCCTCGCCGAGGATGTGGACCTGAACGAGATCGCTGTTCTGTACAGGTCCCACTACCACTCAATGGAAATCCAGATGGAACTGACGAGGCTCGGCATACCGTACGAGGTGAGGTCCGGTGTAAGGTTCTTCGAGCAGGCGCACATCAAAGACATACTCAGTTTTCTGAGGTTTGTGAACAACACACGGGATGAGCTCGCCTTCAAGAGGGCCTTGAAATTGTACCCGGGGATAGGCATGAAGACGTCGGCCTCTCTCTGGGAGGCCTTTGCCAAAAAGGATTACAGCATACCGTTCCTCGGTACGGACGGTGCAGCGCAGGGGCTGTCTTCCAGGGCACGGAAGACCTTCCGGGATTTTTATAATCTCGTTTCTTTGCTCTCAGACACAGGTGCGGACACCGGGGGGAAGCTGCCGTCCGATATGCTGCTGACGATACTCAAGTCCGAGTACGAGGAGTATATGAGGTTTGCGTACGCGAACTTCGAATCGCGGCTCGATGACATAAGGCAACTGATAAACTATTCGACGAGGTTCAAGACCACGACGGAGTTCCTCAGCGAAATGGCGCTCGTTGCGACCGTCGTGTCCCCCGGTGCGGAGGAGCGCGAAAAAGAGCACGTCGTCCTCTCGAGCATCCACCAGGCAAAGGGCCTGGAATGGAAAGTCGTCTTTATACCGTGGCTTGTCGACGGCAAGTTCCCTGTGATCAGGAATGGCAGGAACGATGGGAGCGACGGCATATCCGAAACAGAGAGCGATGCGATCGAAGAGGAGAGGAGGCTGTTCTATGTCGCCGCTACCAGGGCGAAGGACAGGCTGTACCTGTCCTATCAGGAATGGCTGCCGGACAAGGGGAGTCACAATACTGCCATAATAAAACCATCGAGGTTTTTGAGGGAGCTGCCTTCTTATGCCTACGAGACGCAGGAATAACGATATGTTCAGGATCATAAAATACATTATCCTTCTTCTTCTTGTTGTTGCCATGATCTATTTCCTCAGGGTGAGGTTCAGGAACAACGAGATGGAGATAAAGCTGAAGACCCCCGACAAAATAGAGGGCTTGAAGCAGAGGACGATCAAGCTGAAAAATGAATTCAACCTGTTTGAGAAAGAGGGGCCAAAAAAGACGGAGACAGCGCCCGAAAAACTGAAGGGCACGGTTTCCGACTCCAAAAACAGACAGGAGATGGACAACCGGAAACTCGACAGGTTTATACGAGAACATTCAAACTGAAAGCGCTCTCGCGTCGGTACGATTTTTCATATTTTATTTGACTGCCGTTTTCATGCCGTGTTACCCACATAATTACCGTGTTGCGGTTTAACTTTCAAAAGATGGCTGTGGTATTCGCCCTGAGTATAGAGGCGGGCCTCGCCGTGGTTGTGGGCGTTTTCATAGGCTATTACGCAGACACGTACTTCCACACTACACCGTGGCTGACGCTTGTCTTTACCTGTCTCGGTTTTGTGGCAAGTATCATGAGGTTGCTGGAAATAAGCAAGATTATGCGGTCGGACAAAAAATGAAATTCGGCGTGTACAGGGTGTGGACTATAGCAGGTATGTTAATCTTTGCTGTCGGTATACTGCTGTTTGCGAAGGCCGGTGCGGACATCGTCTCTTTTACAGCGGGTGCTATCATAACGACCGTAAACATAGTGCTGCTCGGGAAAGGCGTATCCGGCCAGATCGGACATCCACACAAAAGGCCTGCTTACATCTTGCTGCTTGTACTAAAATATGCATTTTTGTTGACAACGCTTTATATAACAATAGTAATAATCAGGTTGAACCCTATACCGTTTGTAGCGGGTATCACCGTACTGCCGCTGAGCAGTATGGTGATGGCGGTTTTTTTGATGTTAAGGAGACAGGACGATGCATGAACAATTGACATGGTTTAGTCTTATACCTGGATTAAAGGATGTGCCGAACTATATGATAACATATCCGCTCACGGGCGTCATACTGGTAGTCTGCACGCTGCTCGTCTACAGGACGCTGAAGCGTATGGATTATCCGGAGGTGCCCGAGGAAAGGTTCACGCTGTCTTCGCTGTTCGATGTGATCTATGAAGCACTGTACAACTTTACGGCCTCGGTCATCCCGGAAGGGCCGGAGAGGTTCCTGTCCCTGATAGGCACACTGTTCATATTCATTTTTTTCTCGAACCTCTGGGGGGTAATACCCGGTATGGCTCCGCCGACGGACAAGCTCGATACCAATGTGGCCATGGCAGGAATAGTGTTCGTTGCCTATAACTATTATGGCTTCAAGGCCCATGGTATAAAATATATAAAGCACTTTATGGGGCCAATATGGTGGCTTGCACCCATCATGCTGGTCGTGGAAGTCATGAGCAACATGGTAAGGCCTTTCTCGCTCTCTCTCAGGCTTTTCGGGAACATGCTCGGCGACCATACGGTGCTTGGCATCTTTTCACACCTCCTCCCTGTACTCGTCCCCATATTCTTTATGGTACTCGGCATATTTGTATCATTCATACAGGCCCTGATATTTTCCATTCTGAGCGCGGTTTATATTGCCCTCGCGGTCGCGCACGAGGAAGAGGATTAAATACAAAAGGAGGATAGACGATGGTAAAAAGGTTTTTGAGCATGGTTACATCAGCAATAGTGCTGGTGCTTACAGCAATCCCCGCATTCGCCGAGGCCGTGCCGGCCCAGGCGCAGGGGAGTGGTGCAAAAGGATGGATTGCTATCGCGAGCGGCATAGGCATCGGTATAGCCGCATTCGGCGGTGCTCTCGGTGAAGGCAGGGCAATCGCCTCCGCACTCGACGGTATTGCAAGAAATCCGGGGGCATCGGGCAAGATTGTAACGCCGATGATCATAGGCCTCGCCCTCGTGGAGTCCCTCGTTATTTACGCCTTTGTCATAGCGTTCCTGCTTCAGGGAAAGATATAGTTACAGAGCGGGGGGTCCCCGTCTCGGTGGTGTTTGTTTCAGATACCGTACTGTAGGGGCGGGCGTACGCCCGCCCCCCGCGTCCTTTTTTTAATTTCCTTTCCGTCTCTCTTTCCTATCGTAAGACAAACAAAAAATTGCTTGACTAACGCAAACGGATGCATTTTAAAGTTATTTTTAAAGGACACCAATTATGACAAGAACCGTTAAGTATCTGGCCGTACTGCTCATAGTGGTTTTATACTCGAACACCGGGTATGCAAAAACAAATGCGTGCTTGGCATGCCATAAGGTGATACCCGAGGAGCAAAAACAAAACGTCACCGATTGCTGGCTCCGTTCCATACACAGACAGAACGGTGTAACGTGCGATGCATGCCACGGGGGCAATCCTGATGTGCAGGTCAGCAGTATAAAGAGCCTATCAAACAGGCAGTTTGACGCGCTGAAGGCTCTTTCCATGTCCAGGTCAAGAGGTTTTATCGGCATCCCATCGCCGGCGCAGATGTTCGACATGTGCAGTCAGTGTCACGGCGATTCGGTCAACAGCTATAAGAACAGTATCATGGGGGGCGCGTATCTCGACAATAAGGGCGGTCCTTCGTGTACAGACTGTCATTCAGCGCACTATGTTATCATTCCGGACGTCCCAAAATCGTGCGAAAAGTGCCATAAAGACACGACAGGGTTTGACCAGATAGATCCCATGAATGTCAACGATGCAACGGTAACAGAGCTTTCCAGGCTCAGGATAAAGCTCGCCGAGGAGAAGATAAAGGGCAAGGAGCCCCCCCTGTTTCCCGAAGAGCTGGGTTCGTTCCAGATCGGGTTCGTGGCATTCGGTGCTATCATCCTTCTGTTCATCATTGCCTTTATTATTTACATACTGATAGAGAAAAGGAGGTAAAGATGGGTTTTGAAGTCATACACAGCAAAAAGCCGTCCTATTCCATGGCAGCGGCGGGGGTGATTGTGCTCCTGTCCATCCTGTCCCTCTGCATAAGCGCGCTGTTCGCCTACCTCTTCGTAACGGGGAGAGGGAACAACATGGTAATGGGGACAATGGTATCGGCCGAGTTCTTGATTGCAGCGGTCGTTGTCACGCTCTATTTGCGATATTTCCTTGAGTTCAGAGAGGTGTCCGAGGACAGGGAGGAGGAGCTGTTATGGTAAATGGAGCCGGAGGGACAGCAGACGCAGGGGACAAAAAGTTCATAACAAGGAGGCGGTTCATCCTTGGGACGATCGTCATCGCGGTCATCGGGGCTTTCGGATCGTTGCTCTCCATGCTGAAGCTGCTGTCGCCCTCGAAGAAAGGCAGTGGCTACGTGTCCACCATCGCCCCGGGCGACGTCCTCGTTTATGCGTCGGGCAGCAATATCGGCACGGAGATAAAGGCGGGCTCGCTCAACCTCGGTGATGCAGAGCTCGTGTATCCCAAAGGCAAGTCATCGAACCCTGCAAACCTTGTACAACTGATCAAGCTGGCCGAATCGGACTTCAAAGAGCCGACTGACAGTAAACTCACCGATAAAGGCTTCATTGCCTACAGCGCGATATGCACGCACCTCGGGTGTACGGTCTCGTGGGTAAAGAACCAGACCTCGCCAGATGCCTCTTACACGGAGTGCTTCTGTCACAACAGCATATTCAACCCTGCGAGGGGGGAACTCGTCGAGGGCGGGCCGGCGCCCATACCGCTTGCGCAGATAGGCGTCAAGGTAACAGACGACGATACGATTGTCTTTACGGGTGATTTTATGGGCCCTATAGGCCCACAGGTCTAATGGAAGGGGAGCCAAGCAATGTTCAAATGGTTTGATGAAAGACTCGATCTGATAAAATTCAAGGAAAAGTTTTTGTCCAAGACGTTCCCGACGCACCCGACGTTCCTGATTGGCGAGATCGCCCTGTTCTCTTTTATAATACTCGTCGTAACAGGGGTATTCCTCGGCCTGCTCTATGAGCCGTCGACGAAGACGGTCTCCCTGTTCGGCGCAACGGTGCCTGCGGCCTATGCGAGCGTGGTCAAGATCGACCTCATGTCCATGGGCATGCTGGTGAGGCGTATACACCACTGGAGCGCGATGATCATGATAGCCGCTGTGCTTGTCCACCTCATGAGGGTCTATTTTACGTCCGCGTACAGGAACCCCAGGGAGGTCAACTGGTTTGTTGGGCTCGGACTGTTCGGGATCTCGCTCTTCGCTGCGTTCACTGGCTACCTGCTCCCGTACAGTAACTTCTCTGTCACCGCGACGTCCATAGGATACTATATCGCAAAGTCCGTCCCATGGATCGGCAACTGGATATCGAGGCTGCTCTTTGCAGGAGACTTCCCCTCTGCCGCAACGGTCCCCCGGTTCTTCTTCCTGCACGTGATGTTCATACCCGTGCTGCTCATGGTCCTTATCGGGCTGCACATGGTCATCCTCGTAAAGCAAAAGCACACGGAGCCGTCCTCGAACGGGGGCAGACCGGAGGCACAAAACGGGAAACGCCTCATCGGCATACCGATCTGGCCAGAGCAGGCGTTCATCAGCATAGCGTTCTTCTTCTTCCTGCTCTTCGTGATTGCCCTGATAGCGACGTATATCCCGTTGAACCCCATCGAGACCTATGGACCGCCCTCGCCGGGTACGCCCGTCATGAGGCCGGACTGGTATTTCCTTGTCGTGTATGGGTTTTTGAAGCTCATACCGGGCGACCTCTCGTTCTCCATTTTCGGGGGCAAGATTACGCCAGAGACCATCGGAGGGGTCGTGTTCCCGACGTTCCTGATCCTCGTGTTCTTGCTTGTGCCGCTGATAGACAGGTCGAAGGAGCCCCAGCATTACATCGTCAGCCCTCTCCGGAGGCCCTTCATGACCTCATTCGGGATTACAGGCGGGGTCTTCCTGACGATGCTTGTTGTATCGGGATATATCGACGTCCTTCATATCGAGCCGAAGACGATGCTCATGTACGTTGTCCTCGCAACGGTCATGGCCGCGGTTGTTTCGTATGCTCTTCTCAGGCTCTACAATAAAAAAAGGGAGGGATAGGATGATGAGGTTTCAATGTGCTGCTGTAGTGTTCATGCTGGGTGCAGTGTCCGTCCTCGGTGTACGCACGGCGAGCGCCGCCAATTCATGCGTCAGGTGTCATTCCGTTTTATCAGGGCAGAGCTTTGTAGGGGCGAAGTCGCACAGTTGGAAAGGGTCCGTACACCAGGAACACGGCATAACATGCGATAAATGCCACGGGGGAGACCCGGACGCCGTAACGGAAAGGCTGGCGCACATCGGTGTCTTCAGCTCGAGCAACCCAAACAGCAAGGTCTATTACAAAAGCATCCCTTCGACCTGCGGCAGGTGTCACGGTGCGGAGTTCTACAAGTTTACGCAGAGCTACCACTACAAAAAGCTTGAATCAACGGGACAGGGCCCCAACTGCGTGACGTGCCACGGCTCCATGGTAACGACGATCCTGAACCCGAACGATATGGCAAATGTCTGCGATAGGTGTCACAACAGCAGGATGGGCGTTCTGCCCTACATACCAGAGGAAGCAAAGGCCGTACTCCTTCTCTTACAGCAGGACCGCAAGCTCATGGACGCGGATAAATTGCTTTATACCTCGAAGAGCGATGAGAAGATACTCAGCGCCGCCCGCGCGAACATGTCCTCGGCACGGCTGGAGTGGCACACGTTCGACCTCCATTCGATCGTAAATTATCTCGAGGGAGTGTACAGTTCTCTCGATAAGCTGCCGGTACAGAAGCGTCCTGTATCGAAAAAGTGACCGCCGCCGTCCCCCGGATCCCAGAACCGGGCCTCAAGTCCTTTGAGCGTACTTTTACGGGTATGCACAACACACACTACGCCGCGACACGGGGCAAGCGTGTTCTAATAGGACTTGTTTATCTCTTCCTTCCTGAGCAACTGCACGATGTCCATGTGCTTTTCCCCTGCTGCCCATGACAGGGCACTGTCTCCGTATTTATCGATGACGTTTATATAGGCACCGTGTTTTATCAGCAATTCAACGGTACCTATATGGCCGCTGTACGCTGCGAGCATCAGTGCCGTCTGACCGTCTTTGTTCTTTACGTTCGGATCCATGCCCGCCTGAAGAAACAACTCAACGACCTTTGTGTTGCCGTCCTTTGCGCTGTTGAGGAACTGATCTTGATTATACTGGACATTCAGGCCCGTTAGCTCCTTGCGTGCGGCGGACTGGCTTTTGGTGCAGCCTGCCATTGGTATCAAGACCACGGTAAGCACAAGCATAACTAAAAATAAATATTTTTTTGGTTCCATTTTGTTTCCTCCTCTCTTGTATTTCATTTGTACCCATAACATTTTTTAAATGTCAATAGCATATGTGGATTTGCACATCCAGCGTGCTATCTTCCTTGTAAGGTAATAATATCTTGACTAAAAACAAGTGCATACACTATAGTTATGGATAAAAGACAGGGGGACACTATGGAACAGGTCAAATACGGTTCTTATAGATGGGTGGTTCTTGTTATATTTATGTTTCAGGTCGTACTGACGCAGTTTTTGTGGCTGAACTTCGCTCCAATACAGCCCACGCTTGAAAAACTGTTAAACATAACCGACTTTCAGTTTGTCTTGCTGCTGTCCGTCTTCAATATATTCAATCTGTTGCTTTCACTGCCCGTTGGGGCCGTGCTCGACTCAAAGGGTTTCAGGTTCACGGTAAGCATTGGATCGATTATAATGGCTGTTGCTGTGTTGCTGCGTCTTAAGTCGGACAGCTATTACTGGCTTCTCGCAGGGCAGATAGGTGTTGCGATCGCCCAGCCTTTTATCGTAAACAGCGGTGCGAAGCTCGCATCCACATGGTTCAATAAAAACGAAGAGGCCCTTGCAAACGGGTTCGCATCCATGGCGATGTTCATCGGCATGATAGCCGCGCTTATTATTACCCCGATAATCATCCATATCGGCCTGTTCCCTATCATGGTCATATACGGCGGGGTTACCGTACTCGGGTCACTGCTGTTTGTTCTCTTCGCCAGGGATAACCCGTCGCTGCTTACGACGTTGAAGGCCGAGGAGCAGGGATACCATCCCATACATGCCTACAAGAGGCTTCTGAAGATGAAGGATATGGTTGTTATCGCCGGTATCATGTTTATAGGCGTAGGTTTCTTTAATGGCATTACAAACTGGCTGGACAAGCTCCTGGGTCCCCAGGGGTTCTCTGAAGAGCAGAGCGGCGTGATAGTCGGGCTGCTGATAGCCGGAGGCATCGTTGGTGCCATCGTTATACCGATCCTGTCGGATCTGATAAAGAAAAGAAAACCGTTCCTCCTTATAGGGACAGTATCGGCCGGGGTCTTTATGTACCCCCTCATCCAAACGAAGAGCTATACCACGGCGATCATACTGGGGCTCATCCTCGGGTTCATGGTCATATCCTTATTACCCATCATGTTCCAGATGGCCATAGAGGTTGCCGGAGAACGGCTGACAGGCAGTGCGACAGGCATGATGTGGGTCTTCGGTGCAACGGGAGCCATCGTAACTATTTATGGAATGGAGCTCATCGGAAACGCAACATCCGATTTCCGGAACAGCATATGGCTGCTGATGATCATGTTTGCCATCGCATTTCTGCTGGCATTGACCCTGCCGGAAACCTATGGCGGGACAAACAAGTCGTCAGGGGAATAACAGGCGCGACGGACATGAATGGACAGTTGAGGACCTTTGTCGTCGTAAACCCGAACTCCGCGAACAAAAGGACCCAGAGGCTCTGGCCTGAAATAAGCCGGGCATTGTCAGGGGCGATCGGCAAGGCCGAGGTTGCTTTTACAACAGGTCCATACACAGCGCCCGATATTACCAGACGGGCCATAAAAGACGGGTTTAATCGCATAGTCTCTGTAGGAGGGGATGGGACATTGAACGAGGTCGTAAACGGTTTTTTCGAGGACGACAGGCCGCTGAACCCCGAGGCGGTGCTCGGCGTCGTATCGATGGGGACCGGGTCGGACTTTATCAAGACCATGGGCATGCCCAAGCCTTATCAGGAAGCGGTGAAGGTGATAAGCCGGGCAAAGGCCCGGACACTCGATGCGGGGAAGATACGGTTCATGTCGCACGCTGGCCAAGAGACGATCCGGTATTTCATAAATATAGCGGACGCGGGAATCGGCGGAGAGACCGTTGACCGGGTAAACAGGACGACCAAGGTGTTCGGGGGCTTCGTGTCCTTTCTGTGGGGGACCATCGCCACGCTCGTCACGTACAAAAACAAAGACATCGCGATAACACTCGACGGCGGCAGGCCATACGATGCCGAGATCAACATGCTTGCCATAGCGAACTGTCAATTCTTCGGCGGCGGTATGCACATAGCGCCGAAGGCGGACCCCTGTGACGGCACATTCGACATCGTCACCATAGGGAAGGCCGGGTTCATAGACTTTCTCAGGAATTCGTCGAAGATCTACAAGGGCACGCATATAAACGATCCGATGATCGGGTACACCCATGCACGGCATGTGGAACTTGCCTCGAAAGACAGGGTACTGCTCGACGTCGACGGCGAGCAGCCAGGCATGCTGCCGGCGGCCTTCGATATACTGCCGGGGAGCATAAAGGTCATCGTACCGTAGGACGCCCCGCTCCCCTGTGACAAAACGCTTTCAAATTTTTTGTTTTTGTGCATAGTGAGAATAAGCGATACTATGCTGTGGGGGTACAGGACATGACATTTGCGGACAGAGAAGAGTATATAAAACTAAGGGACGCAGCAAGGAGATTCGATCTGAAGGAGCTGTCGCCGATAGCGTCCGAGTACGACGAGAGGGAGACCTTCCCCTTCGAAGTGCTGAAGAAGGCCGCTGCGCTCGGGTACGTCGGCCCCCATCTCCCGGAACAGTACGGCGGCATGGACGACTACTATGCGAAGGCCGTCGTTTATGAGGAGAACTGCAGGGTATCGTTCGGCTATAACCTGTCCTTGAATGCGTCCGACCTGCTGTTTGCGAACAACGTTGCCAGGCACGGCAACGAAGAGCAGAAGCAGCGGTATCTGCCCCCTGTCATAAAGGGGGAGAAGATCGGGTGTTGGGCGCTGACGGAACCCGACGCAGGCTCCGACGCCCTTTCCATCACGACGACATGGCAGAAGGACGGCAGCTATTATGTGATCAATGGCAGGAAGACATTCATAACGAACGCCCCTATAGCGGACTTTTTCATCGTCATTGCGAGGAGGCCCGGATCTTCGAAGTCCGACGGTGGGTGCGCCTTTGTCCTGGAAAGGGGCATGAGTGGACTGGAGACAGGAAGGCCTTTTAAAAAGCTGGGGGGCAGGTGCTCGCCTACCGGGGAGATCGTGCTCGACGGCGTGAAGGTCACGAAGGACCAGCTCCTCGGCAGGGAGGGCAACGGGTTCAAGGACATGTTCTCTTCGCTCGACGTGGAGAGGGCGTTTACGCCCCTCTCGAGTATCGGGATCGCGCAGGCGTGCCTCGACGAGGCGGTTGAATACGCAAAGCAGAGGAGGCAGTTCGGTAAGCCCATATCGGAGTTCCAGCTCATACAGGAGAAGCTCGCAGTCATGTCCGCGGAGCTCGAGGTCGCACGCCGCTACGTCTATTACCTCATCGAACTGGTGGCCCAGGGCAAGAGGGTATCAAAGGAGGCATCCATCGCAAAGCTGTTTGCGTCCAACATGGTGAACAGAGCGGCACGGGACACGATACAGATCATGGGCGGGTACGGGTATATGCGCGAGTACAAGGTAGAAAGATATTTCAGGGATGCGAAGCTGCTCGAGATTGGCGCTGGTACGTCGGAGATCCAGAAGCTGATCATAGCAAAAGAATTGCTGAAGTAACAGCGTCTGTCGTGACCCGAAAGATGTATTCCCGGTTCGATCTTTAGAAGAATGGACCCAGATGTCTATAGCAAGAGGCGTTATCTCGGAACTAAGCCGAATCTGTAAGGAGAGGTGCTTTACGGACCCGGAGTCCCTGCTTCTCTACGGCTATGATGCCACGGGGATAAGTCGCCGGCCGGACGCGGTCGTGTTCCCGCTGAACGCAGAAGAGGTGTCCGATGTACTGAAGCTCGCAAACAGTCATGCGGTTCCTGTCACCCCACGGGGGCGGGCACAGGGCTCACCGGGGGCTCGGTCCCTGTCAGCGGCGGTATGGTAGTGTCCACGGAAAAGATGGACGGGATCGTATCGATGAGCAGGGCAGACCTCACCGCCGAAGTAGAGCCGGGCGTCATAACCGGCGAGCTCAAGAGAAGGGCGTCCGAAATGGGCCTGTTTTACCCGCCCGATCCGGCGAGCAGCGAGTTCTCGAGTATCGGCGGCAATATCTCTGAGAATGCCGGGGGGCTGAGGGCGATAAAGTACGGGTCCACATCCAACTATGTGCTCGGTCTCGAGGTCGTCCTGCCGACGGGCGCTATCCTGTGGCTCGGCAGGCACACGCACAAAGGCGTCGTTGGATACAGTCTGAAGGACCTTTTCATAGGCTCGGAAGGCACGCTCGGTATCATTACACGGGCCGTGCTCAGACTCATTCCAATGCCCCGGACGACGTCGGTCCTGCTTGTGACATACAGCGACGCCTCCGCCTCCGCATCGGCTGTAAAGGGCATACTCGGCACGGGCATATTGCCTTCGGCCCTCGAGTTCATGGACCGCGCGTCCCTGAGTGCGGTTTCCGCCTACAGGGGCACAGAGGTGTTCGGGGAAAAGGCAGGCTCCGCCCTGCTCATAGAGGTTGACGGGACAGAGGAAGAGACGGGAAAGGCCATCGAAAAGATACGGGCCGCCTGCAGGGAGGGGGCTGTCTCGATGGAGGTCTCCCACGGCCCCGAGGCGGAGGGGCTCTGGTCGGCACGGAGGGCGATATCCCCTGCATTGGCGAAGATAAGGCCGTTCAAGCTCAACGAGGACGTCGTCGTCCCTCTGTCGAAGCTGCCGGAGCTCGTCTCCGGCGTGGACCGGATCGCGGGGGAGATGGACCTGAGGTATGCGAACTTTGGACACGCAGGCGATGGCAATATCCACGTCAACCTCCTCTATGACGAAAAGGACGGCGGCGAGCACGAGAGGGCGCTGAGGGCGGTGGACATGGTGTTCGATCTCGTGATACGTCTCGGCGGCACCATATCCGGCGAGCACGGCGTGGGGATCACAAAGCTTGCCTATATCACAAAGGAGCTCTCGCCCGCGGCACACGAGCTTATGAGGGGGATCAAAAGGCTCGTCGACCCGAACAACATCATGAACCCCGGCAAGGCACTATAACCGGTACGGTCATTCATCCGGTAATCTCGAAGCCACCGGGACCTGCACCCGGTTCGAGCTCTTCGATGTCCGTTTTCGTGACACGGGCCCCGGGCGGGCCCTGACAGCACCATTCGATAAACTTCTCCATGGCGTCTCCTTCTCCCCATGCATCGATCTCCACGCTCCCGTCGGGCAGGTTCCTTACCCATCCCTTTATGGCGAGCGTCTCGGCGGTGTCCCGGGTGCCCGCCCTGTACCAGACCCCCTGGACCCTTCCGTGCACCATAAGGTGGACATGCCTCGTCCTGTTCATGCTGTCCAAGCGGTACCGTACCGGCGCGCCACGCCTATGTCCTGGATTCACTCTTCGCAGGCAGATAGAATGCGAGGACGATTATGACGATGGACCCGTCTACGACAAAGTTGGAAAAGTAGAGCAGGGACCTCTGGTATGCCATGAAGCTTACGAGGGAGATGAGCGATGAGGTGGCCTTGCCGACGATGAGCACGGGCGTCAGGTTGAGGTTCCTCTTCACGTCCTTCTGGATCAGGTATGCAATTGTCGTGACACACGCCATGTACGCAACCGCGAGATCGATATAGAACTTCTCCATGCTCTGCGGAGTGGCCTGGAAATAGCCGATCTTTCCGGAGACCGTGTTGAACAGGTCTATGATGTTGTTCGGGACGATATAGAACAGTGCGCCGACGATGAGGAACGTCCAGAACAGTGCGATCATGAGTATCCTGTAGTTGTTTTGCCTGTCTGTAAGAGCCGCCATAAAACCTCCTTGGTTCATTTTTGATGCCGGGTTCGCCTATAGCAGTGCCCTGATCTCTTCCATGAGCTGCGGCATTACCACGCCCGCCGGACCTTTTAAAAAGTAGTTGTCGATATCCGCGTAGAAGGTCTCTTTCGGGTTTACGTCGATGATGACGGCGCCTGACTTTTTGCCGTACCTCGGGATCTCCGACGCCGGATAGACCGTACCCGAGGTCCCGACTATAAGCACGACCTTCGCCCCCTCTATCTTGCTATAGGACTCCGGGATCATCTGGACGGGCTCGCCGAACATTACGACGTCGAGCCGTGCCTTGCCCCCGCACCTGCAGGAAGGCATTGCATCGATTATGCGCTCGAACGAACGGGAGTTGAGCTCGGTAACGGCCCTGTTCAGAAACTCCAGGAAATCGTGCCTGGAAAACTTTATGGTCTCGCTGCACTGCGTGCACCTGAACCTGTATATGTTCCCATGGACCTCTATCACGTTATCGTTGCCGGCAAGCTGATGCAGGTTGTCCACGTTCTGCGTAATGACACAATCGAGCAGGCCCCGCTTCTCCATCTCCGCTATCGCGAGGTGCGCCGGGTTCGGGGAGGCCTTGCTCAGAGAGGCGATGGAGTCGTTGATGAAGCTTATGAGCTTCTGCGGGGTGTTCGCCGCGACCCCTATAATGCCTTCCACCGTGCCGAACTCTGCCGGGCTGAACCTGTCCCACAGCCCTCCCGCGTCCCTGAACGTGGCTATGCCACTCTCCTGGGATATGCCCGCACCCGTAAATGCAACAACATGCTTCCTCTTTACGATCTCTCCAGCGGCCTTTTTCAGCAAATCCTTAATCAGACTTTCCTTTCCTTTATCGTTTTTTCCCTTTCTCTCGCCCTCAGTTCCTTCTTCAGGACCTTTCCTATAATATTTTTCGGCAGATCGTCAATAAATTCGACGTACTTCGGCACCTTGAATTCGGCAAGCCTTGACTTCGTGTACGCCTTTATCTCGTCCTCCGTGGCCTTCTCCCCGGGCTTCAGCACGATAAAGGCCTTTGCCTCCTCGCCCATGACCTTGTCCGGCACGCCTATAACGGCAGCGTCCATGACCTTCGGGTGCTCGTAGAGGACGTTCTCTATCTCTTTCGGGTATATGTTCTCTCCCCCGCGTATGACCATGTCCTTCTTCCTGTCCACGATAAAGTAATAGCCGTCCGCGTCGACATAGCCTATGTCGCCTGTGTGGAGCCAGCCGTCGATGACGGTCTGCGAGGTCTCCTCCGGCCTGTTGTGGTAGCGCTTCATGATCGCGCCGCCCTTGATGACCAGCTCGCCTATTTCGTCGACACCGAGCGATTTCCCGTTATCGTCCACGACCTTTACCTCCTGTCCGGGCAGGGACTTCCCTATAGAGCCGATCTTCCGTACCCCGTCCAGCGGGTTCAGCGTGCTTACCACGGTCCCCTCGGTAAGGCCGTATCCCTCTACGATCTTTATGCCGTACGTCGCCTCGAATTTCTTGAATGTCTCTTCCGCGAGGGGCGCCGCGCCGCAGACGCCGAATTTCAGGCTGCTCAGATCGTGCTTCTTTACATCGTCCGCGATGAGGATCAGGATGTTGTAGACGGCTGGGACGCCGCTGAAGAAAGTCACCTTGTACCGCTCGACGACCTCCCCGAACTCCGAGGCGGAGAAGGTAAGCCTCAGTGCGACCGTAACGCCGGAGTACAGGGCGCTGACCATGGACATCATGGCATTGACGTGGAACAGCGGCAGAAAGATCAGTGCCACCTCGTCCCCCTTCTCCTCGTCCGAATGGAGGACGGACCTCACGCCCATGACGGCGTAGAGTGCGTTCGAGTGGGTCAGCAGTGCGCCCTTGGGCTTGCCGGTCGTGCCGGACGTATAGAAGAGGTATGCATCGTCGTCCGGGGATATGGCCACCGGCCCGAGCACGTCGGAATGCTTCATGAGCTCCTGGTAGGGTATCGTGTCTTTCGGAGGGTCGTCGCCCAGGAAGACAATCTTCTGAAGGGTGGTCAAAGAGGACTTCATGTCCTCAATGTTCTGGTAATAAGCGGACTCGACAACGAGGTATTTCCCCCCCGAGTCGTTCAGCAGGAACTTTACCTCGTCGGCACTCCACCAGCAGTTGATGGGTCCGGCGATTGCGCCGAGCTTGTTTACCGCGAGTGCGGCATACAGGAACTCCGGAGAATTGTTCAAGTAGATGTGTACGGTATCCCCCTTTTTCACCCCTATGGACTTCAGCCCGTTGGCAAAGCGGTTGATTCTCTCGTTGAACTGCTTGAACGTCACGACATCGTCGTAGAAATAGATAAAGACCTTGTCCTTGCTTTCCTCTGCCCTCTTTTCAACCATATCCCTCAGATCTTTATACGCCAGTTCCATAAACCCTCCTTTTTTTGATTATAATGTCAATTTTTAAGGCCGCGATGTATAAATGTCAAATGATTTTTTATGCCTCCCCTATGGGAGGACCGGACGGAGCGGCCGGGCATCTGTCCCGGGGCAGACACTGACAATCCTTGTGCAAAAAGTACGATAATCCTTGTGTATGTCCCGGCCCGCGGCTATAAGGGGATCGATCCCGGGACGAATCAGGAGAAAGGACTGGAGAAAAGATGAAGGTATTGATGATTGTCAATGATCCGCCGTACGGGTCCGAGAAGGCCTACAACGCGCTGCGGCTCGCAATGGCCATACAGAAGGGGTCCCGGGACGCAAAGGTCACCGTCTTCCTCATGGGCGACGCGGTCGTCTGTGCGCTGCCGGAGCAGTCGACCCCGGACGGGTTCTACAACATAGAGCGCATGCTCAAGTCCATAATAAAGAACGGCGGCACGGTAAAGACGTGCATGACATGCCTGAGCGTCAGGGGCATGCTCGAGACCAGGCTCATAGAGGGCGTGGAGCTCGGCACGATCGATCAGCTTGCCGAGCTCACGATCCAGACGGACAGACTCGTAAGCTTCTGATCAAAACACCTCTATCCGATAGCTTGTTCCCGGGTTCGAAGGCTCACCCTGCAACGTAAAGACGCCTGTCCGGCCGGCACGCCCCTCTACGACGAACGTCCTGCCGGCGATCATGCCGCAGGCGACCGCGCCGGCGTCCTGCGCGGTGCAGGCCCGGAGCGCCTGGCCGTTCTGGTCGGCCAGCACAATGCCGTTTCCCGGGGTCAGTCCATTCGCCGACGAGGTGAGTGTAAAGGAAGAGCCGTCGTACACCGAAAACCCGCCGTTCGCACCGGGGTACACCCGTATCGTCTGGGCCGTTATGACGTCTGCAAGGGTCGTGACGGTCACCGTGGTCCCCGTTATCAGGGTATCCGGCGCCTGTGTGAGCATGGGTATGACCGAGCCTGCACGCACGAACACCGGTATCGTGTCCATGGGCGCGTCCACGGTCACGCTCACGCCCCCTGCAACGGAGGGCCCACCGTCGAACGGGTACCAGTTGCCAGCGGGCAGGTACAGTGTCCTCTGGAGAGCGCCCTGCGTGATCACCGGTGCCACGAGCATCTCGTCCCCGAACAGGTACTCGTCCTCTATCGTCGCCGTCCGGGGGTCGTCATAGTACCTGAGCCACAGCGCCTGCATGATGGGGGTCCCGAGGTTGTGCGCCTGCGTCATGTATGTGTAGATATACGGGAACAGATCGACGTGGAGGGCCGCATACCTCCTGAACATCTGGATCGTGTCCGTGTCCCTGTTCCAGTTCCAGTTCGTATAGTAAAAGAACCCGTTGTGCGTCCTCATGACCGGAGTAAAGCAGCCGAACTCCGTCCACCTGAAGTAGAGCTCCTTCGTCGAGGGCACCAGCCCTGCGTAGCCAGCTATATCCGGCGTGAAGATGGGCACGCCGGACACGCCCATGTTCAGCGCGGCGATCACTGCCGTGGGGAACCCGAACTGGGGGTCGAAGTCCGTGTTCTGGTCCCCTGCCCAGACGACGGGCTGGTACGGCTGCGACCCGAGATAGCCGGAGCGCATGAAGAACGCAAAGTCACCTGAGGGTACGGCAGCAGACATGGTGTCATAGTTGAATTTCGCCCAGAGCACCGGGTACTCGTTGTGCAGGAGCGTGGCGGGACCGGTCCTCATAAAGGAGTCATACGGGAGCCATTCGCCGAAGTCGGCCATCCATCCGCTGAACCCCAGCGTCGTCGCACTCTGCATAAAGCCCTGCATCCACGCCGCTGCGGCCGGGTTGGTGAGGTCGACTATGCTCTGCGGGCTGAAGTGAGCACCGGTAAAGGTGTACGGCTGGCCCGCGCTGTCGGTTACAAGGTAGCCGCCCGTCACCGCCGCATTCCACTGGTCCTGCGACTCGTCCACGAAGCTGTTGAAGTACGCCAGCGCCTTGAGCCCCATGGTGCCGAGGGTCGCATTGACGCCGGCCATGTCCGGATAGAGAGTAAAGTCAGGCGTCCAGTGATAGGGAAGGTCGTACCCTCCGAGGAGGCTGCTCCCGCCAACCCAGTCTTGGTACCATATGGCCGATGAGGGGATGCCGTCCGCCCTGAGCTGGTCTGCGGTGGTTGTAAGGGAAAGACTGCCGCCCTCCACCGAGATCCACGGTCCGATGACCCATGGTTTGGAGATGGGCTGCCTCCCGACGATGCCGGTGAAGTCCTGAATTATGTGTATAGGGTCCACGTCCGATATCAGGACGATGTTCATGTGCGTGTCCCAGAGCTCGACGCTCGCCTGTCTAGGATCCGAGGCGCAGAGGTCGAACTTGCTGTAGGCCGTGGAGCTTATGAGGATGCCCGCCGGCTCGCTCGTAAGCATGAACGGCTCCGGAAAGTACGTTGCATGAAGCGCGGCCCGGATGTTTGTCTGGCTGGGTATGTCCTGCAGGAACCCGTGGTCCTGTGTCCATATCCCCACGATATTGCCCCTCTGGTCAAAGCTGTTGAACTGCTCTCCCAGGCCATAGAAATGGTCGCCGTCCCGGCACGGGAGATTGAGGACCGTCCTGTTGATGGCGCTGCCCCCGGACATCGTGCCCGAGGGCGCCGTGACGGATATGCCGAGCATGCTGTTGCTTATCGGCGAGAGGACCATGTACCCGTCCCCTGCCTGGGAGCTTATCCGTATGACGATCCGGTCCGGACCAGCATACGTAACGTCGAACGCCTCGGTCTGTGCCCATGAAGTCGTCTCCGTTATCGCAAAAGAGCCGAACTGTTCTGTCACGTACGGCGTGCCGCTCCCGAAGATTACCATGTCGCCCGAATAGCCGGGCAGTATCGTCCGTCCGTACCTGTCCGTCACGGAAAGGTACGTGCCGCCGACCCGGACCCCGAACGGGCCGAGCGTGTAGGGCTTGCTGCCCGAAGTGCCGCAGCCCGCTGCCCATGTCAGCAAGAGCAGTCCCGATACGAACCAATAAGCTGTCCTTTTCATACCGCCTCCCCTGGTCATTCGTATATCTTCTCTTCTTCCCTGTCGGCCTCCGGCGCGTCCGCCTCCAGGTTCCTCATGGTCGCATTTTCGCCGAGCACTTCCCTGTAGTACTCGTGCTGGATTATGAGGTTCATGATTTCGCTCGTGCCGGTCCATATCATGGCCAGCCGTGCGTCCCTCAGTGCGCGCTCGACCGGGTAGACGTTCGTGTAGCCGATGCCCCCGAGGACCTGCATCACATTGTTCGTGACCCTCCACGCCATCTCGGTCGCGTACCGTTTCGCCTCGGAGACGAGCCGGCGCGTCATGCCGGTGCTGCCGTACTCGTCGACCGACCGCGCAGCCGCATGGACGAGGGCGCTGGCTGAGTCCAGGTCCACGATGCTGTCCGCTACCTTGAAGCTCACGCCCTGGAACGACCGTATCTTTTGACCGAACGCCTTGCGCCTGTCGGAGTACCTCGCCGCGATCTTGAGGAGCTCCCGTGCGCCCCCGAGCGCCCCGGCAGCGGACGTCATTCTCTCCGGGATCATCATCTGGTTGAAGATGAGCCCGCCGGCCCCTTCCTCTCCGATCAGGTTTTCCGCAGGCACCTCCGTGTCTTTGAACAGGATCCTCCCCGCCCCTCCCCCGCGCGTCCCGAGGAGCCCGTACACGTGCTTCACCTCGACCCCCATGTCCCTCTCGACGACGAACACGCTGAGGGACATCTGGGGCTTTGCCTTCTCGTCGGTCTTTGCGTACACCAGAAATATGTCCGCGCCCTCCGCACCGACGACGAACCTCTTCTGCCCGTTCAGGACGTAGTGGTCCCCTTCCTTTCTTGCGGTGGTCGTAGCGCCGAAGAAATCGGAGCCGCCACGAGGCTCCGTCAGAGCCTCGGCACAGAACATCCTGCCCTCGAGGAGCGGCCTCAGATATTTTTTCCGCTGTGCGTCGCTCCCGAACACCTGCAGGGCCTCACCCACGATGCTGACGAGGGAGTACAGGCAGGCGAGCGATGTTCCGAGGACGCCCACCTCCTCGAGGGCCACTATCTCGTCTTCCCATTTTAGCCCCCTGCCGCCGAACTCCGGCGAGAACCGCAGTCCCAGCAGCTTCCTCCGTGCGGCCTCGCGTACGTACCATGACGGGTATACCACCTTGTTGTCGTCCATGTCCATGAGGAGCTTCTTGGGTACGGACTTGACAAAGTCCC
>JAMCVD010000016.1:23010-25933 GCA_023381995.1 Deltaproteobacteria bacterium
GTTCATAAGCCCGGTCTTTTTCTGGTCCATATAGATGTCCAGCATACTGCCTCCTTTCCCGGTACGGGTTTTATATCTTTCCGTCGTCATTTGCAAGCATATGCTTCTGCCCCGGGCACTCGCATACAGAACGTACTTTTAAAACAACTGTTCCCCAAAATTCCTTTCGATAAATGTTTTGTAATGTCGTAAAAGATAGTCAATACTGGATACCTACTCCTGACTTATGTGACCTCTGGATGCAGAACTGGAGGCAGGTTATAAAAATTACTTGTTCATAAAACCCTTATCCCGAAAAATGCATTTGCAAGATAGGGGTGTTTACGTAATGAGTGATAAGCCTGCGTCAAACAGAGCTATTCTTCGAATATCAGCAAAAACTATAACTTGGGGTTTGAAGGCGGTAAGCTCATTGTGTAATTTCACCCACAATATTGGGGTTTTCACCCACTATGGAATTAAGGCCGGGATAAAGCGGCCATTTTTTATTGTATAATGAATAGGTTATCGCATAGATATAGAAATCTTGGTATTGGCATAGAATTTGCTTTCTATCCTCCTTATTAAAGGAGAAAGACCCTATGAAGTTAAAAAAGTCAGTTAAATTTTTAGGTTTGTTTGTATTCACCGCAGGTATAGTAGCCGGATGCAGCGGGAAGAACGGCAGTAACGGTGTCAATGGCACCAACGGCACCAATGGTACGAACGGTGCACCCGGCATCAGCACGGGCAGCTTGTCGGGGACCATCGTAGACAGCGCAACCCAGTCCCCTGTTGCAAACGCCACGGTAGCATTAAACCCGGCGGTAGTATCCACTTTATCGACCGATGCAAACGGCAACTTTATATTCACAGATCTACCCATAGGTCCGTATCGGGTGATCGTCAGCGCTTCCGGTTACAACCAGTTGACATCGGGCTTCATATCGGTTGCTGCCGGCTTAACAGCGACAACGACACTGTCTTTGACCTCTGCCCCGGTATCGCCGTCGCTTATTACCTGGCCGAGCAACTATTATGTGGATAGTCTTGATACCGGTATCTACAATGTCGGCTACGGCGGGACGGTACACGTGACAGCGAATGTAAGTGACCCGGATTATTCCGCATCCGCACTTACCTACACCTGGACAGTGCAATCGTACCCCCAGTACGGTATCGGCAACTATCCCAACGAAACGCAGATAGCTGGCGCTGATACGGCATCGCTTGCATTTACGACAGACCCGATCCTTACACAGTTGACACCGCGGGCAGACAGGGACAACATAATGCCGATAGCTCCCTATGAAGTTGGTCTTTACCGGTTGATACTCTATGTGACAAACCCTGCCGGTGTACAGACATCTTCTTCTATCATGATAAGGTCTGCGAGCAAGCAGCCGGGCATTCAGAATGTGGCCGTCGGTGCTCCGGTATATCTCAATTTTGTCGAGACAACACCGAGCTTTAATTTTGGGAGGCCTGCTGGCTCGAGTGCGGCCCTTTTTACTGTCACAGCAGCCCCGCCGACAACAGTGGTGATGTTTACCCCCGATGTCGCAGGTGTATACGATGTAACCGAGACGACCTCCGGGAATACATTTACGATTGTAGCCGGAACATGGGAGGGTGTGGGCCACCCCGTATCCGGCGGCTACAGTAACTGCTTCAACTGTCACAACGGTAGTCTGACTGGAAACTTTGCGCCGTGGTCGCAGACGGCCCATGCGTCCATGTTTACCAGGGGCATTGACGGACTGTTCGGGGACGGGACCATTGGACCGACAGGGTATGAGCCGATTGATGAACCGCCTTTCGATGGCGGCCCTCTCGATCAAGTCACAAATGAAGTATGCCTGAGCTGTCATACACTCGGTTATGATCAAGCAGCACCTTCAAGTAACAACGGGTTCAACAATGCTATGAAGGCCTGGGCGTTCCCGGACGTGCTCCAGACATCAAACTGGACAAATATGGAAGCGCTGTATCCAACCGTCTCCGCACTCGCAAATATCCAGTGTGAGAGCTGTCACGGGCCGAACGTTTCTTATGCACACGGCAGTTCGCCACAGGATCTTCTTGAGAGGGTAAACTGGAGAGCGGGTGTCTGTTACCAGTGTCACGATGGCCAGGGGCCCGACTGGGTGAGCTCTCCGCATGCAAACCTCCAGCTTTCTCTGAGCGAGGGGACCATCCAGGGCATGGGTACTAATGCTGCCCACTGCGGGAGGTGCCATTCCGCACAGGGGTTCGGTTCATACCTCGATCAGATCTCGGCGTACGGCTTTACAGGTGCAACGAATGTATTGGGGTTCGGAACCATGAGTACGGCACAGCTCGCGGCACTCGGCCTTACGGTATCACAGGTACAGCCGCAGTCGTGCGCGGCATGTCACGACCCGCATGATGCAACCAATCCCAAGCAGTTAAGGGTATACGACACGACGATGGTCGCTGCCGGCTTTACAGTCCAATCGGCGGGCGCAGGCGCGGTGTGTATGCAGTGTCACAACACAAGAAACAATCTGCACAATGAATCTGTATCACTTACAGCATACGGCCAGCCGTACGTTGCACCGCATACCCCGTCGCAGACAGATATCCTTATGGGACAGAATTCATACTTCACCGGCATTACCGGGACAACGACAATCTATGTGTCCAAACATGCAAACATAGCCGATACCTGTGTAACATGTCATATGACCTATAATCCCAATGGTTCGTCAATGCACGTATGGACAATCAACCCGCAGGACAAAGGCGCACTATGCCAGAATTGTCATGGATCGGGCGTGACCGGGGACGGTTTGCAGACAGAAGTCCAGGGCCTTTTGAACCAGCTCGAGGCAAAGCTTGGAGGCGATGTCGCCGCAGCTATCAGCTTCTCGATGTCGGCAAGCGGAGGCAGCTATACGGTATGGGCTGGCAGTCAGCAGGT
>JAMCVD010000133.1 GCA_023381995.1 Deltaproteobacteria bacterium
GCGCCGCTTCATCTGCTCGTAGGAAGTGCCACTGCCGTCCAGGTACTCGAGGATGTACGTGCTGCCTATGTTCGATGTCATGATTACGATCGTGTTCTTGAAGTCCACCGTCCGCCCCTGCCCGTCCGTAAGTCTCCCGTCGTCGAGTATCTGCAGCAGGGCGTTGAACACATCGCCGTGCGCCTTCTCTATCTCGTCGAAGAGTATGACGCTGAAGGGCTTTCTCCTGACCGCCTCGGTGAGTTGTCCGCCTTCCTCGTACCCCACGTACCCTGGCGGTGCTCCTATCAGCCTCGCGACCGTATGCTTCTCCATGTACTCGGACATATCGAGCCTGATCATGTTGTTCTCGTTATCGAATATCGCCTCGGCTACGGCCCGCGCGAGCTCGGTCTTGCCGACCCCGGTGGGACAGAGGAATATAAAGCTGCCGATGGGTCTGCCGGGGTCCTTCATGCCGGAGCGCGCACGGATGATCGCGTCCGTGACCGCGCGCACGGCCTCGTCCTGGCCCACGACCCGCCTGTGGAGGACCTCATCGAGATGGAGCAGCTTCTGCGACTCCCCCTCGAGGAGCTTCGAGACGGGTATGCCCGTCCATCGGCTCACGACCTGCGCAATGTCCTCGTCGTCGACCTCTTCCTTGAGCAGCCTGTTCCCTCCTTCTTCCATCTTTTTGCCCAGCTTCTCGTACTTCTTCTCGAGCTCCGGCAGCTTCCCGTATTTCAATTCTGCGACCTTGTCCAGATCGTAGGCACGCTCGGACCTGTCTATGTCGGTCTTTGTCCTCTCGATCTCCTCGCGCAGCTTCCTGACGTCGCTTATGACGGACTTCTCGGTCTGCCACTTCGCCTTCAGGACGTCCGTCCTTGCCTTCAGCTCCGACAGTTCCTTCTCGAGCCTGTCGAGCCTCTCCCTGGACCCACTGTCTACCTCTTTCCTGAGCGCCTGCCTCTCTATCTCGAGCTGCAACATCTTGCGCGTTATCTCGTCAAGCTCGACCGGCATGCTGTCTATCTCGGTCCTCAGCTTCGCAGCGGCCTCGTCGACTAGGTCTATCGCCTTGTCCGGCAGGAACCTGTCGGATATGTACCTGTTGCTCAGCACCGCGGCCGCAACGAGCGCGGAGTCCTTTATCCTGACGCCGTGATGGAGCTCGTAGCGCTCCTTCAGGCCCCTGAGTATGGAGATCGTGTCTTCGACCGATGGCTGGTCCACCAGTATGGGCTGAAAGCGCCTCTCGAGTGCCGCGTCCTTCTCGATGTGTTTCTTGTACTCGCTCAGCGTCGTGGCCCCGATGCAGTGGAGCTCTCCCCGTGCGAGCATGGGTTTCAGGAGGTTGCTTGCGTCCATGGCGCCCTCGGCAGCGCCCGCGCCGACCACGGTGTGGAGTTCGTCGATGAACAGGAGCACCTCGCCTCTGGATTCCTGTATCTCCTTGAGCACGGCCTTCAGCCTTTCCTCGAACTCGCCGCGGTATTTTGCGCCCGCGACGAGCGCACCCATGTCGAGCGCCACGAGCCGCCTGCCCTTGAGGCTCTCCGGCACGTCGCCCTTTATTATCCTCTGGGCAAGGCCCTCCACGATCGCGGTTTTGCCCACCCCGGGCTCCCCTATGAGGACGGGGTTGTTCTTCGTGCGCCTGGAGAGTATCTGGACCGTCCGCCTGATCTCCTCGTCCCTGCCTATCACAGGGTCGAGCCTGTCCTGTGCCGCGGCCCTGGTGAGGTCCCTGCCGTATTTCTCGAGCGCCTCGTACGTGGACTCCGGCGTCTGCGAGGTCACGCGCTGTCCGCCCCGTATCGAGGCAAGGGCCTTCATCACCCCGTCTTTCGTAATGCCGTGATTGAGCAGCGTCCTCGCGAGTGCGTCCTGCCTGCCCCCTTCGAGCATCGCGAGCAGGACGTGCTCCACGCTGATGAACTCGTCCTTCATGCCTCTGGCCTCACTGGCCGCCTGGTCGAGCGTGCCGTTCAGCCTCGAGGTTACGTAGAGCTGGTCCACGGCGCCGGAAGGCCCGGAAACCTTCGGCAGTCCGGCAAGGTACCGCTCTATCTCTTCGCGTATGCCCTCCACCACGGGCACAGCACCAGTTTCGGCAAGGCTCATCTTTTCAAAGAGGTGCGGGATGAGCCCGTCTTCCTGGCCGAGCATGGCGAGCATGACATGCTCGTTGTCTACCTGCTGGTGCCGGTACCTCGATGCTATGCCCTGCGCGTCCATGAGGGCCTCTTGTGCCTTCTGGGTAAATTTATTTATGTCCATGAAACCTCCTCAGCCGGACCTGCCCCAGGACGTCCGCGACAGGGCCTGCTTGCTCCCCTCCGAACGGATTCCCGGGTTCATAACCATATAAAATAAGCATGAATATAAAATTGTTAAGACAGGAATGCGACAAGGTAAAAGGGAAGTCCGGCCCACATGTTTTTATTCTATGACTCTGCTTCTGCGCTGACATCAAAAACATATTCCCAAAAGCTTCTCTTGACACACACATTGTCATGTCGTAAAAGGTAGCCAATAGTAGGAAACTATTCCTGACGTATGTGACCTCTGGATGCAGAACTGGAGGGGCGATTCACGAATCGCCCCGATGAAAGGTTGGATTTAATCCCCGGTAACGGGGTTTTAACTATAAACAGTTTGGAAAGGAGGCTCTATGAAGACGGTAAAAGGCGTGTGTGTCACACACACACGAGTGTTGTGTACAGTTTTTTGTTAGAGGATTGGTTTGTATATCCATATTTGCAGTAGGTATTGTATTAAATTCTTGTGGGAATTCAAATTCAAAACCTAATAATCCGGTAATTGGTGCAGGATTAAATAACTTATCAAAATTGAATTCAGGTGCATACTCTCAAAGTCCTTATTCCAATTCACAATTTCGGGCATCTATCTCTGGTCAAATAGTTAACTCATCAATAACATCAAATTTAGATATACACCCATTAAACTTTTCTCCCGGTATGAGATATCAAAGCGGGAGTGCGATTTATTGGATGGTAAATACGTCAGAGCTTATAGATGAGACATACATCAAATGGGGGAAAACCTCTGGTGATTTGAAATATACGGGTAAAAAATACTTTGCTACATTGTCGCTGTATAAAGATAAGCTCGATATTCCCACTGATGGAATATATTATTTTGAGATAGTGGCCCAAATAGGAGATAAAGAACTCGTATATGGTCCGTTTCAATTTTACGGTCAGCAAAACTCTCAGTTATACACAACATTGCCACAGCAACTTCGATTAGCACAACCTCAGCAAAGCGAACGAACCATACAAGTTAATCCGGAAGGGACTTACTGGGAATATGAAACCACTGAAGAATGGAACGATGCTGGCTCAACATCGAGTGCTCAAAGCGATGAATGGATAGGGGTTAAAACTGCAGGTGCACCATGTACTGTCGGTGCTATCATCAACACTAGCTCTGGTTTCACAAGGAGCGGATGGGGACTTTGCTACCCAAACAGCTTATCGGTAGACTGGGATGAAATGAATTTTAACAACACTGCTTCGATTAATGTAGTTGTGCCTTCTGATAATATAAATATTAAATCTAAAAGTACTTATCAGAAAGAAACAAACACTATCGAATCAACAATTACGTATCAATTGCCACCTCCTCGGGAGCATGAAATGATAAAGTCAGTAGTGATTATGCCGGTACTGTATAATATTATGGATAGTAGTGCACAATATATACTCGGAGGTCAGATGCCGAGTATAATAGATATACTGTGCCCAGAACCGAGAAGCACTTCATCAAACAGTTGCACGAATTATACATATGTCGAGTATGGGGTTACATGTGTAAATACAGAATGTAACTCTGGCAGTGGCTTCTATCAGTCTCCTTGCACGGCATTTCTTACATGGGATGTAAGTTCCCTTGCCCCAGTAATGGGTGGAACGCTTCAGCTCGAATTGAATAGCTCTGGCAGCTTGCCAATTTCTTCTGAAGGCAATTGGATTTTTTCATCAAACGTTATATGTGATAATAACTTTACCGAGACTTATAGAGTGGAAAGGGAAGGAGAAAGCGAAGAAAATTATATAGAAACCTCCTTTGGTACACTTCCTGTGGCATCTGTAACATACGAATGTGAGCAACAGTACCTAATAAACATTTATGGCGATTTAACTTACGGATACTTTATACCGCCTGATATTGAGCCAAATGTATCCGATATAGATATACCTGTTCAACTGAAACCTGTATGTGAAAATGAGGATGTATCAAACAAAACCCTTGTATTTGACATAAAACGGGTGGATTCCTCTAACGAATATGAGAACGGCGGCCATTCCCATGACCATGCAACCGTTTCAACGGCTATAGGATTCTTTGATAATAATACCTGTACAACGGACAGCAGCGGTTCATGCGATGTTACGTGGCATCCGCCAGAGGCTTCAGGCTTGTATGAGCTTAAGGTGTATGTAGATGGTGAGCCTGACGTAGCGAACACGCAGAGGTTTATGGTCGGTGTGGAGGGATTAACCAGTCTTGTGCCAAGCTCTTATTACAGGCTTACAGGACAAACCAATAGCCATCCGGACAATCACTGGGCTATGGAGGATGTGATTGGGAATATACAAAAAATGGCAAGTGCTTTTTATCGTGACAATAATGCAACCCTTGGCATAAATGACATGAGCCTTGTTTACGGAGGTTTGTTTGATATTGATGCTGACTGGAACATACCACATTCATTACACAGGCTCGGGAGAAGCGTGGATATAGATAGTCATGCAGAAACATCTGACTACAACTATATGCTGGTAGACAAAGGAGATATTGCACGATTATGTGCGAAATATGGTTATGGTCGCCTTGAGCCAGAGGCTACTATCCATTGCGAGTATCCACCCGAATTCTATGCTTCAAGTGGAGGTGGTGGGGGCTGTGGAGATCGTCCATGTATGTAAATTATTTAATGGGAGGCAAAATGAGAAAACTAATAGCTTTGGTAATTATTTTAATCTCGGTTAATGCGCATGCAGGAACACCGAGGCCTTTAAAAGGTATAGGCATTACTGCTACAGTAATGCGAAAAAGAGATAAAGATATCTATTATTATCGATATAACATCTGTAATCCTGCCACAAATCCCATGGCTGAAGATGGTATACTTGGTACAGTAGAGATTAATATATCAAGAACTGATGATGATGCACAATTATCATGGGCGGGGCTTAATTTCAGAAATTTTATTCCTAAAGTAGCCCCTAATAAACCACCTAGTATAGATAATGGGACAGAATATCTAATAAATAAATACAGGGATCAATACACACCTGTGGGAATAGAGCAGGTTCCAAAAGAGTCGCATTTGAGTGGTTTTACGACCCGCTGGACAGTAATGTTAACATTTGATAAAAAAACCAATATCATGTCGCCTGCTTATGGTGAGTGGCCTGCAGAGCCTGTAAAGGGGTTGTTACCAGGCAAATGCCTTGATAACTTTGTACTATCTTCACCTGCCTTGCCGGCTATAAGGTATGCTAAAGCTGAGTCAGCCTATATCATGACAAAGGATGATATTCCTAATGAAGAGTCTACGGATCCTGAGTACATAGAAGAGTTTTATAACGATATTGCATGGCATGGGAAAACAATAGCGCCCAAAGCCCCACCTGTTCACTTTATGCCTGTGGCGTTTCTCAACTATATCGTTTCTCTCAAGCAGCAGTCT
>JAMCVD010000086.1 GCA_023381995.1 Deltaproteobacteria bacterium
CCCGCAATGCCTATGTACTTTTTCATGTCTCTCTTCTCCTCCCAATCGGATTTGTGCCTGTGCTCGACAGGCATGGGGAAGCATTATCAAAGTACGTGCTTTTGTTCAACAAAAAAATGCTGCGGGGTGCGCGACGGCGGACTCGTACATGAAACCTCTTGGGCAAGGACCTAACGGGGCTCTCCTCCCGCGGGCAGGCGGAACGGGGTTTCGGCATTCCACCTCTCCCCCGGGATTTTGTTTATGAACGGCCGGCGCCCCTGTCCGCCTATTGTGCGAGACCGAGCTGCTTAGAGAAATAAGCATGGTCCGGCAAAAATCAATATCTGAAAGAGGTCGGCGTTCATGGGCGTTCGAATCCTCCGGAGAAGTATGGCGGAGAGGGTGGGATTCGAACCCACGTTCCCGGTTGCCCAGGATACCCGCTTTCGAGGCGGGCCCGTTATGACCACTTCGGTACCTCTCCGGAGAGGTAGTATCGTACCATCTCGCGGATAAGTCAACCTTCCCGGGCACATTGCCTCCATGGCAAGGGGGAGTGTATGTGTGCTATTTGCCCGCCAGCCTCTGCGCCACCTTCGCGAGGCCCTTGCCGAACTCGTAGGCGAGCCTTTTCTCCTCTTCGCCCACGGGCTTCGAGCCATCGCCGGAGACGTACGTCGGTCCATACGGATCGACCGAGCCGCTTATGGTATAGCCCATGGGCATGATCAGCATACCGTGGTGATACGCAAACGTGCTCAGGGTGAGTATCGTCGTCTCGTGCCCCCCGTGGGGCGTGGACGCACTGGTAAAAAAGGACGCTACCTTGCCTGCAAGCGCGCCCTTTGCCCAGAGCGGACCGGTCTGGTCCAGAAAATTCCTGAGCTGGGCTGTCGTGTTGCCGAACCGCGTGGGCGTACCGAACGCAATGCCGTCTGCCCATAAGAGGTCTTCCAATGCCGCCTCCTGTAAGTCCTTCTGGAGCCCACTCCCGTAGGACAGGCCCTTGTTTGATTTTATCGTCTCTTCAGGGACCAGCTCCCTGACCTTTCTCAGCCTTGTCTCCGCGCCCGCCTCTTTTGCTCCCTTCTCGATCGCCTTTGCGAGGTCGAAGGTGTGGCCGTAAGCAGAGTAGTAAATAACAGCTATCTTCGCCATAGGTACCTCCTTTGACTAAATATAAGCCGTTCGGGTGTTTTGTAAACCCCGGGGGTATTCCTTCAAAAGTTGTTGTGTTCCAACTGTATTTTTGTTTAAACAAACTACGGAGGACTCTGGATGGATATAGATATCGGTGACTTTCCGAGGATCACGAGGCTGCCGTACTATGTGTTCAATATAGTCAACGAGCTCAAGATAAAGGCGCGCAGGGCCGGGGAGGACATTATAGACCTCGGCATGGGCAACCCGGACCAGCCTACGCCCGCGCACATAGTAAACAAGCTCATAGAGGCGGCACAGAACGGGAAGAACCACAGGTACTCCGTATCGAGGGGCATCTACAAGCTCAGGGTGGCCATAAGCGACTGGTACAAGCGCAGGTATGATATCTATATCGATCCCGAGGCAGAGGCGATCGTGACGCTCGGCGCCAAGGAAGGCATTGCCCATCTCGTGCTCGCGATGATGGACAGGGGTGATGTCGCGATAGTGCCGGGCCCGGCATACCCCATACACCCCTACTCGGTCATCATCGCCGGCGGCGATGTGAGGACAATCCCCCTTGCCACGGACCGGAGCTTCTTCGACGAGCTCGAGAGGGCGGTCAGGAACAACTGGCCGAAGCCCAAGCTGCTCATCGTCTCGTTCCCGCACAACCCTACCACCGCCGTCGTCGACAGGGAGTTCTTCGAAAAGGTCGTCGCGTTCGCACGGGAGAGCAGGCTCTACGTGATCCACGATTTTGCGTACGCAGACCTCGTGTTCGACGGGTACAGGGCACCGAGCATACTCGAGATAGCCGGGGCAAAGGACGTCGCCGTGGAGTTCTTTACCCTGTCCAAGAGCTACAACATGCCCGGATGGCGTGTGGGGTTCGCCGTTGGCAACCAGAAGATGATCTACGCGCTCTCGAGGATCAAGAGCTATCTCGACTACGGGATGTTTCAGCCCATACAGATCTCCGCGATAACGGCACTGAACGGCCCCTACGGTCCGGTCGAGGACATAGCGGGCCTTTACAGGAGCAGGCGGGACGCGCTGATAGACGGGCTCGAAAGGGCGGGGTGGCACATAGACAAACCCAGGGCCACCATGTTCGTGTGGGCGTCCATCCCGGAACAGTTCAAGAAGCTCGGGTCCCTGGAGTTTACGAAGCTCCTGCTGGGCGAGGGCAAGGTCGCCGTCTCTCCCGGCATAGGCTTCGGCGAGTACGGGGAAGGCTATGTGAGGTTCTCTCTCATCGAGAACGAAGAGCGCACCCAGCAGGCGGTGAGGGGCATAAAGAAGGTGTTGCATAATAAATGAAGAACGGGGCCGTTAGAATAGGGCTTGCAGGCTTCGGAACGATCGGCACCGGCGTCGTAAAGACGATCCTGGACAAGGGCGGCATGCTGACGGACAGGACAGGGTACCGGTTCGAGCTTGCAAGGGTCGCTGACATCGACATCGAGAGGGACCGCGGGGTCGGGCTCGGCCCTTCCGTCCTGACCCGGGACGTCGACGAGATACTCGATGACGGCTCCATAGACATCTTTGTCGAGCTCATGGGCGGGATCCATCCTGCAAAGGAATTCATTGTCGGAGCGATGAGGAGGGGCAAGAGCATTGTCACCGCGAACAAGGCGCTCCTCGCATGCCACGGCGCCGAGCTCTTCAGGACAGCGGAGCAAAACGGCGTCCATATAGGGTTCGAGGCATCGGTGGGCGGCGGCATACCCATTATCAGGGCGATCACGAACAGCCTCGTCGCGAACAGGTTCATCTCCATCTCCGCTATCATCAACGGGACTTCGAACTATATCCTGTCCAAGATGACGCAGCAGGGCGGAGAGTTTGCGGACGTGCTTGCAGAGGCGAAGTCGCGCGGCTATGCCGAGGCCGACCCGTCTTTCGACGTCGACGGCATCGATGCCGCGCACAAGCTCGTCATCCTGCTCGTCCTTGCCTACCGCGGCGCCGTGTCCATGGACGACATCTATGTCGAGGGCATCCGGGGCATAACCCAGCTCGACATAAACTTTGCGGCCGAACTCGGGTACGTCATCAAGCACCTCGCCATCGCCAAGTCCGACGGCCGGGAGGTCAGCGCAAGGGTGCACCCCGCGATGGTCGCCAAGGGCACGATCATCTCGATGATAAACGACGTGTACAACGGCATACACGTGGTCGGCGATGCGGTAGGCTCCCAGCTTTTCGTCGGGAGGGGCGCGGGTATGATGCCAACGGCGAGTGCTGTCGTGAGCGATATCGTCGATATATCGAAAAAATTGGGTGAGAAGGGTGTGTCGCCGCTGAGGCACAATATCTTTACCGACAGAAAGACAGTGAAGATCATACCCATAGGCAGGATAAAGACCCGGTACTATCTGCGGTTTACGGTGCTCGACAGGCCCGGCGTGCTTGCACGTATAGCGAGGGTCCTGGGCACGCACGGTATAAGCATAGAGTCCGTCATACAGAAGGCCCGGAGCGCAGGCGAGTTCGTGCCCATCGTCATCATGACGCACTCCGCTGCGGAGGCGAGCCTCGTGAGGGCGCTGAAGATCATAGACAGGTTCAAGGTCGTAAGGGAGAAGACGAAGTTTATCAGAATAGAGGAAGAGGTAATATAGCGATGACAATATACCGAGGTGTAATAAGGAAGTACAGGCAGTTCCTGCCGGACGTGGGGGAGGACAACATCGTCTCCATAAACGAGGGCAATACCCCGCTCATCTATGCAAAGAACCTTAGCTCGTTCATAAATCCCTCTCTGCGCATCTACCTCAAGTACGAAGGGCTGAACCCCACGGGCTCTTTCAAGGACAGGGGCATGACGGTCGCCGTGTCGATGGCGAAGCAGCAGAACTCCAGGGCCGTCATATGCGCTTCGACCGGAAACACATCGGCGTCTGCGTCCGCGTATGCGGCGTCCGCGGACATCAAGGCGTACGTCATCATACCGGAAGGCAAGATAGCGCTCGGCAAGCTCTCGCAGGCGATAGTCCACGGCGCAATGGTGATACAAGTAAGGGGAAATTTCGATGAGGCGCTGAAGCTCGTGAGAGAGATATCGCAGAAGTATCCCGTGACGCTTGTCAATTCTCTGAATCCGTACAGGCTGCAGGGCCAGAAGACCGCCGCCTTCGAGGTGTGCGACCAGCTCGCCCGTGTGCCAGACTATCACTGCCTGCCGGTGGGCAACGCAGGCAACATAACGGCGTACTGGATGGGCTACAGGGAGTACAGGAACAATGGCTACACCGACAAGCTGCCCGTCATGGTCGGGTTCCAGGCAGAGGGCGCTGCCCCCATAGTGAGGGGCTATGCAATAAAAAACCCGGAGACGGTTGCCACGGCCATACGGATCGGCAACCCTGCAAGCTGGAAGAAGGCTGAGCAGGCGAGGGACGAGTCCGGCGGTCTCATAGATATGGTCTCGGACAGGGAGATACTCGACGCGTACAAGCTCGTTGCAAGGATGGAAGGCGTGTTCTGCGAGCCGGCCTCCGCGGCGTCCATAGCCGGGCTGATGAAGTTGAACGGCAAGGGCTATTTCAAGCCGGACTCATACATCGTCTGTACGCTCACCGGCCACGGTCTGAAGGACCCCGACACCGCGCTGAGGACCTTCCAGAAGCCCGTCGTAACGGACCCGGTGCTGGACGAGGTACTGAAGATCATGGAGTTTGAGTAGGGGTGACCCGTTTGGCCGCCCCAAACAGGGCTATCCAGCGGATCGCCCCTACGATAAAATACTTACCTGCTTTGTTCGCGTTCTCTCAGGATCTTTATCAATCGCTGCCTCTGCTCAGGGGCCATCCTCTTCCATAGAAGATATTTCTTCCTGATCGCCTCTTTTTCCCTCGGCGACAGGGACTGGTAGATCGTATAGTTCCTGAGGATCACCGCCCTCCTGGCGGGCGGGAGGGACAGCCACCTGTGGTACGCGCCGACGATCTGTCTCCTCTGTGCTTCCGGCAGGCGCTGAAATGTCGTGAAGTTCTTTATGATCTTTTTCTGTTCTTCCTCGGGCATGGATTTGAACAGCATATAGTTGCGCATGATCTGCTCGCGCCTCTCCGGGGGCAGGGACTGCCATTTTTTGTACAGCCCCCTCAGCTCCTGCCTCTTCCCGGGCCCCATTTCGCTCCATTGTTTCTCTGCGCCGGGCACCCCGCTCTCCGCCCTGTCCGCGGGCTGTGCCATCGACAGTGCAGGGACCAGAACGACCGCACAGATGATTATTGCGTGCCTGAGTGTCTTCATTGTTTCTCCTCCTGCTCAAAGACATCCATATACCGGTAGAGTTCGAGGTGCTCGTACATGTCCATGTCCTTGAGTATATCAAGGTGCTTCATGACTTCCCGGTCCTCTCTACGGTCCGCCTGGATGGTCCCGGTCACCGTGGAAGATACCGTGGTTGTGGTCGTGATCGGTGTCGAATTCAGTAGAGAAGGTATGCCAAGGCCTATGATGACAAGTATGGCGTTGAGCCTCATCGTACGGCCCCCTTCAGGGTGCCTTCCGGCTGATCTACCGCCATGACCTCGTCCAGATGCTCTATCATGTCCATGTGCTCGTAAAGCCCCATGTTCTGGTACATATCGATCGATGCAAGCATGCTGCTCTCCGGCACGCCGGGGCGCGTCTTGAGTCTATGGATGCCGATTACCGTAACGACGGCAAGCAGGACAGCGGCAAAGGTACCGGCGTATACCCATACCATGGGGTGCCGCACGTGTGCCGGCTCGGAGTATCGTGCCTGGCCCCGCATATTGAGTATGGCACTATCGATTCTCTGCTTGAGGTCCCCGGGCGGCTGGCGCTCCGGCACAGCATTTATTATGCCCTGGATCATGGACATACGCTCGTAGTACGCCCTTGCCCCGGCAGACCCGTCCAGAAGCCTCTGGAGCCTGTTTCTCGATGACCGGTCGAGCTCATTGTCCGCGTAAGCAGAGATAAGCTCCTTTGAAAAATGCAGTCTGATACTGGATACGATCCCCCGTATGCTCATATATCGACCTCCATCAGCCTTCCCCTCGCCCTGCTCAGGAGCGATTTCACGGCCTTTTCGCTTATGTTCAATACCCGTGCTATGTCCGCGTAGTTCATGCCTTCGTAGCCCCTCAGGAGTATCGCCGTCTTCTGGTTCACGGGTAATTTCTGGATGCAGCCCATGATGCTCTGTTCCATATCGTTCAGTGCGGCCCGGTCGTCCGGCGATGGGCTGTCATCGTGTGCCGAGTCGGCCTCGAGCGGCTCCACCCTCTTACTTTTGTGGTGCTCGTTTATCGCGAGGTTCGTCGCAATAGTGAAGAGCCATGTCGAAAATTTAGCGGTCGGTTCGTATGTCTTTGCGGCCATATACATCTTTACAAATACCTCCTGCGTAATGTCTTCCGATACGTCCACGCTGCCCACGAACCTCAGCACATAGTTGTAGACCTTTTTACTGAACCTGTCGTACAACTCGTCGAATGCCGCCCTTTCACCGTTTTTAAGCCTGAGCATCGTTTTGGTATCATCGTCCATTACATCTCTCATACCTTAAACCGTCCACCGTATGAAAAGTTTCGGGCTACCACGCTATGTCTGCGCCGAACAGTACCTGGACGACCCTCGAGACGTTATATCTCTGGAAGAGCCCCCCGGGCTTGAAGTAATCGAACTCGAAAGGGAACGAGATGTGCGTATTTAAGGTATAGGTGGACTTGAAGTCCGTTTCGAAGCCGTAATCCGAGTCCCCCACCTCCGGGTATATGAGCGCAGGTATGACCGTGAGCTCTATCGGCTTCGAGGGATAGAAATCGAGGTCCGCTCCGTAGGCCACGTCTCCGAGCCCTCTCCTGCCGGCCATCGCAAGGCTGCCCGTGTTGATGTTCTGGTTTATGCCGCCGTTGAAGAACAGGGAGGTCTCCGTATTGTACGGGAAGATGGATATGAAGCTGTTCAGTGTCCGCTGCTGTACTATGGCGGCGGCTGGCGTCTTGTCTCCGGACGAAAGGTTGAAGAATACGCCGAGCGTGGCCACGTCTTTTATGTGGTACTTGAGCTTCAGGTCCGCGAGATAGCCGTACGTATCGAAGCTGCGGGTGAAAGGCTTGCCGTTCGCGAAGCAGTTGTTCCCCTCTATGGTGCCGCTGCCGAACTCCAGTATGCCTGTCAGGCCCACCTCGAGGCGGCCGAAGTACCTATCTCCGGTAATGCCGGTCCAGTTTATGCTTGTGGACGACGATCGGACCGGCCCGCCGCTTGCATATTCTTGCTGGAGGCATGCCATGATCTGTGCGGCCTTCGGCTTGCCGTACCTGCTCACGAGGTCATTGTACGTGGTGCGGTTGAAGAGCGAGGTATAGACGATGTTGTTGAGCAGGGGCGCAAGCGTGTTGTCCGTGTCCCTGAAATTGGAGTAGAACAGCGTAATATACTCGAACAGAGAGAAGCTGTAGCTCAGCTCGGCATCGTAGAACATGCTCGTCCTGGAAGGGTCATAGAGCTTGTAGGGCTCCACCTTGACGGCGTTGAGCTCGAGCGACAGCGGCACGTCGAGGGCGTCCGTCATGTCGTAATCGAACGTGAAGGACGGCTGGTAGTTGTCGAACAGGAGCTTCGAGCCCCCGACGATCTCCCGCTCGCCTACGTAGAAGTTTATGGAGTCGACCGGACTGAGGTTCAGGTAGGCCTGACGCACGAAGTAAGTGTCGTTGAAGTAGTCTTTGGCGCTCTCGACGCCGTACAGGTCGAGACTGTCAGGAGAGAAGGTCCTTGCGGAGAGCTCGCCTGTGTAGAGCTCGATCGTCCCGTTCAGCCATTCCCCCTGATCGAAGTCGAGCTCCGGCATAAGGTACGCCGCGGCGAACCCGGCGTCGGGGTCCTGGACCCCGGGGTCGAGCAACGAGAGGTCGGCGCCGGACTGATACCTCAGGCTGACAGTGCCCGTCGTGGACGCATCGAACGCACGGGCGCTGACGGCAGTGAGTACCGCTGCACACAGAAGCGGTATCTGCCATTTCAAGAGCATAAGTCGAGGAAGAAAAGCCCCGCCGGGAGGCGGGGCTTTTAAACAATTTAAGACTGACCGGTGCTTCTCAGTAGCTCGTCAACTGTACAACGCCGCTGACGCTCTGGCCGGTGGTTATGTTTTTCACATCGCTACCAACGCCTTTAAACAAGGTAAATGTCGTAGGTACTTGTGGGTTCTTCAGGATTATCGTCCCAGCGAACGTGTAGGTAAGGTACGCGTCTACCTGCGTGGATGGGACCGCTGTCGTGAAGATCGGTGTGATCGTAAGCGTGGTGTCGTTGTTCGAGATCACGGCACTGGTCGTCGGTGCGACCGCGCCCGTGCCTCCGTTTGACAGGGCCACGTTGAACGTCCCGGTGCTCACGGTGATGGGCTGGCTGAAGGTGATCGTCAGGACACCGCTCGGCGTGATCGTCCCCGGTACCTGGTTGGACGCCGATACTGCATAGAGCTCAGAGGAATTGATCGCTACGGTCATGTACACGACCTGCGTCGACGAGTTGGTACCGACGATAAACCCGGGGTTTGGAGATAAGTATGTCTCGAGCTCCTCGCCGTTGAATGTCAGTGCGGGGACCGCGATCTTGTAGAGCCCGCCCAAGGTGAGCTCCGACGAGTTGAACGTTGCCAGCCCGGCGGAGGTGGTAGTTTCCTGCAGGCTTGCAGTCAGTCCGCTCACGGGGTAAAGCGTGTCGCCCTGGATTGCCGTCGCGTTGTTGTTGGCTATCTTTTGCTCCAGCATGACCTCTGCGTTCGAAATAGGCAGCCCCGTGGGATCGTACACATAGACGTTCACGTTGCCGGGGGCCGTGCCTACCGGGAAGAGGTAGATGTTTCCAATCATATTGAGCACGCCGTCGACGAGCGGGATACGGTAATAGAACCCAAACGTGCTCGCGTTGAGCTGTACGTCGGCCGTGAACCCCTGATACCCAGGCTTTACGACGACGATCGAGTAGGTGATATCGTGGGTGTATACCTCGGCCGGGATGCCGCTAAAGGCGTATTCGCCTACCAGAGGGTCGTTGGGGTTCGTTATCAGCTTGTTCGGCGTGCGGTCGGACGTGCCCTGGATCAAGAATACCTTGAGGTCGCTGCCTCCTATGGGCTCGCCGGTGACCGCGTCCATGATCCTCCCCTGGAGCGTCCCGGAAACGTTGTAATATTGAATGGTATTGGTTGCAGATGTGTTCGTCGTATTCGTCCCACCGCAGCTTGACAGGAGCCCTGCTGTCAGCAGAAGACTTAGAACCGAAAGTAACTTTTTCATGACATTTTCTCCTTTTTAATTTTATAGCGCATATAAATAGCATAAATAATACACTTGTCAATAAAAAAGTTTCTCCGAGGCTGCGGGGCAGTTTTCCCGGTCGATGACCTGCCCGTTCAACAGTTGCTTGTCAAACAGGCACGTCAGTGATACGTGAGCGACAAAGGAGGTAGATATGGGACTACGTATAACGATCTCGATATGCCTTATCGTGGCAGCCGCTGGCAATGCGCTTGCCTCACAGCGCCTTATATCATTCCAGTTCTTTCATAAGCCCATCGTCAGCGTGAAACAGGGGGGACCCATAACGGTCTCCGCAACGATAGACCCCGCCAATGAAGTTGCCTATGCATCGGTATTATACAAAGCGCCGGCCGATAAGTTCTACAGGGCCGCCTTCCTCAAGAAGGGGTCCGGGGACGTGTTTGTGGGAACGATCCCCGCAGAGTACGTCGTCCCGCCGAAGATACAATACTATATAACCGTCATGGACACGGACGGCCAGACCCATCTGCTGTTCATGGGCCCGGACAACCCGCAGGGCATAGACGTGGGCAAGGGGAACATCAAGTCAGCGGAGGAGTCCGCCGCACTGGAGCAGGAGCTTGCGCTGTTCAGCTCCGAGGACATCGTCTATTCTGCGGCAAAGCACGCGCAGAAGGCGAAGGAGTCTCCGTCCTCCATCTCCGTCATAACGGGCAGGATGATAGAAGACTCGGGGGCGCTTTCCATCACGGACGTCCTGAGGACCGTGCCCGGGCTGGACGTGCTGCAGGTAAACCCTTCCTACGACGTCGTCAGTGCACGGGGGTATGCTTATGAGTCCAACACGACCATGCTCGTCCTGATAGACGGGATGGCGGCGGACGTCGAGCTGGCCGACCTGCCGTTCTATGAGCTCTTCCCTGTCCCGCTCGAAGACATCGACAGGATAGAGGTCATCCGCGGGCCCGGCTCTGCGCTATACGGAGCAGACGCCTACTCGGGCGTCATAAACATTACGACCAAGTCGCCCAAGGACATGAAGGAAGGGTATGTAAAAGTAGAGCCGGGCTTTTATACGGACCAGACCACCACGGACCCGGCCACGTTCTATCTGACAGGGCTTGCCGCGGGCCACAGCGGGGAACTGTCCTATCTGGTCTCTGCCAATACGACGAAGGTCGCCCACTGGTACAATTCGGAGCTGCCCGCTCTGGACGACAGGAAGGCGGACATGACGTTCGTGTACAGTCCGAAAGAGGACAGGACGCTTACGCTGAACTTCTTCGATCTCTCGGGTACGGGCGTCGCCTTCTCCACATTCGGGAACATCCTCTTCGATGCGGACGAGTACAATGCAAGGATGGACTGGAACGCCATGCCGTGGCGGTTTACGCTGTACTGGGTCGGCATGGACACGACGGTGAACTTTCACATGCCCGGCATACCTTCCCAGTTTACGAACCTCGTATCGTCGGTCAGCGGCAATACGAACACCTACGACTTCAACGGCCAATATACCCTCGTCACCGGGGACGTGAACAGGCTCATCGTGGGGGCAGAAGGGCTTGCCAACGTTTATTCCGTGCCGATACTCACGGAGCCGCATACGCAGGAGTACAGGGTCAGCGGCTATATGCAGGACGAGATCAGGCCGGTGCCCCCTCTGATAGTGACGATCGGGGCGAGGTACGACTATAACTCCGTCACAAAGCCGGCACTGAGCCCGCGGGCCGCGATCGTATACGACATCGATCGGGCCAATACGATAAGGCTTTCCGTGGCCCGGGCGTTCAGAAAGCCGTCGTTCCTCGAGTACGGCTTCCAGATCGCATCGCTGGCGCCGTACGGGTTCAGGATTGGCAACAGGTCCCTCGATAACGAGTATGTGACCGACTATGAGCTCGGCTATATCGTGAAACCAGCCAAGCCCCTGAAGATCACGGCGGATCTGTTCTATGAGCAGTTCAGGAATTACATAGACTTCGATATGACATCGGAAGAATATACGACGACGACCAACGGCTCCAACAGCATGGGGGGCGAGCTCGAGGTCGAGTATGCACCGGTAGACCAGTTCAGTCTTTTTGCCAACTATGCATACCTGATAGCACAGCCTTTGGGCTCGTACAGCTATGACCTTTCCGCCGTGTTCCCCAAGCATAAGATAAACGGCGGTTTTACCCTGAGGCTCTTCGACAGGCTGACCCTGATGATGTGGGCAGACTTCGTTTCGCAGACGAAGAGGACCATCGTCAATCCGAACACGACGAACATCCTTCTTCAGCAGGAAGAGCAGTTCACCATCGATCCCTATACCACGGTCAACGGACAACTTAAATGTGCGTTCGTGAAAAACATGTTCGAGGCCGGCGTGTCCTTCTTCAACCTCTTCAACGATGTCCACTACGAGTTCCCGGGCATCATGTGGACGCAGAACAACCCCTATGGGGCCCCGGAGGCCTTCGGAGGAGAGGAGATCGGCAGAAGGATCATGGGCTGGGTCAGCGTGAAGTTCTGAGCGCATCGGGAGGCGCCGCCGAACGATACGATAGGCCGTACTCCCCTACAAACATTTTGCCTTTTGTATTGCGTTGTGCTTATATACTGAGCCATGAGAGAGCATATCGAATCGCTCGTTGAGTATGTGCGTTATTTGAAAGAGCTCGGCTATGAGGGGTTCCCCGCACCTCCCGTCCCCACCACGACAGAGAGCGGACATGTCGGCCTTCAGGGCACCAGAGATCTGTCCCTCGAAAACATCCGGCTCGCCGTGTCCGATTGCAGCAGGTGCAGGCTCGGGGAGACGAGGACCAATACCGTGCCCGGCGAGGGCTGTCACAGCGCGTCCCTGATGTTTATAGGCGAGGCGCCGGGGTACGACGAGGACCGGGAGGGGAGGCCGTTCGTCGGCAGGGCCGGCAGGCTGCTCACGGACATCATCGGGGCAATGGGCATGCGCAGAGAGGACGTATTCATAGCGAACGTCGTCAAGTGCAGGCCCCCGGGGAACAGGGAGCCGGGCGAGGACGAGATACGGGCGTGCTCTCCGTACCTGTTCAGCCAGATCGACGTCATCAAGCCGAGGATCATCGTTACCCTTGGCAGATACTCTACGGCAACGATGCTTGGGCTGCCGCCCCAGATGAGGATATCGGACATGAGGGGCAGGTTCTTTCATTATAAGGGTATAAAGGTCATGCCGACCTTCCATCCCGCGTACCTCCTGCGGAACGAGAAGGACAAGAGGCTTGTATGGGACGATATGAAGCTTGTCGTCCATGAGCTTGGTATGCAGGTCCCCACGAGGCCCGTTAAAGGGCAGGGGTCCGGGACAGGATAGACGCGGCCGGGTGGTGGAGTCATGAACGTGAGAGCGCTCTCCGTACTGCTTTCCGTGTCGCTCAGTGTAGTGGCGGGCACGGTCGGCAGAATGCCCTTTGTCTACACGGGCGTGTACTTCTGATGAAGCGGTTCATTCTATTCATGACCCTGCTCGTCGCCGGCACGCACGCGCCAGGGCCGCGGCAGCACGTGGATCTGGTATCCATAGACGGCCCCATAGGACCGGCCTACGTGTACCTGATGGCCCGATCCATAAAAAGGGCCGAATCGGACCACGCGAACGCCGTGCTTGTGACTATCGATACACCGGGCGGGCTCGATGCGTCCATGCGGTCGATCGTAAAGTCCATTGAGGACGCGGACCTGCCCGTCATAGCGTACGTCTCTCCATCTGGTTCGAGGGCCGCATCGGCAGGCGTATTCATCGTCATGTCCTCGGACGTGGCCGCCATGGCCCCGGGCACCAATATAGGCGCAGCTCACCCGGTTACCATCGGGCAGAAGCTCGGGAAAGAGATGGAGAAGAAGGTGACGAACGACGCGGTCGCCTACATAAAGGGCCTTGCCGCGCAGAAGGGCAGGAATGCAGAGTGGGCCGCACGGTCCGTACGGAAGAGCGTGTCTGTCCCGGCGGAAGAGGCGCTCAGGATGCACGTCGTCGATGTCATCGCCCCCACGATACCGGCGCTGCTCGAAAAGATAGACGGGATGAAGATCACGAAGACATCGGGCGTCTACACGCTCCATACGAAGGGTGCGGCCGTCAACCGGATCAATATGACGTTGAGCGAGAGGGTGCTGCTTACGATAAGCGATCCCAATATCGCCTACCTGCTCATGATCGTGGGCATGTGGGGCATGTTCTTCGAGCTTGCAAGCCCCGGCGCGATATTCCCCGGCGTAATCGGGGCACTGTCGCTTATACTTGCATTTGTCTCGTTTCAGACTATACCTGTTAACTACGGAGGCATACTCTTGATACTTCTCTCGATCGTACTGTTTATACTGGAGGTAAAGATAGTGAGTCACGGGATGCTCGCGGTGGGGGGCATAGTCTCTTTTGTACTCGGCTCCCTCCTGCTGTTCGACACGTCGTCCTCTTCGTTCAGCGTCTCATGGGTGCTCATCCTCACCGCAGCCGCGCTTACCGCCCTGTTCTTCATCGTAGCGCTGGGGCTCGCGCTCAAGGTGAGACTGCAGAGGCCGAAGACCGGGAGAGAGGGACTCGTCGGCCAGAATGGGGTCGTGAAGGGCGTGGACGGGGACCGGATCAAGGTGTTCCTCGACGGCGCATACTGGGACGCACTGTCCGATCAAAAGGACATAAAAGTCGGGGATAAAATTGTTATTGATGACGTCAACAGTGATATGGTAGTAAAAATAAGAAAGAAGGAGGATTGAACGTATGTATAGTGTAACGGGCATCGTTGTTCTTTTCGTACTACTTCTGCTCGTATCAGGCATAAAGATACTGAAAGAGTACGACAGGGCAGTGGTATTCAGGCTGGGGAGGCTTGTCGGCGCGAGAGGGCCGGGGATTTTCTACGTGGTCCCCTTCGTAGAGAAGATGTTCAAGGTGAGCACGAGGGTCGTGACCCTCGATGTCCCTTCTCAGGATGTCATTACGAAGGACAACGTCTCTATCAAGGTCAACGCGGTGGTGTACTTCAAGGTCATGGACCCGAACAAGGCGATCACGGAGGTAGAGAACTACCTGTTTGCGACGTCCCAGATCGCCCAGACGACGCTCAGGAGCGTGTGCGGCCAGGGCGAGCTCGACAAGCTGCTGTCCGAGAGGGAAAAGATCAACATGGAGCTCCAGGAGATTATAGACAAGCACACCTCTCCCTGGGGCATAAAGGTGTCGACAGTCGAGGTGAAGCAGATCGATCTGCCCCAGGAGATGCAGCGGGCGATGGCGAGACAGGCAGAGGCCGAGAGAGACAGGAGGGCCAAGGTGATAAATGCGGAAGGGGAGCTCCAGGCATCGCAGAAGTACTCCGAGGCTGCCGCGATCCTCAGCAGGGAGCCGGCCTCGCTGCAGTTGAGGTACCTGAACACCCTGACAGAGATTGCGACAGAGAACAACTCAACGATCATATTCCCGCTGCCGCTCGACATGTTGAGCGCCTTTGTCAAGAAGCTGCAGGAGAACAAATAGCCCCTGGTTTGGCGCCGGAGGGGCGGGTGTCCACCGTTCCTCCATACGATGCGATGTCGGGTATATATCCCATAGACACCGAAGAGAAGGCCAATGGGTAGGATAACAAAGGAAGCAGTATTCATAAGCTCCGCGGGTGAGCGCATACACCTCGATATATTCAACAATACGGGCGAGAACAAAACGGTCGTTTTCTTCCCGGGTACGGGGGCAGCGTCCGAATTCTATGCCACCTTCCTCGAGGCGCTTGCGTACCAGGGGTTCAACGTGGTCGGTATCGATCCCATAGGGCACGGACATTCCTCCGGCAGGCGCGGCGACTTTACACTCGTCCAGCTCCTTGAAAACCTGCGGGACACCGTGTCCTACGCGAAAGAAAAGTTCACCGGCAAGATAGGTATCATGGGGAGCAGTCAGGGGGGCATTGTCGTCTACTATGCCGCGCTGGAAGGTGTGCCCGTAGGCACGGTCGTAGCCCATAACGCAGCACTCGTCTACAGGGAGTTCGCAAACATTGTCAGGCATCCGGGGCTCAACAGAAGATTGCTGCCCCTCTTCGCCTCCCTGAACAGGCGTTTCCCCACATTTAAGGTCCCGACGTCTGTGTATCTCGATTGGCACAGGGTTTTCGACAACCAGAAGATGCTGAGGATATTCAGGGGCAACAGGCTGTTTACCGGGTACTATACCGTACGGGCGATATCCTCCCTGAAGGACTATGTTCCGGTCATAAAAGGACTGCCCATGCCTCCGACGATGATCATAACGGGCACAGAGGACGAGATCATACGAAAGGATGTCTCTGAGAGGGCCTTCTATGCATTGAAGGGGAACTTCCACACCTATGTGGAGATAGAAGGCGCAGGACACATGCTCCTCCTCGAGCACATGTCGCAGATACTGCCCAGGGTCGTGGACTGGTTCGCAACGAGGCTGGAGTGATCTACCCGATGCTGTACTTCTTCATCCTGTACCTGAGGGCGTCCCTTGAGATTGACAGCGCCTGTGCCGCCTTTGTCTGATTGCCCTCTGCGAGCGCAAGGGCCTTTATTATCAGTTCCTTCTCGACCTTCTCGAGCTCGAGAGAACTGTACTGCTCGTCGCCCCGGCCGTCCGACGTCTCCATGAGCTCGATCGGCATGTGCTCTTTTCTCAGGATGCTGTCGTTCGACAGCAGTGCCATCCTTTCCATGACATTCTTCAATTCCCTGACGTTGCCCGGCCACTTGTACCGCATGAAATAGTCCAGCACGTCGCTGTCTATGCCCTTGACGTCCTTCTTCAGTTCCGCCGATAGCGTCTTTGTGAAGTGTTCGACCAGCAGCGGGATGTCCTGGGCCCTGTTCCGCAAGGGTGGTATGACGAGCGGCATCACGTTGATCCTGTAGTACAGGTCCTCCCTGAACAGGCCTTTTTCGATCACCTTTTTCAGGTCCTTGTTGGTCGCCGATATGATCCTCACGTCCACGCTCATCTCTTTCGTGCCGCCGAGCCTCTTGAAGCTCTGGGCCTCTATGACCCTGAGCAGCTTTGCCTGGGTCGAAAGGTCCATATCGCCAATTTCGTCGAGGAACAGCGTGCCCCTGTCGGCCAGCTCGAATATCCCCTTTTTCGATGTCTTGGCGTCGGTAAAAGCGCCCTTCTCGTAGCCGAACAGCTCGCTCTCTATAAGGTGCACCGGCAGTGCCGAGCAGTTGAGGTCTACAAAGGGTTTGTCCTCCCGCGTGCTTGCACAATGGATTGCCCGCGCGAACAGCTCCTTTCCCACCCCGCTCTCGCCCTGGATAAGGACGGTGGTATCGCTCGATGCAAGCCTCCTCGCAATGTCTATGGCCTTCTTTATCTCTTCCGATTTTGCAACGATGGTGTGGAACCCGCACTGGCTGTGCGCCTTGTCTTTGAACAGTGCAAGCTCGTCTTTCAGCTTGAAGAGCTCGATAGCCCTGCTGACCGTCAGCTTCAGCTTTTCCCCGTCGAACGGTTTTACTATATAGTCGAATGCGCCCGTCTTTATGGCATCGATTGCCGAGTCTATGCTCCCGTACGCGGTGATCATGACGACGGGTAGATCGCTTATGTCTCTCTTTATCGTCCTGAGTACCTCTATGCCGTTGATGTCCGGCAGCTTCATGTCGAGCAGTACGATGTCCGGCACGTCCTCCTTTATCTTCATGATGCCCTCCGCACCGGTACCGACGGATATCACGTCGTGGCCCTCCTTGGAAAGGAGCTTTTCGATCGACCACCTCACGAGCTGTTCATCATCGATAACAAGGATCGTGCTCATGTGACCTCCACGTAAGGTATGCGCACGAAGAATGTCGTGCCTTTGCCTTCTTCCGTTTCAAAGGTTATGTTCCCGTTCATGCCCCTTACAATGCTCAGGCTTATCGCAAGACCGAGCCCGGTGCCGTTGTGTTTTGTCGTAAAGAACGGATCGAAGATCCTGTCCCTTATTCCCGGAGGGATTCCCTTCCCCGTGTCGCTGGCCTTTATCAGGATGTACGGCTCCCCGAATGTATCGATGAACTCGGTGGACACCTCCAGTGTCCCCCCGCCCGGCATCGCCTGCATGGCGTTCAACATAAGGTTGATGACCACTTGCTCGAGGCTGTCCTTGTCGGCCTTGATGTCCGGCACACCGATGTCGAGGGGCAGCACTATGCTTATGTGCTCCGCCACCGCCTGCGGCTCAAGCAGCAGCTTGATCGCCTTTATGCTCTCGTTTATGTTGAACTCCGTTATGTCGTGTACCGGCAGCTTCGAGAACGTGAGCATATCCCCGACGAGCTTGTCTATTTTCCCTATCTGCTGCATGATCTGATTGAATAGAGCAGATTTTTCTTTGTCTGTAACGAGATCGTCCTTGAATACCTGCAGGACGCCGCTGATGCCGGCGAGCGGGTTCCGTATCTCGTGTGCGAGGGACAGGGAGATCTCTCCGAGAGATGCGAGCTTGTCCATGCGCTGTATCTGGAGCTCGGTCATCTTCTTCGCCTCGGCCTCCTTGTACGCAAGCCTGTCGAGCATCATGTTCACCTGCTCGCTCAGGAAGCCCAGCTCGTCGTTCTCGTGGGTGGACAGTCTTACGGACAGATTGCCCTCCGAGGCCTTTTTGAGCGTGCCGACGAGATCCTCGATCGGCTTCTCTATGACGATGGTCGTTATGAGCCAGATGGAGAATATCAGTATGGAAACGACGATGACGCTCATGGTAAACCAGTTCGAGAGCAGGCCCCTGAAGGCCGTGTTGTACCTGTCGGTCGAGATCTTTATATACAGCAGGCCGAGCAGCGGCGTCGCAGCGCCGTGGCACCGGTAGCATGCGCTCTGGTTGGATACGGGATAAAACACTTCGATGCTGCCCTTGTGCTCCGTGGTGACCATGTTCAGGTAGCCGCGCATCGGCGGCAGGCTTATCTTTTGGTCCGCGTTCCTCGAGTAAAGGTAGATCGGCCTGCCGGAGCGGTCCAAAATACCGATGGAGATGACGTCTTGTATCTCGTAGTTATAGAGCCCCTCCAGATAGGTACTGAACTCATTGCCGTGGCCCGTCAGCATGTGTATCGTTATCGTCTTGTTTATGTCGTTTATGATGAGCCGTATCTCGTCCTTCAGGTACTGCTTGAACACGTCCGCTGTGCTGATCCTTATGAAGAGGGTGTATATGGATATCGTGATGATCGTGAGGAGCACGATGGGGAGCATGTACTTGATGTTGATCGGTACCCTCGATATCTTCTTCACTGCCGTTCCCTTCTCTCCCGTACACTCGATACGAACTCCGCCGAAAATAGGAATATCAGGGACGTATAGTACACCCACAGTATGGTGACAACGATGGCCGCGAGGGAGCCGTACACGATATTTATGTTTGAATGGTGCGCAAGATACCATGAGAACATGACCCTTGTAATGGTCCAGAGGACCGCTGTTATTGCCCCGGCCATCATGCTGTACTCTCCATCGATCTTTTTTGATGGCAGGAACGAGTACGCCGCGGAGAACAGCAGGAGCACCATCAGGAAGGCGAATATGCGGCTCGACATGATTGTCGCAATTATATAGAGTGTCCGGCTCAGCACCGGGAGGTCGAGCTTTATCAGGACCCCGAATACTGGCGTGATGATGAACAGAAACGATACGAGCAGGCCGCTGAGCAGTATGACGAACATGGACTTTCCCTTTATGAAGAGCGGGTTGCGCCTTTTTTCGAGCTTGAAGATGACGTCCAGGGACCTCTTTGCCTCGAGGACCGCGAGGTCCGACGAGAACAGAAGGAACACGAACCCGATGATGCCGATGGCGTTGCGCTTTTCGAGGAGGTTGTGCACGTCGCCGATAATGGCCGGAGAGACGTCGGGTATGAAGTGCCTCAGGATGGACACTATATATGCAAAGAAGCTGCCGGTCGTGCCCACGATATAGCTCCCGATGGACACGAGGACAAACAGGAGGGGTATTATCGACAAGACGACGTAGAACGACAGCGCCGCTGCATGCGACATGCATGTGTCTGCCATAAACTTGTCCATCGTCATGGAAAGGACCGATTTTCCCCTGCCGTGCTCCATGCTATCTTTTGCTCCTGAATATGACTTTGACCGGTACGCCCGTAAATCCGAACACGTCCCTGATCCTGCTGACGATAAATCTGCTGTAGTTCTCCTTAATGCCTTTTACGCTGTTAGTAAAGATAACGAACACGGGCGGCCGTACGGCCACCTGAACGAGATAGTAGAGCCTTATCAGCTTCCCGTCGCTGGAAACGGGCTGGTGCTCGCCGAGGAGCCTGCCAAAGAACTTATTGAGCTCCGGGGTCGGGACCCTGTGTGCGTATGCGTCGGATATGCGCACGACCTCGTCCATCAGCTTCTTGACCCCCTGTCCGGTGACCGCGGACGTCGGTACGACGGGTATGTAAGGAACGAAGCCGAATGTGCGAGATGTCTCCCCTATCAGGCGCCGCCTGTCCCTATCGGCAACGAGGTCCCATTTGTTCATCGCAATCGCACAGCCTTTGCCGCGGGACTGGACCATGTCCACGAGCCTTTTGTCGTGGCCGGTGGCGCCTGCAGACGCATCGACCATGAGTACAACGATGTCCGCCCTGTTTATCATGTCCTCAGACTTCATGCCCGCCATTGCCTCGATCCGGGAGCCGCCCGCCCTCTTTTTGAGGCCTGCCGTATCGATCAGGAGCATGGACCTTTTGTTGATCTCTATCTGAAACGTCACCGGGTCCCTTGTCGTCCCGGGTTGATCGTCGACGATCATGATGTCGCTGCCCATGAGATAGTTTATCATACTCGATTTACCTGTGTTCGGCTTGCCCGCGAAGACGAGTCTCAGGGGAGGGGCGGTCCCGCCGTCCCCGTGCGCGGGTGTGGCATGGTGCGCCCGTACATAGTCCGCCACCGCATCCATGATCCTGTCGACCCCGTACCCATGCTCTGCCGATGCGCCGAAAACGTCCCCGAACCCGAGCTGGTGGAACTCGCCGACGTCGGACAGCACGGCGGGGCTGTCTATCTTGTTGACGGCGAGGAGGACATGCCTGTCCAGCTTCCTGAGCCATCTGGATATGTCAAGGTCGTACGGCGTTACGCCCGCTGTATAGTCGCACACCATGATGACGACAGTGGCCTGGGCCACGACGGCCTCCACCCTCCTGTTTATCCTCTCATGGATATTGTTCCTTTCGTCCGTAAGGCCTCCGGTATCGACGATATCGAACTCCGTACGCTCCCACTCTACGGTCTCGTAAATGGCGTCCCGCGTCGTGCCCTGAAGGTCAAGCACGATCGACCTCTTCTTTGATGCGATCCTGTTGAACAGCCTCGACTTGCCCACATTGGGCCTCCCCACTATCGCCACGAGCGGATTCATTTGTCCAGCCCCATCTCCCTCAGGAAGCCGCGGTCCTTCTTCCAGCCTTCTTTCACCTTGACGTGGAGCTCGAGGTACACCTTCGTTCCCAGCAGCCTTTCGATGTCCAGTCGTGCGGATGTCCCTATCTTCTTTATCATGGAGCCGCTGGCCCCGATGACGATGCCCTTCTGGGAAGGCTTTTCCACGAAGACCGTAGCGTAGATCCTTATTATCCTGTCCCTCTCGGACTCATCGAACCTGTCGATCGTGCAGACCGATGAGTACGGCACCTCTTCTTTCGTAAAGTGGAACAGCTTCTCCCGTATGAGCTCGGCAGCGAGCTCCCTCTCGTACCTGTCCGTTATCATGTCCTTCCCGTAGAGCATGCCGTCCGTTGGCATGTGTTTCTTCAATTCTGCCAGCAGGGCATCGATGCCGTCGCCGGTCCTTGCGGAGGCCGGCAGTATGGCGCTGTAGACGGCCAGGTCTGCATACCATTTCACGACGGGCAACAACAGCCTCTTGTCCTTCTTCGTATCGGTCTTGTTTACGAGCAGTACCCTTGGCTTGTCGCCGAACCTTTTCAGCTCTCGTACGAGGGCCAGCTCCTTCTGCGTTATAGATCGGAAGAGCGTCGTGTAGGCCACGTCCGCATCGTCCATCGCCGACACGGCTATCTTTTTCAGGGAGGCTATGAACCCGGACGTCCTCTCTGTCTCTATGCCCGGCGTATCGATGAAGACGAACTGTGTGTCCCCGGTCGTCAGGATCCCGTGGAGCCTCTGCCACGTCGTCTGGGGCTTCGGAGAGACGATGGCAAGCTTTTCGTTGATGAGCCTGTTCAATAATGTAGATTTGCCGACATTGGGCCTGCCGATGACGGCAATCAAACCGGATTTCATGGTATGAATAAAAGCATATCCCTGGACGTTTGCAAGGGTTTGTTTCCGGGGCGCGGAGGGGTGATTCGAACAAATTGATTATATAATCAAAAAAAGCTTGCATTCCGTTTTTTTATCTTATATAGATCGGTAAAAAAGGAGGGTTTTATGCCAGGTGAAACTATAAAATCCATGGTCCCGATAACGTTCCTGTATAAGAACAGGGTGGGACAGGCGTTGGAGACGTACATCGGAGGCCTGAAGGAGAAGAAGATCCTCGGTATCAGGTGCCCGGAGTGCGAGAAGGTGTACGTGCCGCCGCGCACCGTATGCGGCTGTTGCCATAAGAAACTCGATCTCTACGTGGAGGTAGACCAGCGGGGAACGCTTGAGAATTTTACCGTTGCCCATGTTACCATAGAGGGCGGCGAGATCAAGGATGCGCCGGAGCCATACGTGATAGGCATGATCAAGCTCGAGGGCGCAGACAGCCTCCTTTCCGCCGTGGTCAAGGGATTGCCTCCGGAGAAGGTCAAGATGGGTGCGAAGGTGAAGGCCGTATGGAAAGAGCCGACCGAGAATAACTATGGCGATCTCGCATATTTCGAGATCGTCTGACAAGTTTTGAAAGGGAGGAAGCAATGAGTAAGAAGGTCGCAATAGTCGGTTATAAGCAAACAAAACATACTTTTGACAGCCCGGTGAGCAGGGAAAGGATGGTCTACGAACTCGTAAAATCGCTGTACGGCGATATGGGCATAACAAAAGACGATATAGATACCTTCATCATGGCGAGCAACGACTTTACGGACGGCAGGACGATCTCCGAGGTGTACATAGTCCCGAGGATAGGGGCGTATATGAAGGACGAGTCGAAGGTGGAGTCGGACGGGCTGAATGCCGCGCTCTATGCCTACATGAGGATACTATCGGGACTCTATGATACCGCGCTCGTTATAGGCTTCAGCATGTCGGGCTCGGAGTTCAGGGTCCCGATGATCCATTCCTATGTGATGGACCCGGCGTACGAGAGGCCGAGGGGGCTGATCAATTTCTATTCGACCGCGGCGCTCCAGGCAAAGGCGTACATGGGGAAGTACGGCTTCAAAGAGGAGGACCTCGCGAAGCTCACGGTAAAAAACCTCAAGAATGCGAACAACAATCCCTACGCTGCTCGCAAGGAACAGAAGCCGACCATGGACAGCGTCCTGGGCTCCAGGCCTTTGTACTCGCCCCTCCGGCAGGCGCACATCTCCGCGTACGCGGACGGTGCGGCAGCGGTCGTCCTGGCGTCGGAAAAGTCTGCAAAGAGGTTTACCGACAAGCCACTCTGGATAACGGGCGTAGGGCATTCTATGGACACCTACTACATCGGTGACAGGGACCTTGTGAGGATGGACAGCCTCAGGGCAGCGGGAGAGAAGGCGTACAGGATGGCGGGCATCAAGAGCCCGAAGAGGGAGATCGACCTTGCCGAGCTCCATACGAATTTTGCCTCGGAAGAGCCGGTGTTCTCTGAAGCGCTCGGACTGTTCAAGGAAGGCAGCGGCAGGGACGTCGTCAAGAGCGGAGACAGCAGGGTGGACGGCAAGCTGCCCGTCAATCCTTCGGGCGGACCGCTCGGCGCCAATCCGATCAACGCAGCGGGCCTCATAAGGCTCGTGGATGCCTGTGCCCAGCTCAACGGAGAGGCCGGGAAGAACCAGGTAAAAGGTGCGAGGACCGCACTGGCACACGGTCAGGACGGGCCGGGCGCACAGCAAAACGTCGTTTTTATCGTAAGGAGGGAAAAATGAGAAGGAACGTCGCAGTCATAAGCGTTGGCTACAATGGCAGGTTCGTGAGCAAGAGGCCGGACGTCAATATACCGGAGCTGATAGAGCCGGCGGTCACCAATGCGCTGGCCAAGACGAAGCTCAAGCCCGAGGACATCGGTGCGTACGTCGTCGGCAACATGCACACGTTTGAAGGTGTGAACCAGCCGCACCTCTGGGCAAGCGACCATTTCAACGGCTCCGGGAAGCCGGTCATGAGGATTGCCACCGGCGGTACGACCGGCGCCTCCGTCTTTCAGGCCGCGTATTACCATGTCGCATCGGGGCTGTACGATGTCGTCATGGCAATAGGGTGGGAAAAACAGGACGAGGGCGACTCTCAGGTAGGGCTCGTGGGCATCGTTCTGCCCGAGGCGTTCGCGCTGTTCAAGTTCGGTCCTGACATGAGCAGTGAGCGGGGCGGTGTCGGAGGGCTCGGGGGGGGCGGCTCCACCGGCGGCGCGTCATATCAGGCAATGTCGTATCTTTCACGGGCGCATGCCGGCGTGGAGCACATCGACAGGATCGCCGCGCTGATGAGATCGAATGCCGCCAAGAACCCCTACGCACACCTGCAGCAGCCTGGCTGCACCGAAGCGGACATCGCAAAGACCCCGTTTATAACCTATCCGTTGAGGTTCGGACATACCTGTCCTACCTCGTGCGGGGCTGTGGCGATGATCCTTGTCTCAGAGAGCAAGGCGAAGAAGTTCGGGCTGACGGACAGGGTCGCATGGGTCAAAGGACTCGGTTCCGGCACGTCCGATCCTACGACAGGGAATTTCGTGGAGGGACAGATCACGGACCCCGCCGAACAGCACATGTGCAAGGTCGTCGCCAAAAAGGTATACTCCATGGCAGGCATCAACAACCCAAAGAAAGAGATCCAGGTAGCAGAGGTATATTCGGGCTTTTCGCATCAGGACCTCATGTGGCCTGAGAGGCTCGGCATCGTGGACGAGGGTAAATCCCCGGAGATGCTCGACAAGGGTGCATTCGCGATAGACGGTGAGATGCCCATCAACCCGTCGGGGGGCGTGACGAGCACGAATGCGATAGGCGCCTCCGCGATGGTAAGGGTCTCCGAGGCGGCGCTGCAGGTAATGGGACTTGCCGAGGGGGGGCACCAGGTGCCGAGGAAGGTGGAGAACGCGGTCGCCCACGGCTGGGGCGGACTTTTCCAGTTCGTCACGGTAACGTTAGTCGGCAGAACGCCCGTAAAATCATAAGGAGGTAGTATGGCCAACGAAACAAGAACAATGGAGTGCCCGTGGGACTTGACCACGTATAGCTGGAAGATCGAGGCAGACGCGCTCAATCTGTTTGTCAAGGGATTGAAGGACAAGAAGATACTCGGCAGGAAATGTCCCCGGTGCGGTACCGTGTACGTGCCCGGAACATCCTATTGCAGGAAGTGTCTTATAGACATAGATCAGGTGGTCGAGGTAAAGTCGGAAGGCGTACTCGACGCCTTTACCGTCAGTGTCTCGGACATCCGAGGTAATCCGGTAGAGAAGCCGTTTATAACCTGCACGGTAAGGTTCGACGGCTCCGAGTCTCTCGTTATGGGCACGCTCGAGGGCTGGAAGGACTGGCACGATGTAAAGGAAGGCATGAGGATCAAGGTCGTCTTCAAGGACGTTACCGAAGGGGCGCTCGCTGACATGGCGTATTTTCAACTGATATAGAAGGTTCGTTCCAGAAGGCAGGAACAGGTCGGGGCAATTCTCGAATTGCCCCGACGGAAGGCAGAGAACAAAGAAGAGGAGGGTCTATGAAGAAGGGAGAGGTTATCGGGTTGCTGGCCGCGGCTGTACTATTTTCAATTGCTGCGACGGCGAGGGCACAGAGCAATTCGTCGATAGTTGAACAGTTCGCGGTCACATCGCCTGCCATACTGCAGAGCCTGCTCCAGAAGGGACAGCTCATCTTTATCGACAATGCTCCGCTATAATCGAAAACTTA
>JAMCVD010000061.1 GCA_023381995.1 Deltaproteobacteria bacterium
AGAGAAGCAGTCCACGCAGAGTACCACGGAAGCATTGCAGGCAGTCCGGATGTGTTTCCCTTCGCAGTGTCGAAAACTCTTTCTTTTTGTTCTATCAGTCCCATGATCACTTTTGGGATAAGAGCCTGCTTTTTTTTAGTGTAGCCCCGCCTGTCAGGGGGGGCCGAAGGACTCTGGATGTGCCCGTCTTCCACACACGCCCCACGGGCCTCACAGGGACAGATTCTTCTTGACTTAGCCATACCAGTTGATAATAATGCAGGCATCTTATAAAGTAAAGGAGGGACTATGACGAAGGCAGATTTGGTCAGGAAACTTGCTGAAGCGGCCGAAGTTTCAAAGGCAAAGGCAGAGTTGCTCGTGAACTCTTTTCTCAGCACTGTTACAGCGTTATTGAAGAAAGGCGACAAGCTGACATTGCCCGGCTTTGGTACGTTCCTGGTAACGAAGAGGGCAGCACGGGAAGGCATCAATCCGCGGACAAAGGCAAAGCTGAAGATACCGGCACGAAGAGTGCCCAAGTTCAAAGCGGGCAGCAATCTGAAGAAAACGGTATCGAAGTAATTGCATTATGTGTGATGGGATCCAGATCCCATCACAATTTTTTAATCTCGTTGCACTATAACAGAGAGGCGATGGCGTGCTTTATTCAAAGGCTAAAGGAAAGCATACCTATGCCGACCTGCTGTTGAAATGGAGCATCAGAAGTCGTTACGTCGTCTACCCCGTGGTCGTGGTGCTGCTCCTGCTTTACTTTCGGCAGCGGACCGGCATATATCCGTATTTCATTGCAGTATCGGCCGTCCCCTTTGGACTGAACATTGTCCTGGACTTCGTGTACGGGAACATCGGGAATATCAGGTACAGCATCGGCCTGTTCATTGCCCTTCTTGACTCCCTCTCTGTGGCGTTCGTGGTCCTTATTACGGGTGGGTACCACACTCCCTTCTTCTCGCTCTTCCTTTTACAGTTCTTGAGCGTGGGGCTGCTGAGCAGCATGTGGCTCGATGCCGTATTCTTCCTGATCAATTCCGGCCTGTACCTGCTGGCATCGTACCTCGGTGCGCTCGTTGCGGCTGACAGGCTCCTGCGAAGCGGTACGATTGCGGACGCTGTCAAGTTCGCGACGCGGTATCAGTCGGTCTATCGCTCGTTCCCGACCGAGTCCGTCATCATACACATCTCGATCTTTACGATGATAGCGGGCATCCTCATGTACATCAACGGCAGGCTCAACAGGCTCTCCCGGAGACTGTCGTCCAACAAGGGCAAGCTGGACTTCCTCCTGAACGTGTCGGATAAGCTGGGAAAGCTCGTATCGGTCGAGGGCTTCCTGAAAGAAGTGACGCACACCGTCAGGCACTCCCTCGGATACAAGTACAATGCCCTCCTTCTGCTGAACGGCGAGAAGACGGAGCTCTATGTCAGGACCTATTCCCCTAACCACGGCAGCGAGTTTGTGAACGATATGCTCGGCTTCCGAATGGACAAGTTGCGGATCCCGATGAGCAGCGAGAGCAACCTGCTCGTGAAGGCGGTCAAGGAGCAGGCCCCGCTCTCGTCCCATGACGAGCGAGATGTGCTCGTGGATGCCGTGCCCGCGGTGTCGGAGGCGCTGGCAGCGGACATACAGCGTGCCACGGGCACGAAGACCTTCATCGGCGTGCCCATTGTTACGTTCGGAGAGGTCATCGGCGCTCTCGAGGTAGAGTCCGACGTCGGGGACGTCCAAAGGGAGGAGCTGGACCTCCTCAGGAGTTTTGCGTCGCAGGTGGGCACGGGCATCGTCAATAACAGGCTGTACGCGGAGACGCTGAACCAGAAGAAGGAGATCGAGGTCCATTACGCGGAGATGAACAACGTCCTCAGCGAGCTCCAGGTGTCCTACGCGAAGCTCGAGGAGTTCACGGCCGAGCTCGACCGTTCCAAGAAGAAGCTGGAAGAGATGAAGGGAATCCTGTACCACTCTGACAAGCTCGCGAGCATCGGTCAGCTCATCGCGAGTATCACGCACCAGTTCAGCACCCCCATCACGGCGATCATGGGCCAGACGGACCTCCTCATCAAGGAGCTGGACGAGAACGGCATTGGGACAGGCAGGGAGCGGATCGAGAAGATCAGGCTGGGCGTCGACAAGCTGAACGAGTCGGCGAGGAAGCTTATGCAGTCGGTACGGCAGACGGAGCTCGAGTTTAAGAGTGTCAACATAAACGACATAGTCAATTCCACCGTCGGACTGTGGGAGTACGAGCTGAGGTCCATGGATGTAAAGCTGGACGTGCAGCTCTCCGATACCCTCCCCGTGGTTGAAGGCATCCCGGACGCGCTGGAGCAGTTGCTCGTCAATCTCGTCTCGAATGCGAAGGACGCGATGGAGAACAGGAGAGGGACCATAACCATATCGACGAGGCTGTTCGACAGGGACAATATCGAGATCGAGGTAAGGGACGAGGGTACTGGGATACCCGATGATCAGCTCGACAAGATATTTACCCCGTTCTTTACCACGAAGCCGGCGGGCAAGGGGACCGGGCTCGGCATGGTGATCGTCATGAATGCGGTCGAGGCGCACGACGGCAGGTTCATGGTGAGGAGCAAGCTGGACAAGGGCACGGCATTTACTATCATACTGCCTATAAAGCACCACGGGAGAAAGAGGTATGCAGTATGATGAGATGAAACAGCCGGTAAGCATACTCGTCGTCGATGACGAGAGCTCGATACGGGATCTGCTCAAGGAGTACCTGTCGCTCGAGGGCTACAAGGTCGATACGGCGGAGGACGGCAACGATGCCTACACCTACCTCAGGAAGTCCTACTACGACATCGTACTCACAGATCTCGAGATGCCCGGCATGAATGGGATCGAGCTGCTCGAGAAAGCGAACACCGAGGGGCTCAACCATAAGTTCATAATCCTGACGGGCTTCGGCACCGTGGAGACCGCAATCATGGCACTGAAGCTCGGTGCCATCGACTATATACTGAAGCCATTCAAGCTCGAGGAACTGGGCTTTATCATAAAGAAGGCCGTCCACAGGAGAAGGCTGGAGGAAGAGAACATACAGCTCAGGGAGGCGCTGTCCCTCTACCAGATCAGCGAGGCGATGATCCTCAACAACAATATCAGGGCCGTACTCGATTTGATACTCGAGAAGGCCATGCACGAGCTGGATGCGGACATCGTCATCCTGTCGCTGAAAGAGACCATCTCGAAGCCCCTGATCACGAGGGTACTGAAGTCGTCCATGGACATTACCGCGGACGAGCTCGAGTCCGCGCTGAACAAGGAGAAGATATTTAAGCGCCTCGAGTCCGAGCGGTACATGAACCTGACGGGCAGGCAGATCGACCAGATAAGAAGCGGGTCCGCGATGGGCTTTGATATCCGCTCCTACCTGTCGGTGGCCGTGGGCCTGAGGGACAGGTTCTACGGCGCACTGTGTGCGTTTAGGGTGAAGAGCGATATGCCGTTCACCGATGCCCAGAGGAAGCTCACCACGATATTCGGGGAGCGCATAACGACGCTGCTCGAGGTGAAGCGTTCCGATGAGGGGCTGCAGCACGCCATCATAGAGTCGATAGAGTCGCTCGTCAAGGCACTCGAGGCAAAGGACCCCTTTACGAAGGGACATTCGGAGCGGGTGTCCGTCTATGCCCACATAGTGGCGGAGAGGCTGAAGCTCGACGCCAAGACGGTTTTGAACGTCACGCAGGCCGGCAGGCTGCACGATATCGGGAAAATAGGTATACGGTACGACGCGCTGACGAAGAAGGACGGCCTCGATAAGGAGGAGTACGAGCAGTTTAAGTTGCACCCCGGCATAGGAGCAAACATCCTGAAGCCGATGTCGTTCCTCGCGGACATCATACCGATGATCCTGCACCACCACGAGAGGTACGACGGCAAGGGATATCCGGACGGTCTCGAGGGAGAGAACATACCGCTGGGTGCCAGGATACTCGCCATATGCGACAGCTTCGATGTCATGACATCGGACAGGCCGTACAGATCTACCCTGCCCAAGGAGAAAGTGAAATCGGAACTCAGGTCTAACAGCGGTACGCAGTTCGATCCAAAGCTCGTGACCGCCATGCTCCTCCTCCTCGAGGAAGGGGAGATCCCTCTGATGAAAGACACCTTCGAAACCCATACGAAAGCCTGAAGGACGGACGGTATGCCTGCCCCTGGCGTCTCTATGCTGGACAATGTCCTTGTAGGCGAGTACACCGATGCGATCAACAGGACTGGCGTGAGTGTCGTATATTTCCGTGACCCGGCGACCGCGGGCGTCTACAAGTACGGCAGCGCCACGAGTACGAGACAGATAGACTCGCTCGAGGCATCGCACACGGTATCAAGGATCGACGCCATCGTGCTCGCCGGGGGGAGCGCGTTCGGTCTCGATGCGAGCTGCGGGGTCATGAGGTGGCTCAGGGAGCACGGCAGGGGGATCGATCTGAAGGGCATAAAAATACCCATCGTCCCCTGTGCGGCCATCTTCGATCTGAGGTTCTCGACAGGGGTAGCGCCCGGCTGCGATGCCGGCTATCTGGCCTGCAGCGTCATGGGCGGTGAGGTCCACGAGGGCTCATTCGGGGCAGGCACCGGCGCAACCGTGGGCAAGATCAACGGCATGGACAGTGCGATGAAGGCCGGGGCGGGGACCGCGTCCGTCGCACTGCCCGACGGCGCGGGCGTATGGGTCTACGTCGTCGTCAATGCGTTCGGCGATGTCATGGCCGACAGCGGCGGGATTATGGCCGGTGCACGAAGGGAAAGGTCGTCGAGGGAGTTTCTGGATACCTCGCGGTTCATCAGGGGCAGCTCACTGGGCCCGGGTACGGCGCCGGTGTCGGAGAACACCACACTCTGCGTCATTGCGACGGACGCGTGTTTCGATAAGCCATCGCTGATTACGATAGCAAAGATGGCATCGGCCGGCATTGCACGCGCGCTGTCCCCGGCCGGGACGAGCTTCGACGGCGATGTGGTCTTTGCGGTCTCTACCGGGGACAGGAGCGAACCTATGGACGTAGTCGGCGACGCGTCGGCGCACCTCGTGGAGGAGGCCATCAGGAGGGCCGTGGTGCGTGCGGACGGCTTCGGCATCGTACCGTCGTACAGCGACCTGGGGCCAGGCGGGGCACGGTGAATGGCGGAAAGGACGGACTGATATGCTGAAGGACAGGATAGAGGCATTAAAGGCGCTCTTCCGGGACAGCGACGAGCGTGTGCGACAGGCCGCGTCCAGCGCGATCGAGAGGCTGAGCCTGAAGGCGGACATCGGCAAGTTCGGCGAGGCGCTCGCAAGCGATGACGTGCTCGTCAGGTCGAGGGCAGTCTTCGGGCTCTCCGGGATCGACGACCAACGGTCGCTGGAGTACCTCGCGATGGC
>JAMCVD010000044.1 GCA_023381995.1 Deltaproteobacteria bacterium
GAGACCCTTTGGAGATGGGCCCCCCCGCCCGATTTGATTGAAATCGGCGGCCGATTTAAATTGAAATGGTCGGCCGATTTAGATTGAAATCAGTGGCCGATTTGCATTGAAATACACAACCTACCCCCTGTAGACAAAATAGGTTACGGTTCATATCGAGAGACTGAAGGTATTGACATAGCCGATGTAAATAAGGGTGCTTCGGCTTAATATATCTCTTCCGATGATACAATCAATGTTTGTCTGTCCTATCAAGGGTGCCTCAATTACTGCTATTGGATCAATAACCATCGGGGAGCCGAATAAGACCCCTATATCGAGAGACACAACAAACACGTTGGTCATTGTAGGGTTGCCGGCAGTGAACATCTGTGCTACTCCATGCGGGGTCAATCCAAGCAGCTTTGATTTTTTAGGGGAAATATGACTTCCCGAGGCCCCGGTATCAATCAGTGCATTGGCCTGTATTGGAGAAGGTACAGGCTTCCCCTGCTTTTGAAGGGCTTCACTTATCACCTTCGGCAAACCGATCTTTGCAGACATAATGGGGCCGTTTGAAATAAGGGTGGGCTGCTGTGATATAAAAGAAGGCATCAGATCATGCCTGTCAGGGAAAAGGTGTTGTAGTTTATTACATCTTCTTTCCCGACCTGATAGATAAGGAACTTTTCATTGCCGAATTTTTTAACGCCCTCCTGTAGCGCGTCTGAATAGTTCTCAAAGATTCCCTGTATCTCTTGATTTTTTATTAAGACAAATCTCCCGTTGTTTTGCTTTTTCCACTCTTCTGACTGGCTTTTATAAAAGTTAAATTCTTTTAATATTTCAGGATCAACAGCCATTGTGCCAACACCCCCTTTACTTCATTATAGCTACTATAAAGACTATGTCAAACCCTGTAGTGAATTCTGTTCCTACTTATATAAGCCTTTGTTACCTATGTCAGTTTTTATGTCACTTCCTATGTCAGTTTAGCTTCATTTTTGTTGAACATAGTTGTAGCAGATTGATAGTAGTTGGAATAGCTCAAATCCTTTATTCATGCGGGTTTGCAACCAACAAGCCCTATAATTCAGAGTCTTATAAAATGGCGTCCCCAACGGGATTTGAACCCGTGTTACCACCTTGAAAGGGTGATGTCCTTGGCCGGGCTAGACGATGGGGACGTATGAGCCGCGCCGGGATCGAACCGGCGACCCTTTGCTTAAAAGGCAAATGCTCTACCGACTGAGCTAGCGGCTCTCAGTCAATCTTTTCTATAAGGATTTATATTGTATATAGCGAAAAAATTATGTCAAGAGTTGTTGTCAGCTTATCTCATTGGTGTATAGTTGCTTGACAACATGATTGCTATGTGTTTTTTTATCCTGATTACAGCAACCTTATCTGGAGATAAAAATGAAAAGGACATACCAACCACACAATGTGAAAAGGTCGAGGACCCATGGCTTTCTGTCACGCATGGAGACCAGGACAGGCAGGGCCGTCTTAAGCAGAAGGAGGGCGAAGGGCAGACAGAGGCTGACCGTGGACATAGGCGGCAAGCCATTCTGAAGCGCTACGGCCTGTCCCGGGAGGAAAAGATCGTCTCTTCGAAGGACTACCAGACACTGAAGCGCCACGGGAGCAAGGCGGAAACACCGCATTGTATAGTACTGATGCACACAAACAGGTTGAATATCCCGAGACTGGGTATTATCGTCAGTAAAAAGGTCGGGAACGCGGTAAAGAGGAACAGGGTCAAAAGGCTTGTCAGGGCATTCTTCAGGCTGAACAAAGCCATAATGCAGGAGCTGGACTATATCTTCATAGCCAAAAGCAACATAGACGACATCTCGTATAAGCAGCTCCGCGACGAATTGTTAAGGGCAACAAAAAATTAAAGATCTCCACAACGGACAAGACAGTGCATATAACAAAAACATTTATGGGTACTCAGGACCGCGATCACTGGTGGCATAAAGATGCCACGATACGCAGACCGAGGGCTTTTTTCGAGGCAGCCGCGATATGCCTTATAAAGCTTTACAGGCTCGTCGTCTCACCGCTCCTCGGTCCGACGTGCAGGTTCAATCCGACCTGCTCTGAATACTCGATCGCGGCAATAGAGAGATACGGGGTTCTGAAAGGCGGATGGCTGTCGATGAAAAGAATACTGAGATGCCACCCTTTTCACCCTGGTGGGGATGACCCGGTGCCATAGGTATGGAAAACAAGACACTCCTGGCCATAGTCCTGTCCTTTCTCGTGCTGGTACTGTATCAATGGCTCTTCGTACCCGCTCAAAAAAGGCCTCCCGCACAGCCTGTCGTACAGCAGGGGACCGCACAGCAGATCCCAAGGCAGGCACTGGCCCAGGCGCAGGGCTTCAAGCCGCTGTACACCCCGGAGCAGCCTTCCCGCGCAAAAGCCATATACGTCGATACGCCGTTCTACGATGCGGAGCTGTCGACCAACAATCTGACCATACTGCACTGGTACCTCAAGGACTACAGGACAGGACTCGAAGGGAATAGCCCGTACGTCGATCTCATCGACACCCCATCCAACACCGTCCATCCCATGTGGGAAAGCTTCGACGGCTCAAGCTTCTCCGTGCCTGCAAACATAGACTATGCCTGTTCGGACTTCACTCTGACAATAAAGAAGAAAGACGCCAGGGCCGATATAGTCTGCTCGTACGACGGGCATGGTATAGGAATAAAGAAAATCATCACCTTCTACGGCAACTCCTACACCGCTACGGTGGAGATCGCCGTCGAGAACCGCTCGGACAAGCCCATGACCGAAAGACTCGGCGTAAACTGGATTGGATTAAGCGGAGAGCTCGGCTCACGGTACAATATCGCCGATGGTATCGTACTGATAAACGACAACAGGGAGACGGTAGAGGCAAAATCGCTGAACCTATCGAAATCCTATGACGGCCTCATAGAGTGGTTCGGCATCGAGAACGTGTACTTCATCCAGACGGTATTGCCCCACGAACCAACCCCATCGCACCTCTATGCAACAAAGGCAGGCACCGGCGAAAAGGGCCTGATCCCCCTGATGCTGACGTACATCTACAACCCCGACAATATCGCCCCGGGCTCGACGCGGACAAGGACCTATACCGTTTTCATAGGACCGAAGGCCATCGACGTCCTGAACAGCGTGGGCTCTTCCCTCAGCAGGGCGATCTACTTCGGGTGGGCAAACGTAATAGCAAAGCCACTCTTCTACGTCCTGAGGTTCATCGATAACTTCACGGGCAACTACGGCTGGGCGATAGTCCTCCTGACGATCCTGATAAAGGTACTGCTGTTCCCTCTCGGCCAGATGAGCTATAAGTCAATGCGCCAGATGCAGAAGTTGGCACCCAAGATCAACGAGATCAAAGAGAAATACAAGAATGACAAAGAAAGGCTGTATAAGGAGACGACGAACCTGTACAGGAGCTACAAGATCAATCCCCTGGGCGGGTGCCTGCCCATGCTGCTGCAGATACCCATCTTTTTCGCCCTCTACGATGTATTGCTGGCGGCAATAGAGCTGCGGCATGCGCCGTTCATCTGGTGGATCAATGACCTGTCCGCCCCCGATACCATAGGAACGCTCCATCTCATGAACTTTTCGGTCGGCATACACGTCCTGCCGCTCGTCATGGGAGTGACCATGTTTGCACAGCAGGCGCTTACCCCAACTACAACGGACCCGGCACAGACGAAACTGCTCTTGTGGTTCATGCCGATGTTCCTTACCGTCATACTGTGGGGGTTTCCATCGGGACTTGCGCTCTACTGGACCATGAACAACCTCTTCAGCATCGGACAACAGTATTACATTCTAAAAAAGTATTGATGAAGAGCATACTTACAATCGCATTTCTCTTTATGATAGCGAGCGGGTGTGTTTACACCCCCCGGTGCACGCACCCGCCGTCGGGCTCGATGGATGGCCCCGTCTCCCTTGTACTGCTGCCGGGCAACGTCCTCTACGTCGTCAACAGCAATGCGGACTCAAGGTACTGCTCGAGCTATATATCCATGCTCTCTCTCTCGGTCCCGCAGCAGCCCTCTTACAGCGGCACCATACCCATAACCTACAAAAACGACAACGTATCACTGGTGGCGGGCACCTATTTTTCTCCTTCGACCGGGCTGCTGTGGCTCGCGGACAGGGAAAACAACAGGGTGCTCCTGTTCGACGTCTCCTCGAGTACCGTTACCTCCGCGATACCCGTCGATCAGGACCCGATCTCCATCGCACCTATAGGCACTATCGACGGAGACATGTGGATGCTCGTGTGCGACCTCTCTTCGAACGACGTCTCCGTTGTCTCGTCCGCCCAGCAAAAGGAACTATACAGGATCCCCCTTACCAACAACGGGATAGGCACTGCGCCCCTCCATGCCGTCGTAACACCCTCTCCCGTCTCTATCAACAACCAGCCCCCGGACAGGTACGCCTACATAACGAGGGGCGCCGACAACAACCTATCCGTCGTCTCGATAAACGATCACTGCGAGTTCAACCCGATGTTCCCGAGCTCTGCGTCGGTCCCCGTGTTCGATACCGCGACGCCCGGAAACACGGCCACCATGTCGTCCGTCCGGACGTACGACTGCCAGACGCCGTCCGAGCTCTGGACGGCAAGCTTTACCTCCGCAACGTCGGACTTCGTCGTAAGCGGCTCGGTATCCGGCCGAATGAAGGAGCGCGCATCGGTCGGAGTGCCGTACACGTCCGACAACGGGTACGTCGGGTTCACCATATTCAGACCTTCGGAAAAGTACGTCGTCGGGGACAATTTCACTTTCTATACGACGGCATCGAGCGGCCTGATAAACATACCGAACATGCCGGGTACGGGGGTGGGCACTGCCAACCCAGTCACAAGGGACATCGTCATGACGCCCGATATGCAAAAGGTCTTTGCAAGCTATGTGGGGCTCGACAGTGTCATCGTCATCGATCCCAGCGACAATACGATCGAGAACTACATAAAAGTTGGCAAATCCCCCGAAGCAATGCTCCTCAGTCCCGACGGCTCGACTCTCTATGTCGCCTGCTATAACTCGGCGAAAATATACGTGATCGATACGAACACCGAATCGGTCACGAACATAGTAGGCGTCGGGAACGGTCCCTTTGCGATGGCGCTATCGCCGGACCAGCACTACCTCTATGTTTTGAACTATACGGACAACAGCCTGGGTGTGGTCGACCTGACCGACTTCGCCCTTGTCTATACACTAAAATGAGGGCTCTTATCCCAAAAGTGATCATGGGACTGATAGAACAAAAAGAAAGAGTGTTCGACACTGCGAAGGGAAACACATCCGGACTGCCTGCAATGCTTCCGTGGTACTCTGCGTGGACTGCTTCTCTC
>JAMCVD010000081.1 GCA_023381995.1 Deltaproteobacteria bacterium
GGGATGCCGTACCCCAGCATCCCTCCCGGCCTCTCCTTCTCCTCAAAGACAGTCACGGAATACCCGCGCCGTGCGAGGTGATAGGCACAGGAGATACCGGCCGGCCCGGCACCGATAACGGCGACCTTTTCAGGGAATGCCTGATCCGCGATCTTCCTGTACAGGAGGACGATCAACGAGATGCCCGCCATAAAGACCGAGATTCGAGAGGCGGAAGAAGAGGGCATACATTTTGAATTCCTCACTGCCCCGGTGGAGATCGTCAAAGCCGGCGACAGGGCCACCGGCATCAAATGTATAAGGATGGAACTCGGCTCGCCGGATGCAAGCGGAAGGCCGAGGCCGGTACCTGTAAAAGGCTCCGAGTTTATCGTGGAATCGACGGCGGTGATCACGGCCATAAGCCAGAGAGTGGACTTTACCGGGCTCGAGAGGTTCAGGAACGAGAGAGGATGGATAAACGTAAATGACCGGTACGAGACGTCCGAGAAGAACGTCTATGCCGGCGGGGACGTAACGGAGGAGCTCGATATAGCGGCGACAGCGATAGGCCTGGGCAGGAAAGCGGCCCTTGCCATCGACGGCTCCCTCAGAGGCAGAGAAGTCTCCAAAGCGATCCCCCTGCCGACCATATCCTACAAGCAGATGAACCTTGGCTACTACGAGAAGCTGCCCAAGGTCGAGAGGGCGTTCCTGCCCGTCGAGGAGAGGGTAAGCAATTTCAGAGAGATAAGCTCGACAATCACGGAAGAGCAACTGCGTGCAGAGGCGAAGAGGTGCATGAGCTGCGGGCAGTGTTTCTCATGCGAGAGGTGCTGGATGTTCTGTCAGTACAGCGCCGTTGTAAAGCCTGCCATCAAGAGCGACCCCTACAAGTTCAGGCTGGAGTTCTGCATAGGGTGCAAAAAATGTGCGGAACAGTGTCCATGTGGCTACATCGATATGGTCTGATGTCATGCTGTGGAATATACCGAGAATGATTGTATCCGGATTGGCCGGCGGGTGCGGGAAGACCTTCGTGAGTGTCGGTATGGCCTCGGCATTACGGAAGAGGGGGAAGGACGTTTTCCCCTTCAAGAAAGGACCTGACTATATCGATTCGGCATGGCTCTTCTCGGCCGCTGCCCGACAATGCTACAATCTCGACACGTTCCTTATGGGCGAGTACGGCGTGGTACGCTCTTTCGAGCAGCACACGGGCATCGACGATGCCTGCGGGTACAGCGATGATGACTCGTACGCGAGGTACAGCAGGGTGAGGGAGTCTGTGGGCGGCAGGATCGCGCTCATCGAGGGCAACAGGGGGCTCTTTGACGGCATGGACCAAGGCGGGACATACAGTACGGCCGAGCTTGCGAAGCTGCTCAAGTCACCGGTCGTCCTTGTCCTGGACAGCACCAAGTCGACCCGTACACTTGCTGCGCAGGTGCTCGGCTGCCAGAGGCTGGACCCGGCCGTCAGGATAGAGGGTGTCATACTCAACAGGATTGCAGGGAAAAGGCACGAGGAGATAGCCAGTGCCTCGATCGAGAGAATATGCGGCATACCCGTATTAGGCGCGATCCCAAAACTCGATCCGGGCATGTTTCCGGAAAGGCACCTCGGTCTTGTTACCCCGGAAGAGTACCCGGGAAAGGCGAGGGCGATAGTGTATGCAGAGGAAACGGTAGAGAAATATGTAGACCTCGATAGACTCCTCTCGATCGCTGACGCGGCCGGAGAGCTGCTGATGAAGGAGAGCGGCCTGAGCACGACCATGGACAGTTCGAAGGGAAGGGTACGTATGGGCGTCGTACGGGATGCTGCCTTCTCTTTTTATTACCCAGACAACATAGAGGCGCTTGTAGCGTCCGGCTCCGAGATAGTGGAGATCAGTTCGCTGAGGGACCATGCCCTCCCGGACATCGATGCCCTCTATATAGGCGGCGGCTTCCCTGAGACGAACGCCGCCGGGCTCGCCGGGAATGAGGGCTTCCGGTCGTCGGTCAGGGCCGCCATCGAAGACGGCCTCCCCGTCTACGCCGAGTGCGGCGGGGCGATTTATATGGGCAGGTCTTTGACGTACAACGGCAGGACGTATCCGATGACAGGGACACTCCCGGTGGAGTTCGATTTCGACAAGAAGCCCCAAGGACACGGATATACCGTACTCGAGGTAAAAGAAGCGAACCCATACTTCGACGTCTCGAGTATCGTGCACGGGCACGAGTTCCATTATTCCAGAGGTAGGAGCATCTGGCCGGGCAGGGTGAGGTTCGCCTTTGGCGTCCAGAGAGGATACGGCTTTAACGGGACGGAGGACGGGATCTGCTACAAGGGCCTGCTCGCCGTCTACTCGCACATACATGCGGCGGGGACCGCCCAATGGGCAGAAAACTTCGTGTACGCGGCCGGAAGGTACTCGATGGGAAAGTCGCGTCACGACCAATCGAGGCCTTACAGGGGGAATACCTGTGGATACGGGCAGTACAGTGTTAATCAATGAGGTAGAGAGGACTAAATCTAAAAACAGGAGGTTACTATGGCAAAGGTTAAGTTGGGTGATACAGAAGTCAGCGTTGACGAAGACGGGTTTATAGAGGATCCGAGCGTATGGAATGAGAAACTCGCAGAGGCACTTGCAGCTACGGAGAGCGTATCGAGCATGACCGAAGAGCATTGGAAGGTCGTCAAATACCTGCGCGAGTACTACTTGAAATACAATATAGCGCCTATGATCAGAAAGATGTGCAAAGACACCCAGGTAGATCTGAAGCACATGTATGAATTGTTCCCCACGGGACCGGCCAAGGGTGCGTGTAAGATAGCGGGCCTGCCAAAGCCCACGGGCTGCGTATAGAGAAGGGAAGAGCGACGCACAGAGAGAGGTACAACGGGTACGGCATGGGTGCCGGGCTATCGGTGGGTTCGAAAGCCTGGTCCGTGAAGGAAAGTCGTTGCGGGCCCGCGTACGATGCAGAGAGCGCTGTCCGTGAGCCTCGCAATGACGGCCCATGTGAATGTCCGTTGTAATCTGTGCCAGCGTGGGAATAGGGTAGATGATAGATAGGGGAATAAACGACGTGCTGTCAGAAAAGAGGGGGGCCATACTCACCCGATGGTTCGATGCGATCGCCGACTCGTATCCGGCCAACGCGTCGTCGTTTTTTAAGGACCGAAAAGACAGGTTTGCAAACCCTGTCGGCTCCGCGATAAAAGAGGCCACGGAGACCGTCGTCGACGTCCTGATCGATGGGACGTCGATGGAGATGCCGGGGAAAAATGAGGGCGAGAAGGTGTACGGGTGCCTCGACAGGGTGATAAGGATACGGGCCGTTCAGGACTTCACCCCGTCGAAGGCCGTCGGATTCATCTTTCTGCTGAAGCGGGTCTTGAGAGAGGAGCTCCAGCAGGAGCTCGGTAAAGATGGTATGTATGGGCAGCTCCTCTTTCTGGAGTCCAGGATCGACAGTATGGCGCTCGTCTGCTTTGAGAGCTACATGAAGTACAGGGAGAAGCTCTTCGAGCTGAAGGTGGACGAGTTCAAACACATGGCGTTCAGGCTGCTGGAAAAGGCGAATCTTACCGTCGACCCCACGGGCGATAGGATTGCTTCGGGGAAGGGCGCCCCGGAAAGCAGCGATATGAAGTGAGGTAACGGTACATGAAACTTTTATTCGCTTTCATTTCGGTAGTAATGCTTGCGATAATCCCTTCTATAGGGATCGGGTATGCCGGTATGCAGTACGTGTTCGGTGTCGTCGTTCCGTACGTAGCGGTTGCCGTCTTTGTTGCAGGCTTTGCCTACCGCGTATTGAACTGGGCAAAGTCTCCTGTACCCTTCAGGATACCGACCACCTGCGGACAGGAGAAGTCCTTGCCGTGGATCAGGCAGAACAAGCTCGATAATCCTTCTGGTACCCCGGGCGTTGTAGGAAGGATGGCCCTCGAGATACTGTTCTTTCGTTCCCTGTTCAGAAACACAAGGACGGAACTGCGGAAAGGGCCAATGCTTGCGTACGGCTCGAGCGGATGGCTATGGCTTGCAGCTATCACGTTCCATTGGTCGTTTCTCGTCATACTTGTAAGGCATTTCAGATTGTTTTCCCAGCCGGTGCCACCCTTTGTAAACGTACTCGAAGGTTTGGACGGATTCTTACAGATAGGGGTGCCGACATTGTATATAACCGACATCCTCCTGCTTGCGGCCCTGCTGTATCTGTTCATAAGAAGGGTCGCCATACCCCAGGTGAGGTACGTGTCCCTTGTGTCGGACTACTTCACCCTGTTTTTGATATTCGGCATAGGTCTGACAGGGGTCCTCATGCGGTATTTTTATAGGGTGAATGTTGTCGGAGTCAAAGAGCTGGCCATGGGGCTGATCGCATTAAGGCCCGTGGTGCCCTCAGGCATAGGAGGCTTGTTCTTTGTCCATCTGTTCCTGATCTCATCGCTGTTTGCATATTTCCCGTTCAGCAAGCTTATGCACATGGGCGGCGTCTTCCTGAGCCCTACGCGCAACCTCGCGAACAACAATAGGATGAAAAGGCACATCAATCCGTGGAACTACCCTGTCCATGTCCATACCTATGCCGAGTACGAAGACGAGTTCAGGGACAAGATGAAGGCCGCCGGGATACCGGTAGAAAAGGAGTAGACATGCCGGACGAATTGAAGCGAAAGGAACTCGTTGATATAGAGTACAGGCCGCCCAAAAAAGACTGGATGGATGTGGCGCCCCGTTTCAGGCACGGTACATACATATACCCGGCAAAGCCGAAAAACCTGAAGTACCTCGATATGCCGAACCCGAGAGAATGGGGGCCGGCCGAGGCAGACTGGAAACTGCCCGACAACTGGAAGGAGATAGTCCTGAACGGCATGAGAGAGCGCCTCGACAGGTACCGCTCTTTCAAGGTCTTTATGGACATATGCGTGAGGTGCGGTGCGTGCGCGGACAAGTGCCACTTCTTCATCGGGGGCGGGGATCCAAAAAACATGCCTGTGCTGAGGGCGGAGCTGATCAGGTCCGTCTATCGGGGCAATTTTACAAAGGCAGGTAGGATACTGGGCAGGCTCAATGGAGCAAGGGAGCTTACCAAGGACGTCATAAAAGAATGGTTTTACTATTTCTATCAGTGCACGGAGTGCCGCAGGTGCTCCGTGTTCTGCCCCTACGGTATCGATACTGCCGAGATCACGATGATGGGAAGGGAGCTGCTCAATCTCCTCGGCTGCAACGTGAACTGGGTCATGGAGCCTGTTGCGAACTGCTACAGGACGGGCAACCATCTGGGCATACAGCCGCACGCCCTCATGGACATGTTCGGAATGATGCTTGACGATATCAAGGACAGGGTGGGGATAAAGATCGAGCCCTCGTTCAACAGGAAGGGCGCGGAGATCCTGTTCGTAACCCCTTCTGCGGACTATTTCGCCGAGCCCGGGATTTACACGTGCATGGGCTACCTCCTCCTCCTGCACGAGCTCGGGCTCGACTATACATGGAGTACCTACGCGTCCGAAGGCGGGAACTTCGGCCTGTTTACGTCCCATGAGATGATCAAGAGACTGAACGCCAAGATATACGCTGAGGCAAGGAGGCTGGGTGTCAAATGGATACTCGGTGGAGAGTGCGGCCACATGTGGCGCGTTATACACCAGTACATGGACACGATGAACGGCCCGGCGGATTTTCTGGAAGAGCCTGTGTCCCCGATCACGGGCACGAGGTTCGAGAACGCGAAGTCCACAAAGATGGTCCACATAGCCGAGTTCACCGCAGACCTTATCAAGAACGACAAGTTAAAGCTGGACCCTTCGAGGAATGACGACCTTCGAGTGACGTTCCATGACTCGTGCAACCCGTCGAGGGCCATGGGTATCCTGGAGGAACCCAGGTATATCATAAAGCATGTCTGCAACAATTTTTACGAGATGCCGGAGAATACCATACGGGAGCAGACCTTCTGCTGCGCAGGCGGTGCAGGACTGGGGACCGACGAGATGATGGAGATGAGAATGAGGGGAGGGCTGCCGCGCGCGAACGCGGTACAGTACGTACACGACAGGCACGGGGTCAACAGACTGACGTGCATGTGTGCCATAGACAGGGCCACGCTTACCACGCTTATGGAATACTGGGTGCCGGAGGTAAAGGTGACCGGGGTCCATGAGCTTGTCGGCAACGCCCTGGTCATGAAGGGGGAAAAAGAGAGGGTGCTCACCCTCAGGGGCGATCCTATCAAGGAAACGGAGGGCGACGAGCATGTATGACCGCGGCAAAATTATCGCCGGTCTGGTCGTGTTTGCAGGGCTGACGACGCTGCCTTTCTGGTACAATATCGGAAAGGCCAGGGTACGACCCGACCCGAGGCTCGATACGCCCGCTATTCGACAGATGAAAGAGAAGCATTGCATAGAATCGAAGCGATTTATGATAGAGTATCACATGCAGATGCTCAATGGATGGCGGAATGCGGTCGTGAGAGACTATAAGACGACGTATGTCAGCACCTCGGGGCAATACTTCACGATGAGCCTGGAGGACACCTGCTTTCACTGTCACTCGAACGAAAAGCAGTTCTGCAACCAGTGCCATAGCTATGCCGATGTAAAGCCTTATTGCTGGGAATGCCATGTAAAACCAGGGGAGGAGATAGCACATGGACAGCGATAAAAGACGGTTCCTGAGATTCATGGGTATATCCACGGGATTGGTCATCGGGAGCGGCTTCCTGGGCGGCCTGTCCTCGGCCTTGAGGCTCGGCACGAAGCTCGGCGGCAGTGCACTCGCGGCCCAGGGGGCGGTCTCCGGCAGTCTGATATCGAGTCCCTCGGCCTTGAAGGCAGGAAGGTGGGCGATGGCGATCGATCTGCGAAAGTTTAAAACGAACGATGATTACAGAAGGTGCATCGATGCGTGTGACGAGATACACAATATACCGGACATACCAACAGGGCAGGAGATCAAATGGGTATGGGAAGAGCCTTATGAAAACGCCTTCCCGGAGCAGCAGAACCACTATCTGGAAAAAGGACTGAAGGACAAGCCCATCCTGCTGATGTGCAACCAGTGCGAGTATCCCCCCTGCGTCAGGGTATGTCCCACCGGCGCCACCTTCAAGAGGCGCGACGGCATCGTGATGATGGACTATCACCGGTGCATCGGCTGCAGGTATTGTATGGCGGCATGTCCGTACGGCTCGAGGAGCTTCAATTTCCAGGACCCGAGGCCGTTTATCAAGCATATCTGTCCGGATTACCCGACGCGCACGAAGGGGGTGGTCGAAAAATGCGACTTTTGTGCGGAGAGACTCGATAAAGGGCTGTTGCCCGCATGTGTCGAGGCATCGAACGGCGCAATGGTCTTCGGAGATCTGGACGATCCGAATTCCGACATAAGGAAGCTCCTGAGCAAAAGCTTCAGCATACGGCGTAAGCCCGAGCTCGGGACACAGCCGAGTATCTTCTATATACTATGAAATAGGGTGGCGGTCATGATTGAAAAGGCGTTTTACGGGAGCAAGAAATACTGGGCATGGATTGTATTCCTCTTTATTTTACTGGGAACGTGCTTCCATTTCTATCTCATACAGTTCAGCGAAGGATTGACGATTACCGGCATGAGCAGGAACGTGTCATGGGGGCTTTACATAGCCCAGTTCACCTACCTTGTCGGTGTTGCCGCATCCGCGGTCATGCTGGTCATACCGTATTACCTGCACCACTATAAGGCCTTCTCGAGGATGATGATCCTCGGGGAGTTCATGGCGATCGCCGCGGTGACCATGTGCATGCTGTTTATCTTCGTCGATCTGGGACAGCCGATGAGGGTCATGAACGTCCTGCTGTACCCCCAGCTACACTCCGTAATGTTCTGGGACATGACTGTCCTGGGAGGGTATCTGGTCCTCAACCTGCTGATAGGCTTCACGACGCTTGAGGCAGAGCGCAAGGCAGCTCCCCCGCCGGGCTGGGTAAAGCCGTTGATATACCTGTCCGTTCTATGGGCGATCAGCATTCATACGGTAACGGCATTTCTTTACGCGGGGCTACCCGGAAGGCCGTACTGGATGTCGGCAATAATGGCGGCCCGCTTTCTCGCTGGTGCATTCTGTTCCGGGCCCGCGATACTGCTTCTGCTCGTGTTCCTTGCGCAGAGATTTGTGAAATACAGGGTGGGGGAAGAGTCCATAAAGGCACTCGCGAAGATTGTTGCCTATGCGATGAGCGCCAACGTGTTTTTCCTGCTGCTCGAGGTGTTTACGGCCTTCTACAGCCGTATACCGGACGAGATGAATCCATTCAAATACCTTTTTGCCGGTCTCGATGGACACACTGCGCTTCGTGTTCGGGCCGTTCTTCGACCGGGTCTCGGTATAGCTTCCCTCGCTATCCTGATCCCTCCGCAGTCGCGGAACAACACGAAGCTTTTGACCGTGGCGTTGATTGCGCTCGTTGTCTCTACATGGATAGATAAAGGCTTCAGTCTGATAGCAGCGGGGTTCGTTCCCAACCCGTTCGGCAGGATAACGGAATACCTTCCCACGTTTCCCGAGATCATGATTGCACTCGGTGTTTACACGGTAGGCCTTCTTATACTGACCGTCCTGTGGAAGGTGGCAATCTCCGTGAAGGAAAAGACCGCTGCCTAAGGTGCCAGAAATTTTACGCACGGTTTGTTTATGCAAACCGAATATTTCCCCGCACCCAGGTCTTGTGTGGGCCTGGGTGCTCCCCTCCCATAGCTCCCTTATGGATAAACTCGAAAGCTTGTGAATCCGTTGACCCAAAAAATGCAATAGGAAAGTTTTTTCATTCACTCAACCCTGCGATCCACCTAAGATATATAGGTTTTTTGTTATAAATGATGCTTAAGACCTCTGTAAGTTTATATGCATGCACTTTGTGTTTCTTTTTTTCTAATATTCGGAGAATACCTTTATTTGACGCAGGGTTATCGTTCATTACAAAAACCTCCCTATTTTTAAATGCATTTTTTGGGTTGAACAAGTGTTATATCTTGACAAGATAGGTCCTCAACCCGAAAAATGCGTTTGCAAGAGGGGGAAGTTTGTGTAATGAGTGATAAGTCTGCATCAAACAGGGGTGTTCTTCGGACTATAACATCCCATGCGGGGCATGGGTCGTGCTATCGATCCACCGAAGCTCTATAAGCTTTTTATCATAACGGAACGAGTATTCGATCGTTGGGACAGGGACGCATTTTAAATGGGCTGATAGTCCCGTTCCCCCACGGGAGATGGCGTCAATGACTTGCCAGTTTGCCGGATTTGCTCCATACTATGAATCGATATGCTCACTCCGTTAAAAAGTTTTGCAATCATAGTATTGCTTTTGTCAGGCATCCAGCCGGCAGTGGCCGCGTCCGTGTCCGGGCTTGTCAGCGATGCATATACGGGCAAGCCGCTCTCGGGTGCCGAGGTCTCCGTAACGTCCGGGAACGGGGCCATTCAGAGGTCCGTGTCCGGCGCGGACGGCGCTTACACTGTCCGGGACATAACTGCCGGGACGTCTGTAATCGATATACGGTGTCCGGGCTATGAACCCGTTCAGAAGGCAGTACCGCTAACGGGCAGCGAGGAACTCGGCCTGGATATCCAGCTTGTGCCTGTGTCCGTCATCGAGGGCAAAGAGTTCGTCGTTACCTCCAGCAGGATCGGGCAGAGGCACCTGAACAAGGTCGGGCTGAGCAAGCCGTCTACGGAGTATGTCATAGGCGGCCAGGAGGCAAAGAGGATTGCAGCGGGCATCGAGAACCCTGTCCAGGCCGTGGTGACGCTGCCGGGGGTGTCCGAGGCCGGAGAGCTCTCCTCCTATATGTACGTGCTCGGCGGTGGAGCCGACGAGAACACGTACTACCTCGACGGCATACCGCTGTTCGATCCGACCCATCTCGGTGGTACGACGAGCGTTTACAACGACGACATGGTTAATGTGATGCAGTTCTATCCCGGCGGCTATCCGTCGTGGTATGGCAATGCACTCAGGGGCATATTGAACGTCGACTATCGAAACGGCAACAGGGACAGATATGCGGGCAAAGTCAATCTGAGTCTCATAGACGGCTCGTTGCTGGCTGAAGGGCCCATAAAAAAAGATAAGGCCTCATTCATCGTCACAGCGAGGAGAACATACTATGACTGGCTGCTAAAGGCATTGAAGCTTGCAAATGATACCGTGATACCGAGCTTCTATGACGTTCAGGCAAAACTTTCCTACGCACCCAATGACAGACTGAAGATCTTTGCGGACTATATCCTGTCCGGCGATAATCTGTCCGGCTATTTGAAGCAGTCGGACCAATTCAATCAGCCCGGGTACGGCAACGTCTACTGGCTGCACAGAGAGAACATACTCGGTATAGGGCTTACATACGCGCCGAGCGGGCTTCTCAGGTACGATCAGGTCATATACGGAGCGACGGACGTAAACGATGCGTCCCTGATCGGCTCGAGCTCGAACATAGCGAACACACTCATCGAGCAGGCCGGATCAAGGGGGACATTGAACATATACCCATCGTCATGGGACGATCTGTCCTTGGGATATGAGATAGAGTACGCTCCCGTGTCAGCATCGGCGTCCCTCATGAGCGCACTCATTGTCGGCTCCGCACAGAACCAGACGACCAACTTCAGCACAAGGAACCAGGGACAGGCGAACCTGTCACTGGCGAGCATATTCAGGATATACAGCGGATTTCTCGGCAACAGGTTTACCATAGCAAGAAGGTTCTTTGTTATGCCATCGCTGCGCTATGATTACTTCCAGCTCAATCATCAGGCAACGTACAGTCCACGGATCGAGGTCGGCTATCAGATCGACAAAAGGCAGACGATCAAGTTCGTAACAGGTGAATACCATCAGATCCCGCTCGCACAGATCGCAATGACGACAAATCTGTCGCTCCTGCCGGAGAGATCAGACCATTTTCTGCTCACCTACGAGGCCAACAGCGGTGACTATTATGCCAGGGCGGATGCCTTCTACCTACTCGACAGCGATCTCATCCATACATTCGTAAACCCCGCTGACATACATTTCGCGACCCCGTGCAAGCCTGTGGTTACTATCAGCTCCGCCAATTCCGGCAGAAGGATGACCTACGGCGGTGATATCATGATCCAGAGGTACGTCACAGGGAAATGGGACGGGTGGATAAGTTATACGTACCTGTTCACCAAGCAGCAGGACCAGCCCGGCGGGCCGTGGTATTTCCCCCAGCAGGACCAGAGGCATACCGTAAACGTCGTGGCGGACTATAGGCCGTTCCCGAGCTGGGAACTCTCATGGAGATGGAGCATGCATTCCGGCAGCCCGTACACCCCCATCACGGATACCACCGTGATACCGAACCCCCTTTCCCAGTGCCCGGACCAGCCCAAGACGGTGGTACTTCCGCTCCAGGGATATCCTGATTCGGCACGGTTCCCGATCTATAACCGCCTGGACTTCAAGGCAGAAAAGAGCTTTTTTTACGGGAAATCGAGGCTCAAGGTATACCTCGATATCATCAACATGCTCTACGATCAGAATGTCGTCGGATATTTCTATAATACCGACTACACGCAGCGGAAGGCCGTCTATTCGTTGCCCATCATCCCGTACGTCGGTTTAGAGTATGACTTCCAATGACACGCATAAGGCCGGGAAGCGTCCTCTATAAAAGTTTTGTATATTCCCTTGTAGGCTCACTCCTCGTGCACGTTGTATTCGTGTCCTCGATATTCTTGTACCCGATCATTCGGCCCCACGAGACGATATCGAGCATTGTCATCAATCTCACTATGCCTGCGGGGGGAGCTGCGCCCGCACGGCAGGTCGGAAAGGAAAGGCCGCACGCCGTGGTCGTACACAGGCGGAAGAGCAGAATGGTCCTGCCCCAAGGGCACGCCGTGCGAAAGCAGGCGGCTGGGCAGGCAACGACATCGACGACGGGCAATGTCCTGACCGCTGTGGCCACAGGGGGGACGGGCCCGGGGGCAGGGCAGGGGATTGTCTCCTCAAACGAGCTCGACAGTCAGCCGACGCTCGTCGAGTTCAAGAATCCGGTCTACCCCATCGAGGCGAGGAGACAGGGCACGGAGGGTGTAGTGGTATTGAAGGCACTCATAGGGCCGGACGGGAGAGTAAAGGAGGTAAAGCTTCTGAGACCGGTCCCCATATTCGATGAATCCGCAGTCGACGCGGTCAGACAATGGCGCTTTACGCCGATCACGTCGCACGGCAACCCTGTCTATGTATGGATGATCATACCGATACGGTTCACGCTGCGATAGCACGTTCTGCGTCCCGACCGCCCATCCGCGTGCCTTTCCTATCCTGTCGCAGTGGTCCACGTAGCGCGGTCTATAGTAGAACACGTTGTAGTCGAGTTTCTTTAGGATGTCGGCCCATGCCGGGATCGCCTGCGGTACCGGGTACAGCTCCGCAAGCAGTTCTGGCGGTTCGGACCTGTAGTTGTACAGTATACATGCGTCCCTCTCTCTCTGGATCATGTCCTTTCTGCCGACATGATAACCGTAAAAAAACGAGAGCGGAACACTGATTGCTATCATAAAGACCGCGGTGTACGTCATGAGCCTTATGGCCTTTCCCCTTCCATGCATGAGCAGGTCCACAAGCAGGGCATACACCGCTATGACCATGAGCACGGACATGGTCACATACCGCGAGCTCAATGCCTCGTGTGTCCCGTACCCGTATCGCCCGACCGTTATCAGCCCCATTGTGAACAGCGAGAACAGGCCTGTGCCTATCCAGATCAGGTTTTCATCGAGCCTGTCGGCCTTGTGGATGGCTATGAGACACGCAAAGAACAACGATACCGTTACGAAGCCTGCGATCATGGAGGGCGTGCTGTTCCATACGGACCATCCACCGCAGACCGCAAAGAAGTACGCAAAGACCTTCCGTGGCTCAAGCAGGAAATGAAATATCCGTGTGGATGCAGGGGCATGGAACCCGACGAAGTAGACGAGCCATGTCAGCGATCCCCCGGCAAGCCATGCCATCAGCGGCCATCCAATCTTCCCCCCCTCCTTCGGACGATGCGCAGCGAGCAGAAGAAGCCCAGCTATCCATACCGCCAGTCCCATAGCAGACGAGAAGGAGGCGATCACCGCGCTGAGAATTGAAAAGAAAAGGTACGCGGTCCTCCTGCGCGGGCCGTCCGATCCCGCAAGCCTGGAGACAAGGCATACGGAGAGCAGTCCGAAGGTCTGTACGAAGGCGTATGTGATCTGAAAACCTGCCAGCATGTTCGTGCTCTGCCTCCAGGTAAACAGGAGGAAAGAGACGGGGATAAGGCCCCACACGGCCCTTCCAGACACCCTGTCGGAGGGCCCCTTGGTACCCCACAGCAGTACGGTCCAGCTTACGGTAAAAAGCACGACGACGACGTACATCTCCACGACGTTGCTGTAGTGCGTCGCCTCGCCCAGCAGGAGCATGAATATCAGGGGGAAGAAAATCCTGTGCTCGTTGTGCTGTGCGAAAAGGTCGGCATATGTCAGCTTTCCCGAAACGAGCTTCGGGAACAGGAAGACGATATTCCACTGGTCCCCGAACACGCCGTTGACTCCGAACAAGGACACATAGAGGAACGCCAGGAATACGGGGAGAAGGAGCAGGAACAGGGATGCGTAGACCGACCATCCATGGCCGTCTTTAACCCGAAAAATGCAATAGGGAAGTTTGCTCATTCGCTCAATCCTGCGATCCACCTAAACTATATAAGTTTTTTTCATAAGGGATGGTATAGTCCTCTGTAAGTCTATATGCACAAACCGACGTTATAGTTTTTGCTGATATTCGAAGAATACCTCTGTTTGACGCAGGCTCATCGCTCATTACACAAACTTCCCTCTCTTGCAAATGCATTTTTCGGGTTAACTGACGAAGCCCTGTACCACTTCTGGAGCATATCAGAACGGGACGTGTCTTTTTATGAACCCGACGGTGTCGGCTATCATATCATCGATAGTGTGTTTCGGCTCCCAGCCGAGCCGTTCCCTCGCTTTCTCATAGCTCCCGTATATCGACCTGACATCGGTATCCGGTGCGGGAAGATATTTCTGCTCCGGGAAGACGGCGTCAGCGTGTATGCTCTTCCATATCCTATGGGCAAGCTCTATGATGGTCAGGTGCTCCCTGCCGCATATATCGAAGTCATCATTTTTTGTTCCCTTCTCGATCATGAGCGCGACCGCATCGGCGATATCGTTGACGTGGGTGAATGTCCTTGTCTGAGTCCCGTCCCCGAGTATCTCGAAGGGGGTCTGCCGTATCATCGTCTTGTATACGAAGTCCGGGATAACGTGGGACATCCCGTACTCTACCTTGCCGTCTGTCCCGGACTCTACCATCTCTCCTGCGCCGACCGCATTGAAGGGCCTGACGATGACGTAGCTCAGCCCTCGCTGTGCACAGGAGGACTTTACCATAAGTTCCCCGGAGAGCTTCTGCCGGCCGTAGCTCGTGGACGGCGTCGTCCCATTCCCATCGTACACCATCGAGGACGAGAAGAAGTAAAATACCGAGCCGGGCGAGGACGAGTGTGCAGAGCTGAGGGAGTGCATCAATATCTCCGTGTTGTCTTTCATGATGCTGTGCGCATTCATGCTGAGGTACCTGACGCCGCCCGCGCGTGCAGCAAGGCACAGGACAAAGTCATATCCCCCGAAGCTCCTCGCCGGCAGGGCCCTGACGTCTTCCTTTACGATCGTAAGGCTACGGGAGGAATGGAAATCGTACGGTAGGTAGCCATACCGTGAGAAATTGTCCACAACGGTCACTTCATGGCCCTGTCCAAGGAGTGCCCGTACAACGTGGGAGCCGATAAAGCCTGCACCGCCTATGGCCAATACCTTTGCCATTGTCCCTCCATCCGTGATTCCTTGTAAAGGCATATCTTCAGATTGTAAATTTGTCAATTTTGGTATACAGGTACACGCCAGGGAGGACAGTGTGGACCTTAAATCGAGCTATAGACATTTCCGTCGCAGATTCGAAGAGATGGACGATTATGAGAGGACAAGGCTTTATACGATCACCGGGATTATCGCCCTCGCGTGTATCCTCGCTATCGTGTTGGCCGTATTTATTTCTTTGAGGAGACTGGATGTGGTCATCGGCGTCGATACGACCGGCCTGCTTGGAAGGCCGGCCGTTTTTATAAACAATACTTCCTCTTCGTCATTGAAGCATGTCTCTATCGAGATGGATGGCATGTACACGGCCGAGGTCGATATGATCCGGCCACGGCTGTCTGTGGTCGTATACTTCACAACCTTCAAGCCGATACCGCCGCAAAATTACAGGCCTCGGGAAATAACGGTCAGGTCGGGCCTGCGGGTCATGACGAAGAGCATACCGCCCTTCTAATCCTGTTTTCTTATCGTCCAGAAATCGTCGGCAAGGGCCTGCACATACTGGTACGGCATCGTGAAGTAGCCGTTGATGCCCCAGTTTTTTCCCCATGAATTCCTTACAAGGAACCTGCCGATTTTATCGTCGTACCCTACGGCCATGACTGCGTGTCCGCCGATCATCCGCTCCGATCGTGCGGGCATGTTCACGATGCCGGTCCTTGCGACCTCCCGGGTCTCAAAACTCTCGTACACGGCGAAGCCGAATACGAACGGAAAGCCCCCGGCAAGGCATGCTCTCATTTCGTCGAGCGTCGTAATCCTGTGGTACGAGGTAATCAAGTGCTTCCTGCCGTCGGCATAAGCGTCTTTATCGGGCTTGACGGCAAACTCCTGTATCCTGTATGGCCATATGCACTCATCGCATGCACCGTATCGTGCACAGACCTTTATCCCGTCTCTCAGCGTCGCACCGCTGTCCTCGCTGACATGGCCTTCGATTGCCCTCTCGTTATAGTAGATGAAGAGCCGACTTTTGTCTTGGAACGTCCGACTGGATTTTTTCTCGATGAATTCGATGTTTCCAGCGATCGCATTGGCAGTGCAGCTCCCCAGCTCTCCCTGGTCCTCAACTGCGGAACAATCCGTGGAAATGTCCGTTCTTTGCGGCAGCTTTTTGGGTATTCTGATGATCTTTGAGTACATCAGATCCCTCTGGTCAGGGACGTCCGGCCTCCAGCCGTACTTTCTTTTCATCATCGCTCCTCCTTTCCTTCGACTTTAAACGAGTCAATACGATATGTCAACCATTTTCAACGATGTATGATCGAAATTATCGGAAAACAACTCCGTTCCGCCGGCGAGAGTCAGGTTCACTCCCGGTGTATTGACATAATCGGTGTTTTTGATAGAATACCATGCGTGAATAGCAGGGCAGTTCTTAAAAAGAAGATTATTTCTACATTCAGCAAGAGCGGGCTGCGTAACAGCTCGAAAAGGAACGCCGTCGTCGAGGCCTTTGTGTCGAGCAATAAACATTTGAATACAGAGGAGCTGTACGGTATCGTGAAAAAGAGCAAAACAGGCATAGGCTTCGTCACCGTCTACAGGACACTGAAACTGCTCGTCGAGTACGGCTTCGCAAGGGAAGTCGACTTTAAGGACGGCTTCACGAGGTACGAGATAAAGGACGAGCTGTCGAGCCAGCACGATCACCTGATCTGCGTCAAATGTGGACACATAACGGAGTTCAAAGACGGCGAGATAGAGATATTAAAGCGGAGGGCACGATCGAAGACGGGATTTAATCCCCTCTATCACAGGCTCGAGATCTTCGGTATTTGCAGGCTCTGCCGCGGGAAGGACGGGTATGCGGCTGAATAGCGACGAGATCCAGGGCATAAGCGAGTTCCTCTACAAGCTGCTCGCAAACAGAAGTCTGCTCTTCAAGGATGCCCGAGCAGAAGACGTTCGTGCGGGCATCTACGAGATCATCTATCAGGACATGGCAAGGGAGGACAGGCTCAATGAAGAGGTCAAGGACATTATGGACAGATACGATGCGGAGCTGAAGAGCGGAAGGTTGGACTATAACAAGCTGTTCAATATGATAAAGCAGCAGATCATAAAAGAGAGGAAGCTGATCGTATGAGCCGCATGAGCGAGGAGAGGATCAGCTTCATAGCCCACACCATCGTCGACGATCTTGTCGGGAAGCACCGTATAGACCCGACGAGGAGGGGCGAGGTGCTGGCGGTCTTGAAGGGCGGTTTCTTCGATTTCGAGGCGTACAACGATCGCATCGATGAGGAGGTCAGACTGAAGATAGCGTCCCTGTCGAAAAAGGTGCCGGAGGGCAGCGACGAATGGAGGCTACTTTACAAAAAGTACAGGGCAGAGGCCGTGGGGAAGCACAGGCCCCCCACCATAAAATAAGGAGGGCAAGATGAAAGAACTCTTGGAGAGGATCGCAAAGGCGATGGTGGACAGCCCGGACGACGTGAAGGTGAACGAAATCGAAGGTGAGCATACGGTCGTGCTCGAGCTCAGCGTCGCAAAGAGCGATGTCGGGAAGATCGTGGGCAGGGAAGGCAGCCACGCCAGAGCGATACGTACCATCCTCCTCGCTGCAAGCGGCAAGAAAGGAAAGAAGTATACGCTCGAGATTATCGGGTAATCTTCATGCTGTCCAGACCGCAGAAATCATTGTTGTGCTTACGGCTGCTATAAATGGACTTTACCAAAGGGATACCAAAATTGAATGCGTCGATACCGTACGATAGCCTGCAGCTTACGTCCATAGAGGGGTATTTCCTTTCAAGGATAGATGGCTTCAGTTCCGTGGAAGACATCGCCTCCCTGAGCGGGCTCCCGTACGAGCAGGCAATAGAGGTAATAAAATCGCTGTGGGACAAGAAGATCTTCGCGTTGGACGGAGTCGAGCGTGACAACGAAGGTGCCGGGTATACCGCCCTCGAATTGAACGAAGACGAAAGGTATGCGATAGAGAAGATGGCCACAGCGGTGAAGGGAGGGACGTACTATCAGATACTTTCCCTGCCCCTCGACGTTAAGCCGGAGCAGGTAAAGGCAAGGTTTTTCGAGCTCTCCAAGAGCTTCCATCCGGACAGGTATTTCCGGAAGAACATAGGCAGGTACGGAGATATGCTCACCATGATTTTCAAGAAGATATCGGAGGCGTACGATGTACTATACGACCCGCGGAAAAAGAAATGGTACGATAGGGAGCTCGCCAAGCCGGGACCAGCGGCACCTGCCCCCGCCGAGAATGCCGGAAGGCGATCGGGGCCAGGGAAGCAGGCACCTGCAGCGGACGCCACGGAACAGAGGATCGCCGCCATCAAGGTGAAGCTCGATGCCGATATGCCGGATCAGGCATTGAAGGAGATGGATGCGCTGAAAAACGTCAGGGATCCAAGGATACCTTTACTAATGGCGAATTATTATTTAAAAGTGGGCGATCCCCTGAGCGCAAAGGATTACGTACAGATGGCCATAGAGTTCGATGGGAACAATGTCGGGGCATACGAGCTGCTCGGCGCCATCTATATGAGGTTTAAGCTGTACAGAAATGCATTAAAGGTGTATGAGACAATCATGAATATTGATTCGAATAATACGGATGCTGTAAAGATGATAGAGCAGATAAAACCATTGATAGAGGATTAGATATGAGTAAAGTTATTGGGATCGATCTCGGAACGACCAACTCGTGCGTGGCGGTGATGATCAACAAGCAGCCGGCCGTGATAGCCAACAAGGCGGGCTACAGGATAACACCTTCGTACTTTGCGATAACCAAAGACAACAAGAAACTCGTGGGGAACCTCGCAAAACGTCAGGCCGTCATCAACCCGGAGAACACGGTGTTTGCCTTCAAGAGGCTCATCGGCAGGAGGTTCGACTCTCACGAGGTGCAGGTCGCACAGAAGAGTGTCGCTTACCATCTCGTAAACGGGCCGAACGACGACGTGAGGATCAGTATTGCTGGGAAAGACTACAGCATACCGGAGGTATCGGCGATGATCCTCATTGAGATGAAGAAGGTCGCCGAAGAGTATCTTTCCGAGGAGGTAAAAGAGGCCGTCATCACGGTGCCCGCCTACTTCAACGACAACCAGAGGCAGGCCACAAAGGACGCCGGGAAGATAGCAGGGCTCGACGTCCTGAGGATCATAAACGAGCCTACCGCGGCCGCAATAGCCTACGGCCTCAACAGGCATGTCGACAACGAGAAGGTACTCATCTATGATTTCGGCGGAGGGACGTTCGATGTGTCCATACTCGAGATACACAAAGGCGTTTTTGAGGTCATATCGACCTCGGGAGATACGTACCTTGGGGGGGAGGACATCGACAACAGGCTCATTCAGCTCTTTATAAAGGAGATACAGGACACCCTGAACGTTGACCTGGGTTCGGACAGGATGGCGCTCCAGAGGCTGAAAGAGGCCGCTGAAAAGACCAAGATAGAGCTCTCCGGGGGAATGGAATCGATGGTCAATCTCCCGTTTATCGCCTACGACAAGACGGGGCCTAGGCACTACACCAGAAGGTTCACTCGTCACGAGCTCGAGCAGCATATCGAGGACATAGTCGACAAGACCATCGGTATCGTGAAGCAGGCGATCGGGGACGCAAGGCTCAACACCACCGATATAAACGAGATCATACTCGTCGGCGGCCAGACGAGGATGCCGTTGATTATGGAGAAAGTGAAAAAGTTTTTCGGGAGGGCCTCTCACAGGGGCGTCAACCCCGACGAGGTCGTCGCGATAGGCGCTGCGATCGACGCCGTTTCCCTGACCGCGGGCTCGAACGATATGCTGCTCCTCGATGTCACCCCTCTGTCGCTCGGTATCGAGACCCACGGCGGCGAGTTCGCCAAGATCATAGACAAGAACACGACGGTCCCGGTAAAAAAGAGCCACATCTTTACGACGTCCTACGATAACCAGAGCGCCGTAAGAATAAGGGTCTTCCAGGGCGAGAGTGCTACGGCGGATGAGAACGAACTGCTCGGAGAGTTCATCCTGTCCGGGATCAGGATGACGAAGAAGGGGGAGCCGCGGATAGAGGTCAGCTTCGACATCGACAACAACGGGATAGTGAATGTCTCTGCCGTCGATCTCGACACGGGGCTCGAGAGCAAGATAGAGATCGTATCGAGCAGCAAACTGACGGAGGAAGAGATCAAAGCGATGTCGGACGAGGCCCACCTCTACGAAGTCGATCTGAGAGACGAGTAATGAAGAACCCGGAAGAGATCATGAAGAACGAAGAGATACTCCATACCTTCGAGTCCGGGCTCGACAGCTTTGCCCAGGGCAATTTTGTGGCGGCCCAGAAATTATGGGAGAAGGTCCTCAAGCTCGATCCAAACAACGAGCTTGCAATGGACTATATTCGCTCCATGAAGGAAGAGCTGCCTTTTGAAGACAAGAGGCTCGCTTACAAAGAGATGCTCGACGAGGCAATAAGGATGATAGGCAAGGATCAGCTCGAGCCCGCGTACGAACTGCTCGAGATGATCCAAAAGGACGATCCGGAAAACAAGAAGGCACAGAAATTCCTCGATACCGTGAAGGGCCTGCTCCTGAAAGACTACGTGAGCGAGATCGGGAGCACCGACTCCGTCGTGAAATTAAAGAAGGACATGAATGAGATCATGAAGATGAACCTGACGAAAGAATCGGCGTTCGTCCTGTCAATGATAGACGGCAATCTGCGCGTCGACGAGCTGCACGCTTTGAGTAATATTGACAGATTTGTTTTTATGAGAAATCTCGTTATGCTGTTGAGGAACAACATTGTAAGCATACAGTAGCTGTCCCGCGGAAGCTTTGCGCAGGGCTGTAATTTTTTGGAAATAACGAAATCGACCTGAGGAGGTTACGGTGAAGGAGATAAGGAAGGTTGTGGTCGCATATTCCGGCGGACTGGACACATCGGTCATACTGAGCTGGCTGAAGGAGAAATACGGGTGCGAGGTCGTTGCGTTTATAGCTGACCTTGGACAGGAAGAGGATCTCGGGGCGATAAAGGCAAAGGCACTCAAGACCGGGGCGCGACAGGCTTACATAAAGGACGTGAAGGACGTTTTTGTATCGGACTACCTATTCCCCATGCTGCGTGCGGACGCCGTGTACGAGGGCGCATATCTACTCGGCACATCCATTGCGAGGCCATTGATAGCGAAGACCCAGATGGAAGTCGTGAAAGAGGTCGGGGCCGACGCGGTGGCCCACGGGGCGACGGGAAAAGGGAACGATCAGGTAAGGTTCGAGCTTACCTACTATACGATCGACCCCAAGATCCACGTGATCGCTCCATGGAGGGAATGGGAGTTCAAGTCGAGGACGCACCTCATAGAGTATTCCCGCAAGCACAACATCCCCGTTGCGGCGACGAAGGACAAGCCCTATTCGAGTGACAGAAACATATTCCATATTAGCTACGAAGGCGGTATACTGGAGGACCCGTGGGCGGAGCCCCCGTCAGACATGTATACGCTTATGACGCCTGCCGAGAGCGCGCCCGACAGGCCGGTCTATGTCGAGGTGTCCTACGAGCGGGGCGATCCGGTGGCTGTCGACGGGAAGAGAATGCGGCCGCTCGAGCTGCTCCAGGCGCTCAACAGGATAGGGGGGGAGAACGGCATCGGGAGGGTCGACCTCGTGGAGAACAGGTACGTGGGCATAAAGTCGAGGGGCGTCTATGAGACACCCGGCGGGACGATTCTCCATCACGCCCACAGGGCGATGGAGTCGATAACCCTCGACAGGGAAGTCTACCATATGAAGGACAGCATGGTCACGAGATACGCAGAGATGGTCTATTACGGCTACTGGTTCTCGCCGGAAAGGATGGCGCTCCAGAAGTTTATCGACGAGACGCAGGGCAACGTTACCGGGGATGTGAGGCTAAAGCTGTACAAGGGCAACGTGTCCATTGTAGGGAGGAGGTCGCCTTATTCGCTGTACAATCTGTCCCTTGCGACCTTCGAGGAAGAGTATGTTTACGACCAGAAAGACGCCGAAGGCTTCATCAAGGTAAACGCCCTCCGGCTGAAGAGGTTTTAGGAGAGAAGATGGCTGGATTCTTTGTAAGTTTATTCTCGAACGACTTGAGCATCGATCTCGGTACCGCCAATACGCTCGTCTACGTAAAAGGCAAAGGCATAGTCGCGAACGAACCGTCCGTTGTCGCAATCTACACAGACAGTCACGGGATCAAGAAAATACTCGCCGTCGGCAACGATGCGAAGAAGATGCTCGGAAGGACGCCCGGCAACATTTCTGCTATACGGCCCCTGCGGGAAGGCGTCATAGCCGATTTCTATGTCACGGAGCAGATGTTGAAGTACTTTATAAACAAGGCGCAGAACAACCGCTACACGCTCATGAGACCGAGGATCATCGTCTGTATCCCGCTCGGCCTTACCCCCGTCGAAAAAAAGGCCGTGAAGGAATCGGCGGAATCGGCCGGGGCGAAGGATGTCTTCCTTATCGAGGAGCCCATGGCCGCCGCGATCGGGGCCGGGCTCGATATAACCAAGCCGTCCGGGAACATGATCGTGGACATCGGCGGCGGTACGACGGGAGTTGCCGTCATCTCCCTGTCCGGCATCGTCTACTCTCGATCGATAAAGATCGGCGGGGACAAGATGGACGACGCGATCGTCAATTACATGAAGAGGAAATACAACATGCTCATCGGCGAGTCGACGGCGGAGGAGATAAAGATATCGATCGGGAGCGCATACCCGCTCAATACGCCGTTGAAGTACGACGTGCGCGGCAGGGACCTGCTGACAGGCATACCAAAGATGCTCGAGATCACGGACGAGGAGACACGCGAGGCATTACAGGAGCCGCTCGAGTCGATCATCGATGTCATAAAGGAGGCGCTCGAGCATACCCCGCCGGAGCTCGCTGCGGACATAGTGGAGAAGGGCATCGTGCTGTCCGGGGGCGGCTCTATGCTGAAAAACCTTGACGTGCTTATACGGGAGCATACGGGGCTGCCCGTTATCACCGTGGATGATCCCCTTACCAGCGTCGTGAAAGGGAGCGGGAAGGTACTCGATGAGCTTGTAAAACTCGGCAAAGTGCTCGTAACATAGTAGAAAATGTGGGACTGGTTTGTTAAGCACCATAGGCATGTAATAGTACTGTTGATCCTCATTCTGACCTTTCAGCTCGCTTATTCCGACATCTTTTCCAGGGGGCCGCTCTGGGGGCCATCGAGGTTCTTGTTCGAGATCGGCTCCTCTGTGGTGTCCGGTATGGCCGGCGGCGTGGACGGTATGAGAAAGATATTGGATGAGTACGTCGTGCTCGTCAACGTCAATAAGGAGAACTTCGATCTCAAGCACCGGCTCGCACTGCTCCAGATGAGGCTGAAGCTGCTGGAGGACATCGAGATCAGGTACAAAAACATCCTGAATGTCCTGAATCTGCCCCTCCCTCAAAAAAATTTCTCCTACGTCACCGCCATGGTTTCCGGACGGGACATGAACAGTATATTCAAGTCCATGATAGTGGACAAGGGGGAGCTCGACGGCGTAAAGATGGGCGATGGGGTCATATCCACCTCCGGCGTCGTCGGGAAGGTCGTCAAGCTGACACGGCATGCCGCCGAGGTGCTCCTGCTGACGGACGCCGGGAGCTACATCGAAGGCATCGACGAGCAGACGAGGGTGCGGGGGATAGCGAACGGCACGGCTGGGGACAAGCTGGAGTTCTTGTATATCCTCTCCGGGGACCGGATCGGCGCCGGGGACACCATCCTCACGGGCGGGAAAGACGGGGTGTTCCCTGAGGGGATAATGCTCGGCACCGTAACGAGGGTCAAGCCAACTCCCAGGGGCTGGCTGTTCAAGAACGTCTTCATAAGCCCTGCGGTCGATATAAACAGGCTCAACTACGTTATGATCATAACGGGGGGAAAGCAGTGAAGTACGTCCTCTGGGGGGCCGGCGTGACCGCCTCGGCGTTTTTGCAGGTAGTGCTCAACGACTATATGCCTGCGTACCTTGCACCGAACCTGTTCCTGATGTTGACGATGTATATGACTTTTTACTACGGGTACTACGCGACGTTGTCTGGCATCGTCTTCATCTCTTACGTCAGTTCCGTGTTCAGCTCCGGCAGCATCTGGTTCTACGTATTCTCGTACACGTCGGTCTTTTACCTTTTGAGCTTCTTCAAGAAGTTTTTCGATAGGAAGCAGCCCCCGACAATCGTCGTACTCTCTCTCCTGACAACGCTGATCTATCCCCTGTTCGTGTTTTTCCCGTCGGTGTTCTCCGGAAAGATTGCGCTGTTCCAGAACGCCTTCCGTCTCAGTTTCATGCAGGTGTTCGTCAACATCGCTGCGGCGTACCTGATATTCAGGTATGTCCCCCGCATGGACCGCAGATTTGCGGCAAGTGCACGGACCGTGCTATAGGACCACCGCATGGGTCTCGACAACGAATTCAACGCATACGACTCGGAGGACATAAAGACCAGGATGACTTACAGGACAATATTTGTCATCATGGTCGTGCTCATCTCGGTCATCGTCGTAAGACTCTGGTACTTGCAGATATACTTGGGTTC
>JAMCVD010000045.1:0-4500 GCA_023381995.1 Deltaproteobacteria bacterium
CATCCATATCTACAGATGCGGAAAGGACCGTTCCGGAAGTTTTATCGGAACTGCTGAACACGTCGGTACCAAAGGCAAGCTCGCCTTTTCCTCAGTCGATGAACTGTGGGACATCATAAACCAACATACCGCGGCAGAAGGCAATAAAGCGGCTGCACGGACGGTATTAAAAGAAAAGCCGAAACGGAAAAGTTGAGCAGGCTTGAGAAAGAACCGGAAAAAATATTCAACCTGTGACCGATCGGTGACCTTTAGCGTGGTAGACCGGAGCCATTAACACAAAAAAGGAGGACGATATGAACAAAACAATAACCTTGATTTTCGCGAGTATACTTGTGATGGGTATCATGGCGGGATGCAGCGGCTCGGCGGGCCCGCAGGGGCCGGCTGGTGCAACCGGACCAACAGGTCCGATCGGTCCGGGCGGACCGATCGGCGGAACGGGACCAACAGGTCCGATCGGTCCGGGCGGACCGATTGGTGGAACGGGACCAACAGGGACTACCGGAGGTATCGGCCCCACAGGTCCTACCATGCCGGTCATCCAGAGCCTATCGGTCTACGGTATGCCCGCAACGCCCGGCACGAGCTTCACGGCGATGGTCGTCGCACAGAGCGCGCAGGGACTTGCGCTTACCTATACATGGACGGCGACAAGCCCGTGGATCGTGTCGCCGGCCAGCGTTAACAGCCAGACGGCCACCATTACCGCGCCGAACAGCTACTCCGCATCCGGCACGGCAACAATCGAAGTCAGCGATGTAAGCGGCAGGTATGCGCTGGGCACGATTGCCCTGAGCACGCAGGGTAATACCTCGCCGGTCATCAATAGCATCGCCATCGGCCCCCAGCCGGTTTACACCGCTGCGAACCTTGAATGCGATGCGAGCGACCCGGATGGCGATACATTGACTTACTCATGGCAGATAGGCGGGGAGTTTCCACCACCGAGCTCTGTAAACAGTACCGTGTGGTATTCGCCGGGCATACCGGGCTATTACAAGGTATCTGTAGTAGTGGACGATGGCCATCAGGGTTTTGCATCAGGAAGCAGTTACATGAGTATAGCAAGCGCCGCGCCATGGCCCACGACCCACAGGGACATACAAGGGACCGGACTCAGTTCCATTAACACCAGTGCTTTTGCAGGTCAACTGAACTGGACGTACACTACAGGAAACTTCTCCATCTATTCGACACCGATCATCGGTGCGGATGGAACCGTTTACATAGGTACTACAAACGGTGGAACGGGCGGTGAGCTTTATGCCTACGACCCGAGTTTAGGTGGACTTGCTTGGACCTATCCGACCGGAGTATGGGAAGCACCGACCCTTTCTTCGAACGGGGTCATTTACGTCGGATCTCCGGACGATTATCTTTATGCCCTCAACTCAGCCACCGGAGCGCTTGATTGGAGCTACCCGACAGGCAATGTGATACATGCGACCCCGGCAGTCGGTGCGGATGGGACGATTTATATCGGCTCGTATGACGATTATTTTTATGCCATCAGCCCGACGGGATCAATGTCATGGCGTTATTTAACCTCGGGTAATATAAGTTCCGGTGCTGTAATAGGTGCGGATGGGACCGTCTATGTGAATGCGTCAACGGCCAGCGGGGGTACACTGTATGCATTTTTACCGATCGGAATCCTGCATACCGGAATTGTGAAATGGACCTACCAGATGCCCGGGGCTGCAATAGAGTCCAGTCCCGCAATCGGTGCGGACGGGACCGTTTATGTGACCTCGGACAATGATTATCTCTATGCGATCACGCCGTCCGGAGGGCTAAAATGGAGCGCTTCAACGTTGTATCCGATCCATACTTCTCCGTCGATCGGTCCGGACGGTACAATCTATGTAACCGCGGCCGATGGCATCCTATGGGCTTTCAATCTCAACGGCGTAAAAAAATGGTCAACTTCGGTAGGCGCGATCTATTCTTCGCCGGCAATTGGGGCGGACGGCACTATTTATGTAGGTAGCGTAAACGGGTATCTCAACTCCATTTCTCCGACAGGTTACGTAATGTATAGTATCCCCACAGGTGCCGCTATATACAGTTCACCCTCAATCGGTGAAGACGGAATATACATCGGCAACAATAATGGTGTTCTCTCGGTGTACCACTGAGTTGGGGTACGGGCAAAAAGAATCACCTGAGCGTGCAGCGCCGTAAGGGATAGGAGCACACAGAGAGGATGGTTTGAGAGAAACCTGGAATCATTTGTCGAAAGATTTGACCCTCTGGTGTAGCTTGTTGCTATTGACAGGGTCATCAATACCAGTGATCATAGGCTCCGGGTTCGGAGGCTCGATACCAGCCCTGCGCCTCGCCCAGAACGGGAAGAAGGTCCTTGTGCTCGAACAGGGCCAGGCACACGCCGAAAAAGACCTGAAGCAGTCGTACGACCCGAAATACCTTGTCACCATCAACCAGGTAGTCCCCTCGGACGACTATGCGGTACTGTACCAGTCCGGCATGACCTTAGGGGGAGGCTCGGTCGTGTTCGCCGGACTCATGAATAGGGCGCCGTCGGAGGTGTTCCAGTTCGTCGACTCCAGCGGCTATAAGGTATGGCCGGACACGGTGACCCGGCAGGCGATGGACCCATACTATGCCATGGTCGAACAAATGATGTCCGTGCGTCAGGCGACATGGGACGAGGTGCCGAAGACCGGGGGCACGTTCGCCAGGATGATGGACACTATGGGGCTAACCTGCGACAGGGCGAACTATCCTTACGTAAACTGCAGACAGTGCGGCTATTGCGAGGCGGGGTGCATCTACGGCGCAAAGCAGGACCTGATGCACAACTATATACCGCAGGCACAGGCGGCCGGGGCGGAATTCAGGACCGGCTGTATCGCGATGGCGATAATGCCGGCCACAGGCGGATACAGCGTACAGTACATGGATCCGTACCGCGGGGGAACGAGCGTGCAGGGCACGGTGGTCATCCTCGCTGCCGGCGCCATAGGCTCTGCGGCGATACTCCTGAAGTCGAGGCAGTACCTCCCGCAGCTCTCGCCCCAGGTGGGCCAAAACTTCAACAACAACGGGGACCTTATCCTCGCGTTCGAGCTTCCGGACGGCTGGCCGTCCGTGGAGTACTATAAGGGCAGGGCAAACGCCGGGGTCATGACCTACGCCTTCTGGGACGAGTACCGGATAACCATACATACCGGCACTGGCCCACCAGGCATATTCTCCGGCATGAACGTCCACAGGCCGGGCGAACTCCCGTGGGGGCTCGGGTTCAAGCAGTGGGCAAAGGAGATCTATCGTTCAAAGTTCATCGGCGGCGTGGTCATCGGCCTTGTTACCGGGGAAGGCTATGTATACCTGAGCAACGATTCCCCGCTCGTCCACTTCTCTCCGGTGACCAGAAGCTATACGGACTATACGAACAGGGTCGTCTCCGTGGGCAACGCGATTGCACAGGCGAACAACGCTATTCTGCTGCAGACAAGGACCAACGGATACGAGTATGCCTCGGCCCACCAGCTGAGTACGGTACGGATAGGCGACGACCCGCTCCGGTCGCCGGCAGACCCCTACGGCCAGGTCAGGGGGTACCAGGGGCTCTTCGTGTCGGATTCCGGTTCTATACCAGGCGGCACGGGCGTAAACCCGGCACTCACCATAGCGGCCAATGCAGAGAGGATAACTGACTACATAGTCAATACTTGGTAATACTATGGACATCGAAGCTGGATCAATGGCATCTTTTTGTTTTCTGCCTCTGTTCGAAAAGGGGACGGGGAGGGGTTATTCCTATGGTTAAAGAAGGCCTCCCTGCTGGAAAAGAGATGGACAGACGGGCATTCCTCGCTACCTCGACAAGGCTCATCCTCGCTGCCTCCTCACTCTATCTTATCGACGAGTTCGGCTGCGGTACCCTGGAACTGCCGCCAGGCCAGAACTCTCTGTTCATGCAGCCCCAGACGGACGACGAGAAGACCGTGTACGCCATCTGCGATACGATCCTTCCCGGTACGGCCTCCGACCCGGGCGGCGCGCCGGGCGCCAACGACGTGGGCACATTGAACGTCATCTACGACAAGTTCTACCCGGCCGTCCAGTACCTGCCAGCCATCCTGATGCTCATCGACAGCGCAGTGCAGCCCACATACGGCGGTGGTAAAAAATTCTATGAGCTGAGCATGGCGCAGCGTACCGACCTGCTGGCCAGGATCGAGGGCCAGCTCGGGATCATCGACCTGCTCTACAAATACATCAAAGCGCCGTTCTATGTCGGGCTCCTGAACGACAAAGGGCTGCAGTACATGGGATATCCCGGCCCCAATTTAGGGTACATGGACCAGGACTTCAGCTTCTACAAGCCCATGTCAAAAGAGATGACACCGAATGGGAACCGGCCGTAGGAAACTTCCCCGTCTTACAAATGCATTTTTCGGGTTAAGCCAAAATGTAAAAACACATAACAATAGGTGTAACTACACAACAGACCAGCCCGGCGCCGTTGCC
>JAMCVD010000045.1:4510-24063 GCA_023381995.1 Deltaproteobacteria bacterium
GGGTAAAGAATGGCGGCGCAGGGAATCGAACCCCGGACATAGGGCTTATGAGACCCCCGCTCTACCAACTGAGCTACACCGCCACCATAAAAATAAAAATAATGATCACATGTATTCATGAACTTTACAAGTGTCAAGGAAAGAAGCAGCATTGACAATCGCATACACACATTATACTCAATATGAAGAGGAACTTTTATGTTTTATATCGCGAACGAAGATGACATACGAAACGGCCGGGTCATGGACGTGTACTTTGAAAGGGCATCGCAGATACTCAAGGCGAAGGGTCTTTCGAAGTACGTGGCCATGGAGATAAGGACAAAGGGGCTGCCGGCGGGCTGGGAATGGGCCATCTTTTCCGGCCTCGAGGAGATACTGGAGCTCTTGAAGGGCAAGCCCGTCGACGTGCGGGCAATACCCGAGGGGACCCTCTTTGCGCCGTACGACCCCGTCATGGAGATCCAGGGCAACTACACGGACTTCGGCTCTTACGAGACAGAGATCCTCGGACTCATGTGCCAGGCAAGCGGCATCGCCACGAACTCTGCACGGATAAAGCTCGCGGCGGGGTTCAAGCCCGTTTTCAGCTTCGGTGCGAGGCGCATGCATCCTGCGATAGCCCCGATGATCGAGCGCAGCGCATACATCGGCGGTTGCGACGGGGTGTCCGTTGTCCTGGATGCGGAAAAGATCGGTATCGAGCCTTCGGGCACGATACCCCATGCGTTCATCCTGCTCGTGGGCGACACGGTAAAGTCTGCCGTGTACTTCGACGAGATGATAGATAAGGAGGTCCCGAGGCTGATACTCATAGACACGTTCAACGATGAGAAGTTCGAGGCGATCAACGTAGCAGAGGCGCTCAAAGACAGGCTGTACGGCATACGGCTCGATACCCCTGGCTCGCGCAGGGGGAACATGGCACAGATCGTGAAAGAGACAAAATGGGAGCTCGACCTGCGAGGGCATAAAGGCGTAAAGGTCATGGTGAGCGGCGGACTCGATGAGAACAAGGTCAAGGAACTGGAAGAATTTGTTGATCTTTTCGGTATAGGTACGTATATTTCCAACTCACCCGTCGTCGATTTTGCCATGGACATAGTCGAGATAGAGCACAGGCCTTTTGCAAAGCGCGGCAAAGAGTCCGGAAGAAAAACATTGTCGAGATGCAAAGAGTGCGGCCTGCGTACGGTATCGGCCTACCCGGCGAACACCGCGGCATGCAGGGCATGCGGGGGGGGCCTCGAGGAGATCATGAGGCCGGTCATGAAAAACGGGAGGATCGTTGCCGACCTGCCGCCCGCAGGCAGGATAAGGGACCATGTATTGAATGAGATAAAGAAAAACAGTGTAAAGGAGAAAAGATGAAAATAACAATAACGGCCATCAAGGCGGACATAGGAAGCATAGGGGGACATATAAAGCCGAGCAAAAGGGTCATCGAGAGGGTCAGGGAGTATGTCTCTACGGAAGGCGGGGGCATGCTCATAGATTCCTACATCTCCTCTACCGGGGACGACATCGCCATACTGATGACGCACGAAAAGGGTACCGGGAGCGACAAGATCCACCAGATCGCATGGAACGCCTTTAAAGAAGGGACAGAGGTCGCAAAGGAACAGGGACTTTACGGCGCGGGCCAGGACCTACTGAAGTCCGCCTTTTCCGGAAACGTCAAGGGGCTCGGGCCTGCCGTAGCAGAGATGGAAATAGAAGAGAGGAAGAGCGAGCCGTTCCTCTTCTTCGCCGCAGACAAGACAGACCCCGGCGCATACAACCTCCCGCTGTACCTGTCGTTTACAGACCCGATGTACTGTGCGGGACTCCTCCTGAACTCGCAACTGAGCAAGGGGTTCAAGTTCGTCGTCATGGACGTGGAGCACATAGAGGCGGACAGGGTCATAGAGCTTGAGACGCCCGAAGAGATCTACAGCCTCGCCTCCCTGCTCAGGGACAACCAGAGGTTCGTCGTAGAGGCGATCTACTCGAGACACGATCAGACCCAGGCCGCCGCCGTGAGCACCTCGAGGCTCCACAACATCGCAGGCACGTACACGGGCAAGGACGACCCGATCATGCTCGTCAGGGTGCAGGGCAACTTCGCCGCAACGGGCGAGGTGCTGTCAGCGTTCAGCATAGGGCACTACGTGGCGGGATTCATGCGCGGCAGCCACAACGGGCCCCTGATGCCTGTCAAGATAAACTCCACCATATCGTACTTCGACGGTCCGCCCATCGTGTCGTGCCATGCGTTCTCGATTCACAACGGCAAACTGACGGAGCCGGTCGACGCATTCGATCATCCATTCTGGGACCATGTAAGGGACAGGGTCTCGGAGAAGGCAATAGAGATCAGGAAGCAGGGCTTCTCGGGCCCCGCAATGCTCCCGTACGGAGAGCTCGAATACGGCGGCATCGTCGAGATCATGAAGAAGCTCGAGAAGAGGTTCGAGGTAAGGGGAAAAAAGTAGGAGGAGGTCCCCGTCCAATGGCGACGCGAAGCACAGGGACTACCCTATGATAATCGGCGGCAGGAAGATCGAGTCGAAGGACAGGGTCGTCGTCAGGAGCCCCTACGACAACAGCATAGTCGGGGAGGTCTCCAGGGCCCTCGAGACCGATGTCCGGAGGGCCGTGGAATCCGCGGGGGCGGGCCGAACGATACTCTCCGGGCAGACCGCGTACGAGAGATACAGTACCCTGATGAGGCTCGCGGGGATACTTTCCGAGCGGTCGGAACGGTTCGCAAAGACCATCTCGTCCGAGATGGGCAAGACCATCAAAGAGGCACGCGCCGAGACCTCAAGGGCCGTCGAGACGGTAACATGGTCGGCCGAGGAGGCAAAAAGGCTTTACGGCTCTACGGTGCCCATGGACGCCGCACCGACAGGCAAGGGCAAGATCGGCTTTTACCTGCGGGTACCCGTAGGCGTCGTGGCCGCGATATCGCCGTTCAACTTTCCATTGAACCTGTCTCTCCACAAGATCGCCCCTGCCTATGCTGCGGGCAATGCCTTCGTACTGAAGCCTGCGGAGGCGACATCTCTGACAGGAGAGATGCTCGGCGAGGCATTTGTAGACGCAGGGGCCGTGCCCCAGGCCGTCAATGTCCTCACGGGCTCCGGCTCAAAGATCGGCACCGGGCTCGTGACACACCCCGGCGTGCGGCTCATAACCTTCACCGGGAGCAGGGACGTCGGCGAATGGATCGTCAGGAACGCAGGACTGAAGAAGGTGGTCATGGAGCTCGGCTCGAACTCGGCGGTCGTCGTATGCGAAGACGCAAGGCCCGAGGACATCGTAAGGAGGATTGCCCTGGGGGGCTACTCGCAGGCAGGACAGGTCTGCATATCCGTACAGAGGGTCTATGTATACGAGGGGATATTCGATAGGTTCGTCGATCTCTTGAGCAGGCAGGCGCAGTCCCTGAAGACCGGCAATCCGCTCGATGAGTCAACGGACGTGGGCCCGCTCATAACCGGCGGCGACGTGGAGCGGGTGAAATCATGGATAGGCGAGGCGGTCGGCAACGGCGCCGGGCTGGTCTGTGGCGGTACCGTCGACGGCAATGTGATGGCCCCGGCCGTGCTTGTCAATGCAAAAGAAACAGACAGGGTCGTAAAGGACGAGCTGTTTGCGCCCGTCATCGTGGTGAACAGGTTCCGGGACGACGCTGAGGCGATAAGAATGGTGAACGACTCGAGGTACGGTCTGCAGACAGGCGTCTATACCAGCGATGTCGGCCGCGCCTGGAAATACGCCAAGGGGCTCGATGCGGGCGGCATACTGATCAACGAGATCCCGAACTTCAGGGTAGACCTTATGCCCTACGGCGGTGTCAAAGAGTCCGGCATAGGAAGGGAGGGACCCCGCTTTGCCATGGAAGAAATGACGGAGATCAAGCTCATAGCGTTCCATCTGGATTAACCTCCGCTCCGCCCATGCGGCTACCTGCTCCTTTCGACCCCGACCTTCAGACAGTAGATTTCGACAGGACACACCGAGCACCTCGGAGACACCGGATGGCAGATCGCCTGCCCGAGCGCAACAAGCAGGTCGTTGTATATGATCCAGTACCTCCGGGGCAGGGACTTCCTCAACGCCATCTCTGTCTCGAACGGCGTCTTTGTCTTTACATACCCGAACCTGTTCGTGATCCTGTGGACGTGCGTGTCCACGCATATGGCCGGTCTCCTGTAGCCGAGTGCCACAACGAGGTTTGCAGTCTTCCGTCCGACCCCTGGGAGCTTTACGAGCTCTTCGATGGTGTCCGGAACAGTGCCGTGGTACCTCTCGACTATTGTCCGGGCAACGACCCTGATCCTGCCCGCCTTTACCCTGTAAAAGCCAACAGGGTATATGACCCGCTGAATCCGCTCTATGGACATCTCTGCCATCTTACCGGGCGTTGCCGCGGCACGGAAGAGCCTTTCCGACGCCTGGCCCGTGACCGCGTCTTTCGTCCTCTGACTGAGCATGGTCGCTATGAGGATCCTGAACGGGTCATGGCTCCTGTTGCTTATCCGGGTCACGATGGGGACGTCCCACTGCGTATAGACGGACTTCAGCCGCCTGATGATCTCGACTATATCGGGCCTGGCTCGGCTCATCGAGCGACGTGCGCAACGAATGTGCTTACCGGAGTCTGTGGGTCTGTCATTTCAAACAGGTCTCTGGACTTCTGCACGGAGTCCAGGGCCGATGCGAGCTTGTCCAGGACGACGTCCTTCTGTCCTGTCCGGGAAGCGCCCCTTGGTACCACGGACTCGGCCTCGTAGACCTGGCCGTCGTTCGTCTCGAGCCTTATCCGAGCGCCGAATGAAAACACGAACCTGTCCATCCTTACGTGCCTGTCTTTCCTCCTCAGTCCGCTTCTTATAATCTTTTTGGTCTTGCCGGGGAGCGAAAGCCATGCCTTGGGCAGCGCCTGTATATTCAGGGGCACCCGCGGCATGTCCTTCCGTATCCTGCGGAATGCCTTTATCAGTCTGTACGCCCCTGTATCCCCGAGCATAAACCTACCGCCGAGCGCATCGTAAGACGCTTCAAGCGTACCAAAGGTGTACAGCCAGTCATGATGGAGCGTGACCTTCTCCGCTACTGCATTGATTGCGTCCCTTTGTCCCGACAGCGCCTCCGAGGACAGATGCCTTGCCTGCAAAGAGCCGTTTACCATTGCGACCGCAAGGCTCCTGGGTATGGAAAAGTTTATATTGACCGGATGGAGCGTACCATCGTCGTACATCTCGGACAGCGCATTCATCCCCATGGTGAGTATGTTCGCGAAGACGTCCACGCGCCGTATATCGGATGGTGTAATCCTTGCACCGGTCTTCTGCCTGTACTGGTCCATGATGTCGTAGATGCCGTCTACCGCGGTGTCTATGTATGCACAGCCGGGATAGGGCTTGAATGCAAGGGTGTCGGTCACCCACCATTCGCCGAGTCCGGACAGCAGGTGCGGCAGGGGCAGATAGGAGAAGCGGGACAGAAAGCCGTTCTCGGCCTCAAGCAGATCCGTATTGCCCTTCATGCCCCTCTTTGCAAGCTTCGCACAGATTATTCCCGACAGGAGCGGTATCGATGCAGTGAGGAGCTTCGAGTCGCTCAGCATGAACCCGGGGGACAACGGATAGTTGGGCTGATACAGCGAAAGGGCGATTGCAGAGGCTACCTGCTCCCTTGAAAGGCCGTAGAGCTTCGACACCGCAACCGCGGCGCCGACCGTATGAATGTACGACCACATCTGCCCGTTGTGCGGGCCGAACAGGACGGACGCGCCAAGCCTGCCCTCCACCTCGTTCGCGATAATCTGAGAGAGCAAAAGCTCTTTGAGCGTAAGTCCCGCCTCCTCGGATGCTGCGAGGGGAACAAGCACGGAGGAATGGCCCGTATGCCCCATAAACATGTAATCGTCGAAATCGAAGCTCATCGAGTGGAGCGCATTTATGAAGACCGCATACTCGACTGCCGTCTTTCTGCCCCCCGGTATGACGGTCGAGCCGCCGTCGGGCAGATTGACCGGCACTGCAGATTTGAGCGCATCGCAGTGCCTGCCAGAGACGACAGCGGCGATGATGTTCAGTATCTGGAGTCTCGCCCTCTCTATCAGGTGTACGGGGATATCATCGTACGTGAGTCCGGCGACCCATTGTGCGATGTTATCTATTATCGTACTCATACCAAACTCCCCTTGAGATCAAAATTCCTTGGTCGGGGCGGGCGGATTTGGACCGCCGACCTTTCGGTCCCGAACCGAACGCTCTACCAGGCTGAGCCACGCCCCGCTCTATAAAACAATGATTCAATAGCCATCGGCCTGCCAGTGGGCCGACAACAGAAGATCTATAATACACCAATGGATTCATCAGTCAACACAAAAATATATCCAGCCCGACTTGTTTCCGGCGCATACTATTGACAAACATTTTGTAGTATCATATCACGCTTATAAATCCCGCATAGACTGAACCGTCTGACGGGGTTACTATACCAATAAAGGAGGTAAGGATAAATGAAGAAGTTAATGCTTTTGGCGATCGTTCTTGCTTTTACAGCAGGCATGACAGGCTGCCACAAAGAAGAAGCGACAGAGCAGGCAGCGCCGCCAGTCAAGACCCAGGCAGTAGCCCCTGTATCACCGACGACTGCTGCACCGGTGTCCCCTGCAACGGCACCGGCCGCCCCAGCAAAGTAATAAGCGGACTGTTTCCCTGAGCGGGAGGGAGCACTGGCTCCCTCCTTTTTTATCCGCGTTTCAAGAGCATGCCGAGCAGGCGCTCGTCGTGCATGAGCCTGTTCAGTATGCTGTATACGCTTACAGACGGATCGGCCAGCTCCTCGCTGTAGCCGCTCATCAGCGCCTCGCTGATCATACCATCCACGCGCATGCCCAGATGCTCGATCACGATCTGCTTTAATTCGTGCAGCCTCTTGCGCAGCATCAGGTCGGCGTTCCCGTGACTCCCGAGGAATTCACGATGTGCCAGCACGGTCCCGAACAGCTCCGCCGTACCGGTGCCGTCAAGCCCATTGGTAGGCATTACCGGCACCTGCCACGAGTCATGCCCGGGCGGGGACGTCTCTATAAGAAACTTTATCGCGCTGACCATCTGCCTCGAGCCTTCGCGATCGGCCTTGTTCACGACGAAGATGTCCGCTGCCTCCATGAGCCCTGCTTTCATTGCCTGAACGAAGTCCCCGGACTCCGGAACAAGCACGACCGCCACGGTGTCCGCTATGTCCATTATGTCGAGCTCTGTCTGCCCTACCCCTACAGTCTCCAGTATGATAAACCCATAGCCCGCGGCCTGCATAAGGTACGAAGCGTCTCGTGCGATCCTCGATATTCCCCCGCTGGCGCCCCGGGACCCCAGGCTCCTTATGAATACCCTGTCATCGAGGAAATGGTGCTGCATCCTTATCCTGTCGCCGAGTATGGCGCCGCCTGTAAAAGGGCTCGAAGGATCGGTTGCAAGCACCCCCACCGTACCCCCAGCGGCCCTTATATGCTTCATGATCCAATCTATGAGCGAGCTCTTGCCGGCGCCGGGCGGGCCCGTAAACCCTATTTTGAAGGACACACCCGTCTTGCCGACGATGTGCTCGATGGACGCCATGTCGAGTTCCCCTTCCTCGAGCAAGGTTATCAACCTCGCGAGGGCCGCGGTGTCCCCCTGCTTCAGCTTGTCTATAAGGCTTACCATGCCACCACTTACTTCCATACCACCCTTACCCTGTCGCCCCTATCGATACCGAATCTCTCATGGGCGCTCCCCGCGCTTACGGCGATCTCGAGCAGGTCGAAGCTGTCTATGAGCGAGCACAGAGTGCCGGCACTGCACTGCTCATAGGTACCGACCAGGCCCTTGATTCTATGTCCTTTTACCACGATGCCCAGTATCCTGTCAGCCCGTATGGCGCCGGAAGATATATTTGTTATGGCGTTGCCGAAGCCGTCTATGTGTATCACCTCTCCCGTTATCCCGCCTCTGCCGACTGAGGGCCCTGAGGCATCGATGAGTACCGGGCTTTTAATCCTCTTGCCGATCACCATGCTGTCCCGCTTCAACGACAGCCTTGCTGCTGCAGGGGCGAACACGTCCCTGCCATGGAACGTGCCCGAGACGGTCCGCCCGATGTCTATCTCATGACACGCCGGGTGTCCTTCGCGCAGGACGTGAGTGAACACCCCGTTGTCAGGGCCTATGAACAGGTAGCCCTTCGTTTCTACAACCATACCGGACCTCGGACCGCCAACTCCCGGATCCACGACCACGACGTGGATGGTAGACTTCGGGAAGTACCTGTAATAGCCGTTGAGTACGAATGCCGCAAACCGGACGTCATGGGCAGGGATCCCGTGGCTTGCGTCAACGATGTTCGCAGAGGGGTCTATGCCGAGGATTACGCCCTTCATGCTTGCGACATAGCTGTCTCTCATCCCGAAATCTGTACACAACGTTATAATAGACATGGCCGTTTAATGGTGTGCCTCACCCGATACATGCCTCAGGTGACTTATCAGATAGACCGCAAAGAGTACGACGGCCGATGCAAATATCAGATCGTCGAACCTGTGGAAGTACGGGCCTATGATATGCCATTTCTCCCCAAGCTTGAAGCCTATCCATGCGATCAACAGGCTCCAGATGAACGAGCCGACGAAGGTATAGAAGATGAACTTGAGAAAGTTCATCTTCGAAATGCCTGCGGGCAGCGATATGAACGTCCTTACGATCGGCAGGAGCCGCCCTGCGAAGACGATCATATTGCCGAACCTGTCGAACAGCCTGTCGGCGGTATCGAGGTCGTGCCTGCTTATGAGGATGTACCTACCGTACTTCTCGATCAGCGGTCTGCCCCCATACGCACCGACCGCATAGGCTATCACAGAGCCTATCACACAGCCAGTTGCCCCGGACATCGCAACATAAAATAGCTGTAGCTTTTTGATAAAGACAAGGTATCCGGCGAACGGAAGTATGATTTCCGAAGGGAGCGGGACGCATGCACTCTCTATCGCCATAAGCACTACGATGCCGGCATAGCCAAGCACGTTTATGGTGGATACTATGAACCCTGCTATAACTGCGAATACCTTCGAGGCCATTATCCGCTGTTTTATTTGGCACACTGCCCGGCAGGTCTCGGGCCTGTCGTCAGTGGCTGTTTGCCGATAATCGGCGACAACTCGAATATGTCGATAGATCGATCGGAAATCGCTGGATCTATGAGCTCCGTGTTATCGATGAGCACGGCGAACCTGGCACCGCCTGTGCCCAGCATGGAAGCAAGCGCATTGTTTTTCGCTATCTCCTTCCGTGCGGCCCTCTCCTTCCCGCGCATTACGGGAAATGTCCTGTCGAACTCCGCCAAAGACGCATCGGTATAGAGCTTTATCAAGAGGGAAATTCTGTCATCGAGCGATGACTTTTCATGGCCCTCTATTATCGCTGCTGCCTTGACGACCTCATCGGAAATCCCGCCGCCCGCATTCGCTATCACCCTTACATCCGGACGATACTGATATTTCTTGTAGTCCCTCAACAATCTCAGGATAGATATGCACGCATTTATCGCGGCCTTGCTGGAAACATCCATCAGCATGATCATCTCGCCGCTCTCCGCCGGCCTGTCGATGAAGTGCCTGTAGCCCATATCGTTCATGTAATCAACGTAATCGCCGTTCACCTTTTTCAATCTTCCCCTGAACATATCAAACATGGGCGTTTCAGCAACGGTACCGCTGAAGATCATGGCCGGCACCCTCGTCAGGCCGAACCTCTTAGCAAGCTCCTTCCCCCGGGGGCTGTCCGCATCCACAAAATCCACGGCCGCCTTATAGAAGAAGTTGTCCAGGCCTTCCTTCAGCACGTCCGGATGGTACACGCCCTCCCAGCCCCCGGTGAGCACGGTTATGTCCACGTTGACCGGCGGCTTCAGGGCCTTGCAGTACGACAGTCCGGTGATAGAAGAACAGACCGCCCGTATGATGCGCTCGGGCTGAATCGGACCGCTGTAGCGGTGCGAGCCTATGTAAAGCGTCGGGCTTGCATTTATGCCGAGCTTCTCCGTCGCAGCGAAATCGCCGTCCAGAATCTTTTTCGCTTTCCCGGACCTGATAAACGCGTCTATCCCACTCTGGTCTATGCCGTCGTTCTTGAGGCACAGGCCGCTGTTCATGCTGCTGTTGAAGCACGACAGGTAGCTATAGAACTTGCTGCCGTAAAGCTCCTGCACGGCTATCTGGCGAAGGTCCTCGTCGAGCTCCGAAGGGCCGTGCAAACTGGTAAAAGCATTCTCTCCGCTCTTGCTTACGATATACGAGACGCGGAGCCTGAGCTCGCTGCCGAAATTTCCGATAAGACCAAGTATGCTGTCCTCGGCCCTCATGCCGAAAGGGCAATGGCTCATGACGTAGAGATTCAGCACAGGCTTCTCTTCACGGTGTTTCGTGCACGATGCCGCTGTGAGGCATATCAGCATACAGCCGATCGCGATTCTTTCGAACACTTCAGACATCTTTAACTCCCCATCATATCTATTTTCTTTTCCCTCTTGTATATTGCAACTTCATAATCCAATACATCAACAACATAGTGATAGTCATCGATATAGAGCTCGTACATCTGCGGTCCATCTATCGGGTGATGTCTCTCATTCTTGAATGCGTCCTCGTCGATAAGATGGTCCAGCATCTTCCTTATCTCAGAGAAGCTGATGTCCTGATCCGTTATGATATTGAATATTAAATTTTTATGTACGATTGGGTATGTGTCCATACAAATACGTGTTGTAAAAGAGCAAATCGAAGCTGTCAAGTTAAACTCTTCGACATCATCGGTATGTAAAATATAATATCCGGGCCCGTTGAACGGCCTGTCCGGCCGGGATCGCCGCCCGTCCCAAAGGGAGGGTCGTGGGCCATACCGGGTTCCGATACCGTCGCGCTTGCAAAATTCATTTTTATAGTGTAGGGATATGCCCTGATACGCACTGACGTTCGTTATGGACTATCGCGGTCCTATCGTCTAGAGGCCCAGGACGTTGCCCTCTCAAGGCAGAGACGAGAGTTCAAATCTCTCTAGGACCACGATGTCCCGCACACCCTCCTCCGAAACTTCTGCCCTGTTCACCTCAGGGCAGGAGGGATGATGGGCGGCCGGACCTATTGCAGCGTATCCTTCCAGCCGGCAGTGTCCGTGACCATGTCCGCTGTCCATTGGGAGAGTGTGGTCCCGCTAACCCCCATCGTGTAGTAGTCCGGCAATTCGAGCACGGTATGCATACCTCCGTCCACGAAGAACCGCTCGAAACGGTGGGGGTGGTCCCGGTGAATATCGTTCGTCACACTGAGCAGCAGGTTCTTGAAGTCGGACGTGTTCATCTGCAGAAAGACAGACCCAATGACCATATCGTTATAGTATGAAAAGAATCCGAAATTCACATTCTGATCGTTGTTGAGCGCCCAGTCTGCGAGGTAGCTCATCTGTTGGCTGCACTTGGGACAATCGGTCGGCAGGATATTGCTCAGGTTCCATGTGCTGAGAATATGTCGGAACAGCGCCGATTCCTGCGGGTTAAACAGGCCCACCCCTGAGTCGTTTATGACATTCAGCGTCGTAAAGGGGTACTGCGTGCGCGCCACGAAGTAGCCCATGAATGTGCCATACCCTCCCGCGCTGCTACCCGATACAACGATCTCGGAGGGATTGATGAAGTTTTGTTTCATCAATGTTATCGCAGCGGAGAGGTTCGCAAGACCATGAAAGTACGTGGTCGCGGTGGTGCCGGTAAAGTCCACGTCGTTATCGCCCGACCATACGCTGGCGTCGCAGTAGGATGCATAGATAATGCTGTAGTCCTTGAACGGATTGGACGGGTTCGTCGTATCAAGAAAGCCCATGGGTACTGCGGGGTTGGCCGACGACTTTGCCATGCTCATACTATAGCACGTACTGTAGTCCCAGCATGCGCCCCCACCCTCGAGGTACAGCATTACCTTCTGCGGATCGCCGCGGTGGAGGGACACGATGTATTGCTTCCCATTGAAGCACCGTGCGGGCGAGGACGGATCATAGTAGTACACCTCCCACGTACTGTTATCTATGGTCTGGGTGGTCTCTGCCGTTGGCTCCAGGCCTATGTACTTGTCGACGCCCATCGAATGCAGCCTGTCGAGATAATTGGAGACAACCGTCGTGGTGGAGCTCGATCCGCAGCCGGAAGCCACCGTTATAGACATAACGGACAGTACGATCCCCAGGAAACCGACCTTAAAAAGAGCGCTATTGTACTTCTCCATACTCCCCCCCTTTTCCGTTTTCAATACCACAATGCATCGTTGAAGTAAACCCCGTTAGCGACTGTCAGCCAAAAGCTGATCAGACCTCTGCCTGAAAATGGTGGGGCTAACGGGGTAAACATGGTCGGGGAAGATACCGCCCGATATCATGGCAGCAGGACGGCCTCCGTGCACTGCCCTTGCTTTTCTTGTGGTAATAAATTACCATGGAGCCATCCTCATAAGAGAAAATGTCCATACACCCGCATATCATCGTGCGCGCCCGTAGCTCAGGGGATAGAGCGTCGGACTTCGAATCCGCAGGTCATGGGTTCAAATCCCATCGGGCGCTTTTGATTTTCAAGTAGTTACATAATTCATAGGACCGCCACATCTTCTCAGTATTACCCTGGTATTACCTTTTAAAGCTATAAATAGCAGACTCGGTACAATCTTCTGAGACACATTTTAAGCTTTTGGGCTGTGAGCTTTACTGCAGAAACTTTGAAATCTCTCATCACCCTTGAAAATATAACCCCTCTAAACCCTTATATTGACCTGTCCACAGTTTTTTTTACAAAGGAACTAACAATGTATGTCTTTTTATTGGGGAAACGTTACCTGAAAAACAGGCTCAAGCGTTTCCTATCTCTAACGGGCTAAACAGGCTGGAGTTCTATTTGGGCAATGGTTCTAAGAATCCTGCAGAGCTATGCCACTGGACTGGATAAGCAGGCTATTTTCCATACAGTAAGGTTTCTCTGAATCTCTCCTTGTTATTTAAATAAGGTAATTCGTTCCTGTAAAAATTGGTTTATTCTTTGTTCTGCCAGATTACAATATTTTTTATCAATATCGTAAGCAACATATCTTCTGTTAGTCTTTACTGCTGCGATGCAGGTAGAACCGCTCCCGGCAAAGGGATCGAGAACAACTTCATCCTCAAATGTATAAAGTTGAATCAGACGATAAGGCAATTCTACAGAGAAAGGGGCTGGATGTCCTACTTTTGTAGCTCGCTCCGCAGGAAACCTCCAGACACTTTTTGTAAATTCTAAAAATTCCTCTTTTGAAATAGTACTCTGCCTATTGTGAGGATTTGAATGAGTAAACGTATCTTTACAGTATACAAGGATATATTCGTGGACATCCCGTAATACCGGATTGTTTGCTTTCAGATAACTCCCCCATGCTGTTGAAGGGCTTGCACTACTTCCCTTATCCCAGAGTATCTCACCACGCATTAAAAACCCAATATCATTCATATCTTCAATAATATAACTGTGAAGGGGGAGATACGGCTTCCTCCCTAAATTAGCAATATTTATACAAGCTCTGCCACCCGGAACCAGGACACGATGGGTTTCTTTAAATACCCTTTTCAGTAGATTCCTATATTCCTGAAGCGATAGGTTGTCATCATAGACCTTGCCAACATTGTATGGCGGCGAGGTAACCATTAAATGGACACTATTATCCGGAAGCTCTGACATGGCCTCACTGCTTTTACAAAAAACTTTATTTATATTTTGTTGATCAATTGGATTCTCAATATATTCAACGGTTTTCCCATTATTCAGCCCCTCGTAAAGCTTACCGCCATAAAATTTCGATGAGTCATGGCTAATCCGACCCGGCGTACCAAAAGTGCTGGTTTGTGTTCCATTTTTTCGATGAGATAGCATTTTAGTTTTCCCTCCATAAGTCTACCCATCTTTTATATGGGTTGAAATCTATTTGAGTTTTTCGCCAATTTATTACAATCTTTTTAGAACCACTGTCTGTAGCTAAGGTCTCTAAGGCTTCTCTGGTAATCTCAGCACCTCTCGGATTTGTGCCAGTTTTTGGAAGTTTAATATAATTTTGTCTGCCTATTCTATCAAATGTTCTCTTTTGAACCGACAACGGAAAGTAATAAAGCCCTCCAGATTTATCCCAGTTAATTTGAATGAACAACATATCGCAACTGGGGTAATAGATTTTTCTGAATTCCTCCGCTTTTTGGGCATCAACAGTCCATATTAGCTTTACGCCATTAAAACTTTCACCCGTGATTGTTTTTATGGATATAGGTTGTCCAAATAATTTTACATCTACTTCTGCTTCTGTAATAGGGATCCCTGTTTCTACATTCGATTCGCCAAATTTATGAATGAGTAAAGCTGTTATTATCTTTTCGCGAACTGATCCTACTTCCATTCCTATTTTGCCTGCTCTTGAACTCTCTAATTCGGCAAGTTGGAATAAATGGGGCAAACGTCTTTGTATCTTCTCTATAAGTCCGCTATCTTCAAATATTTCTATCAAACGATTCGGCATTCTTTATTCCTTTCCTTAATTGGAATCCTCCATTTAAGCCCTCAAAAATAAATTTTCGTTCCACACACTTTCCTCTTATGCCTGATTAGCCACGTTTTAGCTTGTTTATCAAGCAAATCCACCGTCAAATTTCATGCTCCAAGCCCCAAAATCTTTGCTTGCCCCCAGATGAGCACCGCTTCCCCTTCTTTTCAAGACACGTATCCCTTCGCTCTATTCCCTTCATACGACAGTATCTGTTTAGGGAAAGCTTAGGGTCAGCCCTTGACATTGGACATTGAGGCATCTATTGCTTCAATTTTCTTCCTCAGTTTCAGATCGGTTTGCAGTCGCTCAAGCATTCTCTGATAAGTCTTCGATACCGCAGAGTAGCTCACACCTCCGAACAGTGCCCCGATCTCCTTGTTCGTAGCACCCGTGCGACGCTTGATCAGGTATATCGCTATATTCTTGATGTCCCCTCTCTGCCGCTTCACCACGGCTTGCCGTGTTACCTTGAAATAATGGCATACCCCTTCGATAATTTCTTCCATCCCCATCTCGTTTCTCAATGCCTTCCGGTGCGATACCTCTGCCCTTTCGGTATAACCTTCCTTTATCGTCCTGAGTACACCTTTGATAAACCGATCACCGCCGAGTATGATACCTCCGTACGCACTATCCAGAGGATTTTTCAGATCTTCCCCTATCCCATTCTCTACATAATGCCGGTACTCATTCTGAGCCTCTTTTCTCTGCCGGGACAACATCCCCATTATCAAATCTGTTGTAACAATCTTTTCAGGTTTACCGGTTATATAGGAAGAGTAACTGCTATATTGATACTCCTCTGGCTTATCGACCAACTTGGCGCGGACCGGGTTCAAATGTATGTACCGGCTCAACTCCATCAGATAACTGTCTTTGTCCACGAGAATTGATTTGTATCGTCCCTGGAATAAATGCCCGCTCCTTCCCCGTTTGATATTGATATAGGTGGTATAAGAGCCGTTGAGGCAATGCATCACCTTGCTGATATTCGCTTCCGGGGTCTCTATGATCAGGTGATAATGGTTGTCCATCAACACATAGCAGTGGACAAGGCAGTGGTATTTCTCTATTGCTCCGGCTATGTAGTCTTTGAACTTCTTGTAATCGGTATCGGTAAAGAATATCTTCCTGCGTTCATTGCCCCGTGCATGGACATGATAGAGGGCTCCTTTATATTCAAATCTCATTGGTCTCGCCATCGGTCAGCTCCTTTTTAAATGTCTCTCCCTGCTTACAACGTCAAATGTCCAATGTCAAGGGCTGACCCCTTCTCTCCTCTTCTAAATCTCCACCCTCTTTAATTAATTGTGAATCCGGTTCTCCCTTTCTCAAAAAAATAATGTCAAGATGACAGGCAAGGTTGAGAGATTTTCTTACCAATGGGATGAATGGATGACCTTTCACAATTTTATATTCATTAATTTTATCTTTTACGTAAGCTAATGGCTCTATGTGGACTTTACCAGGAAGACCAGCAACATCCGTGAAGCCCCATGGACCAGAAGTGCTCATTCCAATTCCTTTTAAAACGGGATGAGTGTTATATAGTTCTTCGAGTTGTGGATGCAGGGCCTCTCGGATGCTCCATTGATCCTGAAGGTTTGTTCCTGCGTGTAATTCTCCATTAAATTCAAGACGGAATTTCATAAGTTTAAAAGGGAACAAATATCTTTATTTTTTTGGTTGTCATGGAACAACTCCCTCTTATCGTCTTTATTCTTTCTCCCAGTGATATAGCTTTCCCAATACCCCTTTCCTGCCCCCTGTCAATCTTTATGTCTTTCTCGTCCACGGCAGGCCTCGGGACCGCGGCGGCCCCCCATGACTCAACACCCCTTCCCCGCTTCGCTGTGCCAGCGACGTCCGGCAATCCCGTTCTGATTGCTACTGACCCTATGTACCTGGGGAAAATACAGGCCTTAAAATCGAATTAAGGAGGTCGGCGGATCTTTACAGGTCCCTATAGGTCCTTGATGAACCACCTGACAGGGCAACGGGGAAGATTAACGTAGGATTTTTTCCGTTTCGTGAGCTGACCCCATGATGTCCTCGGAATTCCACCAGCAGGCCATGACTGCCGACGTTACTTTATCATTAGAGAGGGTTGACTATTAAATAATATGTGGTAAAAAATATAAATAGACAGAATCAATTTGTTCAGAAGGAGGGCCTATGAAAGTTACATGTTTGAAAGGATATGACGTAATTACGTTAAGCGATGAAGGAATGTGTCCTATTGTGGGGAAAATAGTCCCAGGCGGTTGTTTAAAATGTGATGCCCCTGTCAAAGAAAACAAGAAAGGGATCAATACCTTTAAAGGGGCAGTAGTATCTAAAGGGAAGTTTTACAAACCATAGAATTACATCAATAAATTCCAATGAAGAACAGAGTTTCAAGACTTAAATACCTTACTACACCGCTTGTCTTTTTTGGTTTAGCGCTGATAACCCTTGAAAGTATATTTATAGCAATATTTGTTAAATGCGAAATAGCAAATCAGCAAGCCTCAACTTATTTTTTTATAATGATAGGGTTGTTCATCCTTATTATTTTAATAGTATCTATATTTGCCTGGCGCATACCAGAAAATCTCATTTTTGATCCAGAGAGTCATCTGAGGCATGAGGAAATGCAGAAACTGAAAAAAGAGAATTCTGCAATTGCTCTTAACTATATTGCAGGGATGGTTTTTAAACATTTCAAGGATATTATCCAAGATAAGAAAGGTTTATTATATGGACTCGATTATATGCTTATAGATGCACAAAAGATGGACAACAACTATATAGAAACGTACCTTAATCGAGGGAGAATCAAAAGAGCACTTGCCTTTTTGGAAGGTACGACATCAGAAGAAAAAGTTAAACTGCTACACGACGCAATAAATATTCTTGATGATATAATTTCACTTAATGACACATATGATAGTGCTTATTACAATAGAGCATGTTACAAATGTTTGCTAGGCTATAATGCAACTGCCGTTCTTAAAGATCTGAAGAAGGGTATTGAATTAGATCAATCTAATTCTGATTATGCACGCACAGATCCCGACTTCGAAAGTATTAAAGATTTACCTGATTTTCTTAAACTTACTTTATAGTGCTAGTGTAGTGTCCCCAACGCTTCTTTACATTTGACGACTTTGGTCAAAATGCGTTCCACAGAAGCAGTCCATACGAAGACATGTGGGTTCTGGTTGTGATTATCCAAGTATCCCTTGATAGCGGCAATCAATTCCGATACATTACGGAATGACCCTCGACGAATACGTTTGTCTGTAATTTCGCGAAACCACCGCTCAACCATATTCAACCAGGAACTCGATGTCGGGATAAAGTGGAGAAGAAACCGCGGATGCCGCCGGAGCCAAGATTTCACACGGGGATGCTTGTGGGTTCCGTAATTGTCTACGATCAGATGGAGGTCGAGTCCGGTTGGAGTTTCGGCGTCTATTTTTTTGAGAAAGCGAATAAATTCTTGGTGCCGATGGCGTGGCATGCAGTCCCCGATCACTTTGCCATCCAGCATGCTGAGGGCTGCAAACAGTGTAGTTGTTCCATTCCGCTTGTAATCGTGCGTCATAGTTCCGCAGCGACCCTTCTTCAGCGGCAGGCCCGGCTGGGTACGATCCAGAGCTTGGATTTGGCTCTTTTCATCGACACACAAGACAATCGATTTGTCCGGAGGATTCATATAGAGACCGACGACATCGTACAGTTTCTCAATAAACCTCTTGTCCCGGCTGATCTTGAAGGTTCTGATCAAATGGGGCTTGAGGTTGTACTGTTTCCAGATGCGCTGAACAGCCATCCGACTAACGCCTTGCGCTTTAGCCATGCTACGCACGCTCCAGTGAGTCGCATGGGGTGGTGTCGTGTGAAGGGTTGCCTCGACTACCGCCCGAACTTTCTTTTCGGGGATGCGTGGAATGCGACCTGGACGAGGAGCGTCCTTTTCCAGCCCTGCCAAACGAAAGGCAAGAAAACGCTCTCGCCAAAGCTGCACGGTGGGCCGGGAAATTCTCATCTCCCGGGCGATATCCCGGTTAAACATACCCGTGGCGGCCATCTGGATGATTTGCGCACGCTGTACGAGGCGCAGGGGGATGCTTCTGCTATGCGCCCACATGGTAAGTATACTTCGTTCTTCGTCAGACAAAAGGATTAGGGGTGTGGTTCTCATGCCCCCAAGGATAGCTCATTCCGTAGATATATGTCAAGTTAATTGTGGGACACTACACTAGTTGCCCAGAGGCAATTACCACAAGGGGTGCGGTTCTTTTTCCATAACATCTACAATTATGTTTCTCATACAAATAACCTCCAATTCTTCTCAAATCACCACTATCCCGCAAATATAATACGTAACTGCTACACATACCTAATATAACAAAGAAAATTATGGTGTCAAGTAGAGCGGAGATAAGCTCTACGACGACAGCCAACATCCTCGAGTATGTAGAATTCCGTGCACGTGGTGTCTAATAAACGTCCCCTTTTGGAACGCCCTTTTTAAATCTTGTTTTCAGAGTGAAGCCGCGAACCTGTTTTTGAGACCCCTTTTTTCGCCACCCTTTTTAGCGTTTTTGATCCGTTCTTTGATAAGGTTATTCAGATCACTCATAGTTTTCTGGTCAACCAGATTAATAGAATACAGGTCCTTTACAGTCTCGTAAACAATCTCAGTTATTGATTTGTTTTTCATGCCGCTCTCAGCGTCTTTATTTTTTTAAGTGTTCTCTTGTTTTTATTCTGCTCAATCCAGAGGTCTACGGCTCTCTGCGCGTTCAGCCAAAATTCTGGTGTGTTTCCGAACAGGCGAGAAAGCCGCAAAGCCATGGACGGAGTGAGAGAACGCCTTTTGCGGAGTACCTCGTTGACCGTCTGTCGGGACACCATAATTTTCTTTGTT
>JAMCVD010000048.1 GCA_023381995.1 Deltaproteobacteria bacterium
AACAACGGAAAGCTTGACGTGGTATGAAGGTGCTATGGTATAGGTGAATACAACCAGCGTCGCTACGCTCCGATGGGGGGTGCCGAATGCTCCGGAATCAGGTGCCGAATGCAGCGGAATACACACAGGATCATCGATTTTGCGCTGAGCAATTTTATCAACTCGGGGTTCTACAGGATAAAGGTCCTGACACAGTACAAATCCGAGTCACTGAACTCGCACATAGCAAGGGCATGGCACCTCTCGCCTTCGATAGGGCACTAGATCGATCTCGTCCCCGCACAGATGCGCATAGGCAAAGACTGGGAAAGCTTAGGGGTCAGCCCTTGACATTTGACATTGAGGCATCTATTGCTTCAATTTTCTTCCTCAGTTTCAGATCGGTTTGCAGTCGCTCGAGCATTCTCTGATAAGTCTTCGATACCGCAGAGTAGCTCACACCTCCGAACAGTGCCCCGATCTCCTTGTTCGTAGCACCCGTGCGACGCTTGATCAGGTATATCGCTATATTCTTGATGTCCCCTCTCTGCCGCTTCACCACGGCTTGCCGTGTTACCTTGAAATAATGGCATACCCCTTCGATAATTTCTTCCATCCCGATCCCGTTTCTCAATGCCTTCCGCTGCGATACCTCTGCCTTTTCGGTATAACCTTCCCTTATCGTATCAAGTACACCTTTGATAAACCGCTCACCCCCGAGTATGATACCGCCGTATGCATCATCCAGAGGGTTTTTCAGTTTTTCTCCTATCCAGTTCTCTACATAGCGCCGGTATGCATTCTGAGCCTCTTTTCTCTGCCGGGATAACATACCCATTATCAAATCTGTCGTAACAATCTTTTCAGGTTTACCGGTTATATAGGAATTGTAACTGCTGTAGGCATACTCCTCCGGCTTTCCGGCCATCTTGGCACTTTATACCAAACGTTATTTTAAAATTAGAAATCAAATTATGAAAAGAAGTTTATAAATAATACTGTGATCAAATTGTGATCACAAGAAGGCAAATGAGTATAAAAAGAGATCGGCGGATATAAATATATAAAAGTCCGCCGATGCCGATGAATAAAGGGTTTGGCATGGAATTGTCCTATAAATCAAGACCTTTTTATTGTTTGTTTTCCTTCACTTCGAATCCGCAGGCCGGGGGTTCAAATCCCCCCGGGCGCTTTTGATTTTCAAATACTTAACCGTGCTGATCTGATCCGCCATGTACCACTATGTCACTTTTTATGTCAGTTCCTATGTCGTCCAAGCTGTTTATGGCTGTTCTCAGGTTATCAGGTGCAAGGTGCGCATACCGTCTTGTCATCTCACCAGTCTTGTGTCCAAGGATCCGTTGGACCTCGTATAAGCTCACACCTTTCTGAACCAGCCAGCTCGCACAAGTGTGCCTTAAATCGTGAAATCTGAAATTCGTTACACCTGCCTTCTTACACGCCTCTTTAAGCCATTTTCTTACTTTTAATGCATCAATCTTTGTGCCGGTAGAGACATGAAATACATAAGCACTGTTGATATACCTCGCCCTGTTGAGTCCCGTTAACAGGTTCTCGACTGTCTTACTCATGGGCAGCCCAGTCTCTCTCCATTCTTTGTGTGTTCAAGTGTGATCACACTTCTGCCGAGGTCTACATCCTGCCATTTAAGGCTCAAGATGTTATCCTGTCTCATGCCGGTATTAACAGCGAAGAGGATTGTTGGCCTCTTGAGCAGTATATGCTCATCCATAGCCATGGAATTACCATAGCATCAAGCTCAAAAAATACAATAATGAGAACGTGCGTCGGACGTGCTAAAAGAATTGTTGTAATGGCCAAAGGTATGTGCTTATTAAGAGGCTAAAGGGGAGTATGCCTATGACTTTAAAGATACTGAAAATCGTGCTGATTGTCGGCGCAGTGTCCTTGTCAACATCTTCATACGCCGTGAATATCACCCCGGACCAATGGGCCACGCTCAAAGACGGCGGAGTCGTGAAATGGCTCCAGAACATCAAGGGGACCGAGGTAAAAAAAGGCGTTGCCATCGGTATCGTCAATGCGCCTCCCGATCGGGTCTGGAAGGTCATCCACGAGAACAACGACTTTATACACTTCATGCCCAGGATGCTCGAGAGCATACTCATATCGCCTTCCGTTCTCCCTGAGGCAGAGTCGCTGAAGTTCGATCGCGCCACCGGGGACCCCAAAGAACTCATCAGCCTCTTAAAAAAGCACAGGGTCAGAGGATTCACGGGAACGACAGGGTATTTCTTCGCCGTGCTGAGCGTGCCATGGCCCGCAACGAACAGGTGGTATATCATAAAGCTCGAGGACGTCGTTACGCCGGACAGATGGTTCCAGCACTGGGGCATGGTCATGGGCAACCTGAAGACGAACAACGGCTCATGGGAGCTGACACCGCTCGACAACAACAGGACGCTCGCGACCTACACCGTATTTGCGGACCCCGGCGGGCTCATCCCTGACTGGATAATAAATCTGGGGACGACCCAGACACTGCCGGACGTGATAAAGTCGTTACGGAAAAGGGTCAAAGAGGAACTCCGGGGCAAAAAATAGAGGAGGAGGTATGGAGAGACAGAGAGTACTGCCGATTCTCATGATAGCGCTGGGTATGCTTACGTCGTGCAGCAGCAAATCCGGCGGCACAGCGCCGATCAATTTTCCAAAGGGCTTCCTGTGGGGCGTTTCCACCGCGGCCGAGCAGAGCGAGGGCGGCATCACGAACAACGACTGGTACGCATGGGAGCAGATGGGCAACACCCCGCCGGTAGGGCTCGCGGACGACTTTTACCATCTCTATGCCCAGGACTTCACGAACGCGCAGGCGATGCACCTCAACGCATTCAGGTTGACCTTCGAATGGTCGAGGGTAGTGCCCACCAGGCCCGCGGACATCTATGCGCCGCTGTCCGTCTCCGATCCGGCCGTGGACATGACCGCGGTCGCCCACTACCACGATATTATCAATTCCCTGATCGCCCACGGTCTGACGCCTGTTGTTACACTCACCCATTACACGGTACCGCAATGGGTAGACAACCCCGGTGCGTATGATAAGGCAAGCAATAGCTTTACGGATGGTTCCCTGGGCGGCTGGACGAACACCGCGACGGCGTACGCGTTTGCTAACTACGCCGGCTTCATGGCACAGCAGTTCTCGACGACGGTAAAGTACTGGCTCACGGAGAACGAGCCATTGCCGGACACGCTCGCCGGGTACGTACTGGGCCAGTACCCGCCCGGCTTCATGAACATCAGCTATCTCACCGCCACCACAATGCCGTTCTCTGCAAGCGTCGTTACCGTGGTAAAGAACATGATCATGGGACATGCGCTCGCCTACCACGAGATACATGCCGTGGAGCCTGGCGCGATGGTGAGTATCGCAAAAAACTCCATCTTCGCCAGCGCCCGGCCAAATGACCCCGCATCGACCGCAGCCGCGAACGCCTTTGATCACGCGTACAATCTGACATACCTCGATGCCGTGACAAAGGGCGTATTCGACGACGGTCTGACCGGCACAACGAACACAGAGATACATCCGGAGTGGGCAAACACGCTCGATTACATTGGCGTCAACTACTACAGCGACGATTACGTCGTTCCCTTCGCCGGCATACTGATCCCGATAAACGCAGTGCCGTGCGACCCGACGATAGGGGCGGTCATACCGTTGGGCTCCCTTGGCTGTCCTGCCCAGAACCCTCCGGAAACGCAGGGCCTGACGGAGATCCTGGTCGAGTACGCGCAGCGCTATCACCTGCCAATGCTTATAACGGAAAACGGCTACGGAAAGGCGGACCCCGTCGGGAAGACGAAATACATCGTACAGAACATCATGGCCGTAAAAGACGCCATCGATCAGGGCGCGGACATACTCGGATACATGTACTGGACGATGGACTATGATTACGAGTGGACGTCCGGTTACGCACAGAACTTCGGGCTCTTCTACGTGGACGACTTCACCAGTTGTACGAAGCCGGACTGCGGGCTGGTTCCAAACACAGCAACGGACTTCGCAAGGACACCCGTCCAGCCCGCCGTGGACGTCTATTCGTCCATAGCAGCGGGGAACAGCATAAGCCCGTCGATCATTGATCAGTATGGACATTGATATGAAGCCGAAGCGGAACACAAAGAAGGCGGAGCGGGGACCATCCCGCCACTGTAACGTGAAAAAGATAGCGTGGTCTCTTGCCTTCGTCAGTGCCCTCCTCTGCCTGTCGCGCCATGCGAAAGCGGTCCCTATAGGTAACTTCTCGGTGGGACAGAAGGCGGGCGACGTCTCGCTGGGGTTCGGCATAGACTACACGATGCGCAGGGTGACCTCCTCGAACAGCGGGGCCGCGGACGCCGACATGTCATCAAAGGGGTTCTCCATGGTGGCGAGGTACAACATCGTGAGCTCCCTCGGTATATTCGTCTACGGCGGCTTCTCCGACATATGGCTTTCCAATCCCGATTTTAGGGGCTATCTCGGCGGTTCCTACGGCGGAGGGGTAAGGCTCTCGCTGCCGGACCCCCACAGGAGCAGGTTCACCATCAACTTCGACGCGGACGTGGGCAACACGCAGAGCGGCAACGGCACACGCGGTACGTCGGACTTCGAATACAGGGGCGCCGTCTATGCGGCGTTTAAAAACGCAAATACCATAACATACGGCGGCCTCGAGGGCTCGAATGTGGACCTCTCGTTCACCAGTCCCAACGTCGACTATATCTCGAGGTACAATATAGGCGGCGTATTCGGGCTCGATCAGTTTATAACGCCGTACGTCTTCTTTAACTTCGAGGTGCATGTCTTCGACGAGCAGTCCCTGGAGGGCAGCATCGGGTACACCTTCTTCTAAATCCTGAAAATGATAAAAACAGGTCCAAAGGACTACAAAGACAGGACCTATCTCTCGGCAATCGAGGCGGCAAGGTACCTGAGCACATCCGTGGAAACACTCCATGGCCTTGTAAGCAGACACACGATCGAAGCACGGATTGCTGCGAGCGGACAGATGCGGTTCGATATAAGGGAACTAAAAAGATATGAGGAAGACCTTACAAACAAGCCGATAAAGAGCGGAGTACCTGCCGAGAAGGTGCACATCGTTGGGACAAACGACACGGTACAGAAGGTCTTTATCAAAAATTCGATGGACATGGCAGACCTGCCCGACGACAGCGTCCATCTCATGGTCACCTCGCCCCCAACT
>JAMCVD010000067.1 GCA_023381995.1 Deltaproteobacteria bacterium
GGACGTCACGGGCCCCCGACCCGGTGGACAAACAGTGGGTTTTATACTATACTGTACGCGTCGTTCGGCCTTAAGGGGGTAACGTATGCCAGTGTTCAAATGGAAAGGGAAAAAGATCTTCTACCAGCAGACGGGGAAGGGGGAGCCCATAATCTTTCTGCACTGCTGGCTGGGCAACCACAGCTTTTACAGGCACCAGATCTCGATGCTGAGGAAGGACTTCACGTGCATATCGTTTGATCTGCCCGGTCACGGGGTATCGGAGAAGACCGGTGAGTACGGCCCGGTACCGTTCTCGGGCATTGTCTCTGCCTTTATACGCCAGCAGCCTTTCAAGGGCAGGAGGTTCATATTGGTCGGCCACAGCCTGGGTGGCATGACAGCGATGCAGACCGCCCTCGACAACCCGGACAGGATAAAGGCCCTGATCCTGATAGACACCTCGAGCAATCTGCGGGGGCACCTCGGCCAGGACATAGCCACGCCCCTCACCCTTCTGGTGGCCCCCCTGCTGACAAAGGGGCTAAAAAGCACGGGCATCGATCTTACCGCCGTCCACCCCCTGTGCGGCATCAAGATAAGGCGGTTCATAAAGGCCGAGACCGGCAAGGTCTCCGACGAGGTCTTCAGGGAGGTATTGAAGGGGATCATCAGCTTCAACGTGCAGAAACGGCTCAAGGAGATACAGGTGCCGACGCTCATTATAGTGGGCACTTCCGACATCTACACGGACATACGGCACGCCCTGACCATGCGCGTCCGGATCAGACATTCGAGGCTTGCCCTCATCCCGGGGGCCGGGCACATGGGCATCCTGGAGCAGCCGCTCGTCACAAATAAGAAGATAAGGGACTTTCTGGTCAGCAACGGCCTACAATAGTCCCGGGCGGCCGTTTTTTTTGTTTACGTCCGGCAGGCGAAGGTACACTGGCGCGAATGTCACAGCAGGGCATGGTACCGCGCTGTACAGCCTCTGAGAGGCGATACGGTTCAGCGAGCCTATCATGCGGTCGGGCTCGAGCCTGTCCCATGTCTCGATCCGCGTGCAGATGCCTGTCAAAAAGCCTTTGTACCTCTCGACCCCAAAGCCTATCAGGCGTACGGGGTGCTGCCTCAGGACCTTCGGGCAGCCGGCAGCGGCGCCCACGGCCTTTATGAGTGTGTCCGGCACTACCTTCTCCGCGGCGCCGGGCCGTAGCCCGTATACCGCAAGGTAGATGTTGTCGTTCTTGCCGTCTATCGCCGCCGCGAGGTAGCCGTCTCCCTGCCTCACCGTGTCTGCCATGGCGTCGAGGGTCGATACGGGAACGATCGGCACGTCCAGTCCCATGCCTATGCCCTTCGCAAGGCTTATGCCCGCCCTCAGGCTCGTGAATGTGCCCGGGCCGGCAGAGACGGCGACCTCCAGCAGTTCCTTTCTGTCATGGCCGGACGCCCGGAGCAGGAAATCGACGGTCTTCGCGCCGAGGGTCGTTATCGTGACCGGGCTCGCTACGACAGCGGACGCAAGCACCCCCGCATCCGTCGCGACGCCTATGCCCATGTATCCGAGCGCGGTATCGATGATGAGCCTGAGCATTTAATGGTGCGAGACTATGATCCTGCTTATGTCGTTGTAGAACGCGAACACCGTGAGCAGGATGATGAACAGGACTCCGAATTCCATGACCACGAGCTTTACCCTCTTGTTCAGGGGCCTTCGGATGGCGGTTTCTATGAGCGTGAAGACGACATTGCCGCCGTCGAGTACCGGGATGGGAAGGATGTTCAGGATGGCGAAGTTTATGCCTATCAGGGCCGTGAAGTACAACAGCGCCACGATGCCCCTCTTCGCCTGGTGTGCGGCCTGCTGTGCGATCAATATGGGGCCCCCGAGGTCCTTTGCCGGGATCCTCCCCTCGATGAGCTTCACGAGCGACACCACGACGAGAGACGATATGCTCAACGACTCTCTGTACGCCATGACGAGGGAATGGACAGTACTGCCCTCCGTCACCCCGAAGTCGCCGTACGGGGTGATGCCTATGACGGGCACCCGCACGGTATCGCCGAACACGTCTTTCTCCGCAGTGACCACGGGCACGAGCCTCACGACGAGCGCCCTGCCGTCCCTGTCGATCGTGATCCGGATCTCCCTGCCCCTGCTCGCGACGATGATCTTCTTCATGTCGTCCCACTCCTTGACCGGCACCCCGTCTATCTCCATGATCCGGTCGCCTCTCAGGATGCCGGCGCTGTAGGCCGGGCTGCCGTCCTTGACGTCCCCGACCTTCGTCGTGAGGTAGGGCACCCCGTGCAGGAACACGACCAGCAGCATCAGGAATGCGAATACCCAGTTGGACAGCGGGCCCGCGACCAGGATGAGGAGCTTCTTCCAGTTCGCCTGCGTCGCATAGCTCCTTGTCCGGTCTTCCTCCGGCACGGGCTCCTCGTCATCGTAGCTCTCGCCGAGCATCTTGACGTACCCGCCCAGAGGCAGTGCGGAGATCCTGTATTCCGTCTCCCCTGCCTTCTTCTTCAACAGGGCGGGACCAAACCCCAGGGAGAACACGAGTACCTTCACGTTGAACAGCTTCGCAAACGTAAAGTGCCCCAGCTCGTGGACGAACACGAGAACCGATATAACGATGACGGCGGAGATTATGCTCAGCACGGCTTGTCTATCCTCTCACGAACGTATTTTTTTACCTCTCTGTCCATGGCGATTATGTCGTCAACGGAGTTGACAGGCTTATAATAGTGTCTATCGACGGCATATTCAACGACCTTCGCTATGTCCGTGAACCCGATCGTGCCTTTGAGGAACGCTTCCACCGCGGCATCGTTCGCGGCGTTCATGACGATCGACGAACTGTCGTCGCGCCTCATGACCTCCATGGCGATCCCGAGACACCTGAACTTTCCCATGTCCGGCTTTATGAAGTTCAACGCTCCTACCTTCCCGAAGTCGAGTCCCCTCATGCCCAGATCGAGCCTCTTTCCCGCATTCATGGCATAGGCAACGGGAAGCCTCATGTCCGGGACCCCCATCTGCGCCAGCACGGCGCCGTCCGCAAACTCTACCATCGAGTGGATGATGCTCTGCGGATGTATGATGACATCTATCTGCTCCGGCCTCAGGTCAAACAGCCATCGCGCCTCTATCATCTCGAGCCCCTTGTTCATCATCGTTGCGGAATCTATCGTTATCTTCCTGCCCATCTTCCACCTCGGGTGCCTCAGGGCCTGCCTCGGGGTCACTCGCCGGAGGTCCCGGGCCGGGAGGTCCAAAAACGGCCCTCCGGACGCCGTGAGGATGACCCTGCGCACGCGGTTGTGTGTCTCGCCGCGGATGAGCTGGTACACGGCGCTGTGCTCGCTGTCCACAGGAACGAGGAGCTCGCCGCTCCGCCTGATCTCCCGTATCACCCTTCCGCCCGCCACCATGACCTCTTTGCTCGCAAGCGCAACCCTCCTGCCGGCCCTGAGTCCGATGTATGTCGGCATGAGCGCAGCGAGCCCGAGTATCGCCATAACCATGAGGTCTATACCCTCGAGGCGCGACAATGCGTTGAGCCCTTCCTGCCCGAAGAAGAACTCCACACCACGGAACTCCCTCTGGAGCACCACGGCGTCTCTCTCGCTTATGACCGATGCGTACCGGGGACGAAATGCCTTTATCTGTTTCCTGAGAAGGCCGATGTTGCGGCCAGCTGCCAATGCCCTGACCCTGAACAAGTCCGGGTACTTCCCTACGATCGACAGCGTCGTCGTGCCGATACTGCCTGTCGATCCGAATACGGCTATACTGCTCATGCACCCCTGGCGCCGGCCTGTCTCTTCTTCGATGCTATCTGCTCGTCGGTCATGCCGAATCGCCTCTGCCTTTTCTGAAAGTCTATTATCGAGCTCAGGAACTCTTCCTTCGTAAAGTCCGGCCAGAGGGTCTTTGTTATGTAGAGCTCCGTGTACGCGATCTGCCAGAGCATGAAGTTGCTTATCCGCTTCTCTCCGCTCGTCCGTATGAGCAGGTCGGGATCGGGTATGTCTTTCGTAAACAGGTACCTGCCGAACGTCTCCTCGGTGATGGTATCGGCGTCGAGCTTCCGGCCCTGGACGTCCTTCACGACTGCCTTTATCGCCTCCACGATCTCGTACCTGCCGCCGTAGCTGAGCGCAATGACCACCGTCATACCGGTGTTGCTCCGGGAGCGCAGGCACACGTCCGATATCAGTGCCCTCAATGGAGGGGCAAGACTGCTGAGGTCGCCGATGACTACGATCCTGATGCCGTTTTTGATGAGGTTGTCGCTCTCCGAGAGGAGGTACTTGTGGAGCAGGTGCATCAGGGCATCGACCTCTTCGTGGGGCCTGTTCCAGTTTTCCTTCGAAAAGGCGTAGAGAGAAAGCACCCTGACACCGAGCCGGGCAGCGGTTTCGACGATACGCTTTACCACTTTTGAGCCCTGCTCGTGCCCCTTAACGCGGTTGAGGTCCCTCTTCTTCGCCCATCTGCCGTTACCGTCCATTATGATTGCGATATGTCGTGGCAGGTTCCTCTTATCCAGCCCTTTCAACAGCTCTTTGTATTCGGACATGGGGGCAGAGTAACACACAACGTCGTTTAATTCAACCGTACGCATGGGAAATCGGGAGATTCGATTTTGCGCTCCACGCCCCGGATTCGTCCGAAGCACCTCTATCAAAATCTCCTTTCCCATTTTAGATCCCGAAACAAGTTCAGGATGACAATTGTCGAACAGCCTCATAAGAGGGCGGGGTACCCAAGCCGGGCTTGGGTCGGGAGTTACTTTTCTCCATTTCTTCTCTGCACTCTGCATAGAACTTACAAAGAAAGAATCTAACGGGGTAAACCTCCTTATTGCATTTTTCGGGTTAACCAGAATCTTGTCATTTTTCTGCTTTTATTCGTATCGTTTCATATCACGATACAACTACGATACGAATCATGCATAATACGCATGTTTTTAAGTAGTTGTAAACCGCGGTAAAATGAGTGTAAAATGAGGAGTTCCTGAAATCCTAAAGTCCCGTTAAATTAGAACAAGGACTCTTTCAGTTTTTCAAAAAAGTAGTCTTTCCCACTCTTAAAGTCAATCGCTTCGTTTATAGAAAAGACTTGACTT
>JAMCVD010000058.1 GCA_023381995.1 Deltaproteobacteria bacterium
AAAAGGACAAGAAGAGGTTCACCGTATCGGAGAGGGGCATAGTGGTAATACCGAAGGGAGCAGTTGTGGACTGATATGTCTGAGCTCTCACTCTCTTTCCTGTGGCACATGCACCAGCCCCTATACAGGGACCCGTTTACCGGGAAATACACATTGCCCTGGGTACGGCTCCATGCGATAAAGGCATACTACGATATGCCCTCGGTCCTGAAGAGGTATCCCGGGATAAAGGTCAACGTGAACCTCGTGCCCTCGCTCGTCGAGCAGATCGAGGACTATGCGTCCGGGAAGGCCGTCGATGTGTTCTACGAGTACTCGGCGAAGCCGGCGTCCGAGCTCACTGCAGAAGACAGGACGTTCATACTCAAATACTTCTTCATGGGCAACTGGGAGACGATGATAAAGCCGTACCCACGGTACTTCGAACTCCTGCTGAAGCGGGGCAAGACAGGAAACGACGCGGACATCGACGACGTGGTAAACACGTTTAACAGGCAGGACTTCCTGGACCTCCAGGTGTGGTTCAACCTCTCGTGGTTCGGCTTCACGGCGCTCGACGAGTACCCGTTCCTCGTGGAGCTCAGGGAGAAGCAAAGGGGCTTCACGGAGCAGGACAAGGGGTTCGTGCTCGATACCCAGACCGCGGTGATGAGGAAGCTGCTCCCCCTCTACAGGGAGCTCAGCACGGGCGGGCAGATAGAGATAACGACGAGCCCGTTCTATCATACCATCCTGCCGCTGCTGTACGATTCCGATACGGCACGGAGGTCCATGCCGAGGGCCGTGCTTCCCCAGAGAGTTGGCTTTCCGGAAGACGTGCTCGCACAGTTGAAGTCCGGCAGGCAGTTCATATCGGACCGTCTCGGCACTGCACCGAAAGGCCTCTGGCCGTCCGAGGGCTCGGTATCGCCGGAGATCATCCCGCTCGTACGGGAGGCCGGCTTCGAATGGATGGTGACGGACGAAGAGATACTGTTCGCCTCGATCGGCAGGGAACGGTCCGGCGAGCTGCTGTACAGGCCGTACACGGCAAGCTACAAGGGCAGTAGCATAGACGTGCTCTTCAGGGACAAGGGCATCTCGAATTTCATAAGCTTCGACTGCGCACGGTACGCATCGAGGGAGGACGCGGTCAACGAGTTCAAGAGGCAGGTGTTGAGCATCAGGAGGTACCTCTCCGACAGGAGGATGGACGGCATCGTGGTGATCGCGCTCGACGGTGAGAACCCGTGGGAATATTACACGTACAGCGGCAGGAGGTTCTTGAACGGCCTGTACGACTCCCTCAGCAGAGACAGGGAGATTCGGACGACGACGATATCCGCCTACCTCGGGGCCCACAGGCCCGCCGACACCATCGACAACATCTACACAGGCTCGTGGATAAACAAGCGCTTCGACATATGGATCGGACAGGAAGAGAAGAACCTCGCATGGGACTATCTCGGCTCCACGCGCGAATACCTCAAGCAGAACTCCGGGGGACTCACGCAGGAGCAGATCGACGCTGCACTGAGGCACCTATACGCCGCCGAGGGGAGTGACTGGTTCTGGTGGTACGGCGACACCTTTTATACCGTCAACGAAGAGGAGTTCGACAGGCTGTTCAGGAAAAACCTGAAGAAGGCGATAGAGATCATGAAGAGACCGATGCTCGATTTCCTCCACACGCCCATAACGGCCCTCTCCGAGGCACAGCTCGGCGCACAGCCGCGCGACTTCATGACCCCGGTGCTCGACGGGGTGCCGACGGACTACTATGAATGGGAAAGCGGCGCGGTTTGCTATCATACCTCGACCGCCGGGAGGCACAACCCCGAGCCGTTCATATCCAGGATATACTATGGGTTCGATCCCGACAACCTCTACGTGAGGCTCGATCACAATAGCGGGAAGATAAGGAGCGCAAAGTACAATGTGTACTTTGCGATAAACATCTTCGATCACGGCTTCGAGTACCGTATCGTCATCCCCATAAAGCACATGCTTGATGACAAGCCGTACTATGAGCTCCATTACTCGAAAGACCAGATGGTCTTCGACTTCGTAAAGCTGAGCGACTCTATTGCGATAAAGAAGATCATCGAATTAAAGATACCGTTCTCCGACATAGGCGCGTCTCCGAACATGAGGCTGAACATGATCATCAGCGCCCGGGACGGGGACGTGGAGCTCGAGAAGTATCCCGCAAAGGGCATCATAGGCCTCGTTGTGCCTGACCGGAACTATACAAAGAAGATGTGGAGCGTCTGATGGGCAAACTCAACTTTCACTTTGCGATTCACTGTCACCAGCCCGTGGGGAACTTCGAGGGTGTGTTCAGGCAGGCCTACGAAAGAAGCTACAAGCCCTTCATACAGACCATCGCCAGGCATCCCGCGGTAAAGTTCGGGCTCCATATGTCCGGACCTCTCTGGGACTGGATAGGTGCCCACGAGCCCGCATTCGTATCGGATATAGAGAGACTCGTCGAGAGGGGCCAGGTCGAGATGGTCTCCGGCGGCTTCTACGAGCCCATACTCGAGGTCCTTACCGAGCGGGATGCGACGGGCCAGGTCGAGATGATGAACCGGTTCCTGAGGACGAGGTTCAGGCAGGACCCGAAGGGAGTATGGCTCACGGAAAGGGTGTGGGACCCTTCCCTTCCGGTACTGCTCTCCGGCCTCGGCATCAGGTATACGACCGTTGACGACACTCACTTTTACTACGCCGGGCTGGAAGAGAAGGACATACACGGCTACTACGTTACCGAGCGTGCGGGGCACGCGCTCGATATCTTTCCGATCCAGAAGAAATTGAGGTACGCGATACCGTTCAAGGAGCCCGCCCAGGTAATAGATATCCTGAAATACTACAGGGAAACGCTGAACTTCGGCTCTGTCACCTATGCGGATGACGGAGAGAAGTTCGGTGTCTGGCCCGGCACCTACGACTGGGTCTTCAGGGACGGCTGGCTCGAGCGCTTCTTTACCGAGCTCGAGAAGCATACCGACTGGCTCAGCGTGACGACCCAGGGCGAGTACCTGTCGTCGAGCCTTCCAACGGGCAGGGTCTACATACCCTCGGCGTCGTACGAGGAGCTGCTCGAGTGGGCGCTCCCTCCGAACATCGCCGAGAGGCTCAAAAGTTTTGAGGCGTTCCTGGACACATCGGTCTTCAAGGAACACTACAGGCCATTTGTCAGGGGAGGGTTCTGGGACAACTTCCTTGTCAAGTACCCGGAGGGCAACTGGATGCACAAGAGGATGCTGTACGTGAGCGCCATGATCTCGGACATAGAAGACAGGACGGGCGTACGGCTGGAAGACGCGAGGATCGAGCTCTTCAAGTCCCAGTCGAACTGCGCCTACTGGCACGGGCTGTTCGGCGGCATCTACCTGAACTACCTTAGGCACGCGGTCTATGAGCACCTCCTCAGGGCGGAGGAGATCCTCGACACGCACATGCCCGGGCCGCACGGCACGTCCTGCGTACTGCATGACATCGACCTCGACGGCATGCAGGAGGTCGTCCTGAAGAACAGGCACCTGTCGCTGTACATCGCCCCGTCCCATGGGGGCGCGGTGGTAGAGATGGACGTGAGGGACCGCCATTTCAACGTCACCAACGTCATGACACGGCGGAAGGAGGCGTACCACCGGCTCATCAAGGAGAACCGCGTCCAGACGCAGGCCGCGGACACACCCGTTACGATACACAGTCTGGTACAGGTAAAGGAGTCCGGGCTCGATCAGAAGCTCGTCTATGACTGGCACCCGAGGTACAACTTCGTGGAGCACTTCCTGCCGCTCGACATGCTGGAGCTGGAGAGGCTGTACAGGACGCCGTACATAGACCTCGGCGACTTCACCATCGAGCAGCACGGGCTCATAGAGCACAAGGGCGATACCGTGTCGCTCATGAGGGACGGGCACCTGATGTCCGGCGAGGACAGGCTGTCGCTCAGGATGGAGAAGAGCTACAGGCTGCTGGAGAAGGGGATCGAGGCCGGGTACAGGCTCACGAACACCTCCGGGCGGCAGATCGATATGGCGATGCTCGTCGAGATGAACCTCTCCCTGCTCGGCACGGACGACAGGCGCCGCATAGCGATCATCGGTGCGGCCGGGAGAGAGGTGAAGGGGATGGCGGACTATATAACCCGCAGGGACATCGCGGGTTTCGAGCTTACGGACGAATGGCAGAGGCTCGGCATCAGGATCACGACGCCGGGGGCCTCGTCGCTGTTCGCCTACCCTGTCGAGACGATCTCGTCGTCCGAGAGCGGTTTCGAGAAGACATACCAGGGCACGTGCTTTATGCTCGTGTACGAACTCGGCATCGCACCCGGGGCGAACAGGGTCATTACCATACCCGTGGATGTCTATGATATATGAGGAGGAACTATGGGACTGGTCAATCTGAGCAGGGTACTGCTGAAGGCACGGGAGCATGGCTACGCCGTGGGTGCATTCAACTTCGTCAATATGGAAGTGCTCGAGGGCATCGTTGATGCGGCCGCGGAGGCACACTCGCCGGTCATCGTCCAGACAACGGAGGGTGCCATCGAGTATGCGGGCATAGCGTACCTCGCTGCAATGGCAAGGACCGCGGCGGAAAGGGCCGACGTGGACGTCGTACTGCACCTCGATCACGGGAAGCACCTCGAGACGGTCATACTCGCGATACGGTACGGCTACACGTCCGTCATGATCGATGCCTCGGACAGGCCATACGAGGAGAACCTGGCCATAACGAAAGAAGCGGTAAGGCTCGCCCATCCGCTCGGCGTGTCCGTGGAGGCCGAACTCGGAAGGCTCAAGGGCATAGAGGACAATGTGAGCGTGAGCGACGCGGGCGCCACGCTCGTGGATCCGGATCAGGCGGGGGCATTTGTCAGGGCCTCGGGCATTGATGCGCTTGCACCTGCGATCGGCACCTCGCACGGCGCCTTCAAGTTCAAGGGCGTCCCGAGGCTCGACCTCGAGAGGCTCCGGAGGGTCGCTGGCCTGACGGGCATTCCGCT
>JAMCVD010000097.1 GCA_023381995.1 Deltaproteobacteria bacterium
CTCGCCTGAGGTCGCCCTCCACCTTGTGATCCCTGTCTATGACATTCCTTATCTTGACAATGTCTTCATCCCTCAAATCTTTCACCCGCACATTAGGATTTACTCCTGTCTCTGCCAGAATCTTTTGAGACAAGGACTTCCCGATGCCGAATATCCTTGTAAGACCGACCTCTATCCGCTCGCTCTTGGGTAAATCAACGCCGGCTATTCTCGCCATCCCTCCTCCTATCCCTGCCTCTGCTTATGCCTGGGGTTCTCACAGATGATCCTGATAACGCTCTTCCGCTTCACCACCTTGCATTTCGCACATTTCGGCTTTACTGATGACCTGACCTTCATAATTCCACCTTTTGGTTAATCTTATTAAAAATTGTCTTCGTAACCCGTTACGCGTAACGCGTTACGGGTTACGTCTCTACTTAAACCTGTAGGTTATCCGGCCCTTGGTAAGGTCATAGGGTGAGAGTTCAACCGACACCTTATCTCCGGGGAGGATCTTGATAAAATGCATTCTCATCTTCCCCGATACGTATGCAAGGATAACCTTCCCATTTTCAAGCTCCACCCTGAACATCGCGTTGGGGAGCGTCTCGACGATCGTCCCCTGGACCTCTATATTCTCTTCTTTTGGCATTAGCTTTAAATTATAATGATTTTACTCCATTTTAGTCAAGATTCTCGGGCCGTTTCCCATTATGGCCACCGTATGCTCATAATGCGCCGAAAGGCTGCCGTCAACGGTAACCGCTGTCCAGCCGTCATCAAGGACAGAAACCTCATAGCTCCCTGCGTTCACCATGGGTTCTATGGCCAGGGTCATCCCCTCCCTGAGTCTCGGTCCGTGACCGGGTTCTCCGAAGTTCGGGACCTGGGGCTCCTCGTGCAGAGACCTGCCTATCCCATGGCCGACAAAGGATCTCACGACGGAGAAACCGTTCGCCTCCACATGCCTCTGTATGGCATGGGATATATCGGATACCCTGTTGCCGGGCCTCGCTCTTTCTATGCCGAGGGCAAGGGCTTCCTTCGTCACCCTGATAAGCTTCTCGGCCGGCGGATTTACCTTTCCCACAGGTAAGGTAACCGCTGCGTCGCCGTAAAATCCGTCAAGATAGACTCCCAGGTCTATGCTGACGATGTCCCCCTCATTCAATGCCACGGATGAGGGAATACCGTGAACGACCTGATCATTCACAGAGGTACAGACGCTGGCAGGATAGTTCCTGTATCCCTTGAAGGCCGGGACAGCTCCCCTGTCCAGCACCATCTTCTCGACAAACCGTTCGATCTCCTTCGTCGAGATCCCCGGTTTAACGATCCCCTCCAGGGCTCTGAGCGCCTCCGCTACGATGACACACGCGCGGGACATCCTCTTAATCTCCTCAGGAGACTTCAGGATGATCATCCCCGGACACCCTTTATTTCTTTTTCAAAGACCTGATTATAAAAGGGGACCCTGCGGTCTCCCGAAAATATCCTTTTCCGTTTGCGCCAAACTCTTTCATCTCCTTCCCTTAATCCTTCCCTTCTTCAAAAAACCCTCGTAGGACCTGGTCAGGAGATGAGACTCTATCTGGGAAACGGTATCCAGGGCAACACCGATGACGATCAGGAGGGATGTGCCGCCAAAATAAAACGGAACATTGAATTTCTTTATGAGAACCTCAGGGATAACGCAAACAATGGCAAGGTAGATCGCGCCAATAAAGGTCAGCCTTGAAAGAACCTTGTAGATGTATTCCGAGGTCTTCTGTCCCGGCCTGATCCCCGGAATATACCCTCCATATTTTTTCAGGTTATCCGCAATGTCGACCGGGTTGAACACAATGGCGGTATAGAAATAACTGAAGAAGAATATCAGACCGACATAGAGCAGTGTGTAAACCATAGTACCCGGGGAGAGCTGCTGCGCCACCCCTTGAACCCACGGTATCGCAATAAATCCGGCCACGGTTGCGGGAAACATAATGATCGACGAGGCGAATATGGGAGGAATAACCCCTGAGGTGTTGATCTTTAAGGGGAGATGGGTGCTCTGTCCCCCATAGACCTTCCTTCCGACAACCCTTTTTGCATACTGTACCGGAATCTTCCTCTGCCCGCGTTCGATGAACACAATCGCCGCCACCACCCCAACCATCATAGCCACCAGGAAGATAACAAAGAAGAGTGACAGTTCACCCGCCTGGACAAGCCGGAAAGTGCTGACCACCGCATTGGGGAACCTGGCAACAATTCCCGCAAATATAATGAGGGATATTCCATTCCCGATGCCCCGTTCCGTGATCTGCTCTCCCAGCCACATAATGAATGCAGTTCCCGAGGTGAGGGTGATCATGGTGAGCAGACGGAAAGACCAGCCCGGGTTCTGAATAAATGCTCCCTGGGACATGCTCTCAAGTCCCACCGCAATTCCGAAAGATTGAATGGCGCTTATTACAACAGTCGCATACCGGGTATACTTGACAATTTTCTTTCTCCCCGCCTCCCCTTCTTTGGCGAGTTTCCCGATGGCGGGAATGACAACAGTGAGGAGCTGAAAGATAATGGATGCGCTGATGTAAGGCATGATACCGAGGGCGAATATGGTAACCCTGGAGAGGGCGCCCCCTGAAAACATATCGAAAAAGCCCATGAGCGCGCCGCCCTTTTCCGCAAGGAATTTGCTCAGTTCCTCGCCGTTTATTCCGGGGGTCGGGATATGGGCGCCGATGCGATACACCGTCAAGAGAGCAAGGGTAAAAAGCACCCTGCTCTTCAGTTCAGGTATCTTGAATACATTCTGGAAAGCTGTGAGGACCCGCAATCAGATCACCTCTGCCTTGCCGCCTGCAGCGGTAATCTTCTCCTGGGCAGCGGAACTGAATGCATGCGCCTTCACGGTGATGGATTTCTTGATTTCGCCATGGCCGAGGACCTTCAGGCCGTCTTTGAGATCCTTTACTACCCCCTTCTCGCGGAGAACAGCGGGGGTAATCACATTCAGATCCTCGACCTTCGAAAGATCCTTGAGATTTATCACCGCATATTCTTTGGAAAAGGGATAGTTCTTGAACCCCCTCTTCGGAAGTCTTCTCTGGAGCGGCATCTGGCCCCCTTCAAAGCCTGCGCCCTTTGTGCCGCCGGACCGGGCCTTCTGCCCCTTATGTCCTTTGCCCGAGGTTTTGCCGAGGCCTGAACCGACACCCCGCCCAACCCTCCTGTCACCTCTCCTGCTGCCTTCTGCTGGCTTGAGATCTTCTATCCTCATGGTATGTTATTCCTTTTCGCCTCGGCGAATCTCCGATGTTTCCTGAGTTTCCGTTTCTTCCTCTGACCTCTTCCTCATCTTCGTCACGACGTTGGGGTCCTTAAGCCTTGAGAGCCCGTCAATGGTCGCCTTCACCGTATTAAAGGGATTGTGTCCACCCAGGGACTTTGCCACCACATCCTGAATCCCTGCCACCTCAAGAATGGCTCTTACGGCGCCGCCCGCAATAAGTCCTGTCCCCTTCAACGCCGGGTTCATAATCACCGTGCCTGAACCGAATTGTCCAATGATCCGGTGAGGGATGGTCCCGTCCTTTACCGGGAACCTGATCAGGGACTTCTTCGCCTGTTCTATTGCCTTCCGTATCGCTTCAGGAACTTCAGCCGCCTTGCCCTTTCCGATGCCGACGATGCCACTGCCGTCACCAACAACGACAAGAGCGCTGAAGGAGAACCTTCTTCCGCCCTTCACGACTTTCGCGACTCTATTGATGTAAACAACTCTGTCCTTCAGGTTCAGTCCTTCTGGGTCAATCCTTGCCACTCTGCCTCCTGCACATAAAGATTAAAACTCTAATCCCGCTTCTCTGGCGCTCTCGGCCAGTGCCTTTACCCGACCGTGATACCGATATCCGCCTCTATCAAAAACCACTTTCTTCAACCCCTTTTCCAGGGCTCGACGTGCGATAAGTTCTCCCACCTTCTTGGCCATGCCCACATTCCCTTTGTGACTCTTCTGGGCACCCAGTTCCTTGTCAAGGGTCGAAGCGGCTACAATGGTATTTCCCTTTGTGTCGTCTATGACCTGCGCATATACGTGATTCAGGCTTCTATACACCGAAAGTCTCGGCCTCTCTGTGGTGCCGGAGACCTTTTTCCTTAGCCTCTGGTGACGCCTGTCTCTGCTTTCTCCTGTCTCTCTACTCAACCCGCCAACCTCCCATCGCCTATTTTTTCCCAGCCTTGCCAACCTTGAGCTTTAACCTCTGGCCGGCGTAGCGGACGCCTTTACCTTTGTACGTGTCAGGGGGCCTCAAAGCCCGTATATTTGCCGCCACCTGACCCACCTGCTGCTTATCGATCCCTGTAAGGGTAAGGGTTGTCTGCTTCTGGTCCACTGCTGCGCTGATCCCCGGTGGAAGCTGAAACTCCACAGGATGGGAATACCCAAGGGTAAATACGATTTTGTTTCCCTGAACCTGGGCGCGATACCCCACGCCGGTTATCTCAAGAACCCTCTGGTAGCCCTGGGAAACCCCTGTTACCATATTCGCCACAAGGCTTCTTGAGAGTCCGTGCAATGACCTCTCCGGCTTGGAATCCCCGGCCCGCTTCACCAGCACCTTGCCTTCATTCAGCGAAATGCTCACCGCTTCAGGACAGCTCCAGTGTAGCTCTCCTTTAGGGCCCTTAACCCTAACGGTGTTCCCGTCAAGTTTTACGTCCACACCGCCGGGAATATCTATAGGCTTCTTACCGATCCTCGACATCCTTATCTCTCCTTACCAGACGTAACAGATGACTTCTCCGCCGACACTTTCACGGCGGCATGTCCTATCACTCAATATTCCCTGGGGCGTAGTGAGGATGGCAATCCCGACCCCTCCCATTACCCTGGGGATCTCTTTACTGCCTACATACACCCTTAGCCCCGGCTTGCTCACCCTTTTCAGGCCTGAGATAACGTTGTCATTGTCCGCGTATTTGAGCGTCAGCCTGAGGATCCCC
>JAMCVD010000128.1 GCA_023381995.1 Deltaproteobacteria bacterium
TTTCCGTGCTTATCGACGCCATCAGGATAGCTGTGGAGGAAAAGGTCAAGTTGAATACCACCCTGCTCGGCACCATTGCCAGTGCATCCGGGTTCATAGACAAGACCGCCTTGAAAGGGGCCATCTCCGCGACCTTCAAGAAGAAATACCCACATCTTATAGATGCCAATATCAGGGCATTCGAACGAGGGTACAGCGAGTTTTCCGTGAAAACATTCAAGCCGGACGACAACGAGTACGAGTATGTCCCGTTCAACAGGAGCGTACCCGACCTCGGGTACGAGAATGCCCCCATAGGCGGCGTCATCCTAAACCCGGGGAACAGCGTTCATAAAGACCTCAGTGCATCGAGGACGGGTCACATACCTCTTTTTATCAAAGACAAGTGCACGAACTGCGGAGAATGCGAGATCACGTGCCCGGACTACTGTTTCGTATGGGAGATAGGCGTCGATAAGCACGGAAAGCAGAAGCGCATCCTGCTCGGCATAGACTATCAGTTCTGCAAGGGGTGCATGAAGTGTGTGGAGATATGCAAGTTCGATGCGCTCAAAAAAGAGCTCGAGTCAAGCCACGACGTGGGAGCGATAACCGTAAAACACAGAGAGTTTGCTCTCAAATAGACAGGAGGAGACATGGGTAACGATCAGACAGCAAAGACTTTAGGCAAACGACCGCTTCCGCAGGTCCTTGGATTGCTCAGCGGCAATGAGATGGCGGCGATGGCGGCAAAGCACATAGATTTTCATATCATGGGGTACTACCCGATAACGCCTTCGACAGAGGTCGCGGAAAATCTCGACGAGATGAAGGCGTTCGGAGAGCACGACATAAGGATGATACCGGGCGACGGGGAGCACGGCGCGGCAGGGATATGCTACGGCGCAACGCTCGGTGGAGGCAGGGTCTTCAACGCGACCTCAGCAAACGGCTTCCTGTTCTCCATTGAGCAGTACCCCGTCCAATCGGGCACGAGGTTCCCGATGCTGCTCAACCTGGTGACAAGGTCGGTCTCCGGGCCGCTCGATATAAAGGGCGATCACAGCGACCTGTACATGGCGCTCAACACGGGATGGATAATACTGCTGGCACGCTCGCCGCAGGCCGTCTATGACATGAACATTATGGCCGTGAAGATAGGGGAGTCGAAGGACGTCAGGCTGCCGGTCATCGTCGCCTATGACGGCTTTTTTACAAGTCATCAGAAAAGAAGGGTGAGCTACTTCACGGACAAGCAGTTTGTCCAGGACTTTGTAGGGAAGTACGAGCCCTTGTATACGGCGCTGGACCCGGAGCACCCCATGACCTTCGGGCCGTACATGAACGATCCCGACCTGATAAACAACAAGAAACAGTTGTCCCTCGCGATGGACGCGGCGTATGCGCGCCTCCCGGAGGTGTTCAGACAGTACGCCGAGATAAGCGGGCGGGAGTATCATCTGTTGGAGACCTACAGGATGGAGGATGCAGAGTATGCGCTCTTCATCCTCAACTCGTCCTACGACACCGCAAAGGACGCCGTCGACAATCTGAGGAAGCAAGGCACGAAGGTGGGCATCGTCTCTCCAAGCGTCATAAGGCCGTTTCCCTATAAAGAGGTCTCAAGCGTCTTCAAGCATGTGAAGGGACTGTGCGTGGCGGACAGGGCAGACAGCTATGGCGCAAACGGCGGCAACATGACGCTCGAGATCAAGGCGGCCCTGAAGGACGACCCCGACAACAGAACAAGGGTCATCTCGAGGATCTACGGTCTCGGAGGCAAGGAATTCTTCATAGAGGATGCGGAGAAGCTGCTCGAAGAGGCAGTGGCCGCAGGCAACGGCAGGGCGGTGAAGCTGTTTGAATACCACGGCGCAACCCCCGGCAACCCGGCGTATGGTATGGAGAAGGCGATATCCTCCGTGAACAGGGCCGATGTCACGGGACACGTCAGTGCTCTGGTCGATCAGCAGACGGGCAGGATAACGGACGTCAGGGGCGTGAACGCGCAGGCACTTTCAATGGTACCCAAGAGGGTGGTGCCGGGACACGGGGCATGCCCCGGGTGCGGTATATTCTCGAACCTGAACATATTCTTCAAGGGCATCGAGGGCGACGTCGTCGTGCTGTTCCATACCGGGTGCGGAGAGGTCGTTACGTCCGGCTACCCCTACAGCTCCCACAGGATAACCTATATCCATAACCTCTTTCAGAACGGCGCCCCGACGCTTTCCGGGCTCGTAGAGATGATGGAAGAAAGGATAAAAAGAGGAGAACTGCCGGAGGACAAGAAGATCACATTCGTGATGGTCTCCGGAGACGGTGGGATGGACATAGGCATGGGCCCGGCCATAGGCACGGCCCTCAAGGGCCACAGGCTCATACTGCTCGAGTACGACAACGAGGGCTACATGAATACAGGCGACCAGCTTTCGTTCTCGACCCCGCTCGGACACGACACCTCCACGTCCCATGCAGGGCCGTACCAGAAAGGCAAGAAGACGCACCACAAGGACACCGCTCAGATCATGGCAGCCTGTCATATACCGTATGTCGCGACGGTTGCGGAGAGCAATTATAGCGATATGATCAAAAAGGCGAAGAAGGCGCAGGAGTACGCACGGGAGGGGTTTGTGTATGTCAAGGCGCTTTCCCTGTGCCCGCTCTCATGGAGGAGTGAGGAGCAGATAGGAGAGAAGATCATCGCGGCCGCGGTCGACTCGTGCTTCTTCCCCCTGTACGAGGTGGACCACGGCAAGACGAGGATTACCTACGATCCGGAAGCGAAAGGCAAAAAGGTATCTGTCATGGAATGGCTGAAACTGATGGGCAAGACCAGACATCTCACAAAACCGGAAAATAAGGATATCGTTGACGCATTCCAGAAAGAGGTCGATAGGAGATGGCTCAGAGTAAAGGCCATGCATGAGAGCCCTTACCTGTAACTCTCATGGGAGGCCCCGTATCGTACGGGGTGTAAACTAAGTGTTGAATTTTGGCTGGACATGGTATAAGGGTTGTTAATTAAAGGAGAGAAGGTATGGCAGGCCCATCACTTATAATGTATGAAGAGGAGTTTAACCAGATCAACAAGGTACTGGAAAAACTTACGAAGGAAGCCAATGCCAAGATCGTATTTCTGGTCGACAAGAACGGACAACTGATCTCCGCTTACGGAGAGACGAAGAACATAGATACGACATCGCTTGCATCGTTGACCGCCGGCAATATAGCGGCGACGGGCGGCCTGGCAAAGCTCATAGGAGAAAAAGAGTTTTCCATACTATTCCACGAGGGGGAAAAGGACAACATCCATATCTCGATTATCGGACAGAGGGTCATTCTCGTCGTCATCTTCGATCACAGATCTTCCCTCGGGCTCGTCAGGCTAAGGGTAAAGAAGACAGGGGACGAACTCAGCGCAATCTTCTCCAAGCTTATCAAGAAGGTCGAAAAAGAGCCTCAGGCAGCCTCTCCCTTCTCCGAGATTACGGACGAAGACATAGAGAACCTGTTCAAGGACTAGAGGGCCCTGCGGATGTCTTTCATCAATTATTCCTCGAGGGAGATCAACTGTAAAATAGTCTACTACGGGCCCGGACTCGGGGGCAAGACAACCAATCTCCAGTATATCTATGATAAGATGAGCCCCGACACGAAGGGAAAGCTGATATCCCTCGCGACCGAGACCGAGAGGACATTGTTCTTTGATTTCCTGCCCCTCGCACTCGGAGACATACGCGGCTTTAAGACGAGGTTCCAGCTCTACACGGTCCCCGGGCAGGTATTCTACGATGCAAGCAGAAAATTGATCCTGAGGGGGGTCGATGGGGTCGTCTTCGTGGCCGACTCGCAGATCGAGAGAATGGACGCCAATATAGAGAGCCTTGAAAACCTCAAGCTCAACCTGAAAGAGAACGGGTACGACTTCGAAAGGGTACCGTTTGTCATGCAGTACAACAAGCGTGATCTGCCGAACGCCGCTGAGCTGCAGGAAATGAGGACCATCCTGAACCCGAAGAGCTCGCCGGACTTCGAAGGCGTCGCAACGAAGGGCATCGCCGTCTTTGAGACGCTGAAGGCGATTGCGAAGCTTGTGCTGGTGGAGATGAAACGAAGCACCGCTGTACGATAGTTCGCGACCTCGTCATAACGCTTTCAGCGCTCCCGATACGAAAAAAAGACGTTGCATTCTATCGTTATTTCGAGTAGGTTTTATAAACTTAAAAAGGAGAAAGGCTATGGCATGTAAGACGAAGCCCTGTAAGGCAAAGAACACAAAGAAGAAGAAGAAATAATAGGTTTGTTCCTCGGTAGCTCAATGGTAGAGCATTCGGCTGTTAACCGAAGGGTTGCAGGTTCGAGCCCTGCCCGGGGAGCCATCTTTGACCATCGGCCACTGACACACCACATTCGCGTTCCATGCGTTCCTGGGCCGTGGGACGCGCAGACGGCAGCAGAGAGAGTGGTCTCGCGAAAGAGCAGGGAGGCCTATTTTGTATCTCTTCCCTGGCGCTTTGCCTCTGAGAGGAGCCACTTCTCCATGTGCATGGGCTCGATGCCCTGTATCGAGTCAATGCACGAGACGAGGGTCCCTGCCACGTCGTACATCTTCCCCGGCTTCGTCCTGATTTTTAGCTCGCCGTCGCCTATCAGCTTCTTCATCTTCCTCGCAAGGTGTTCGTTAGAGTCTGATTCCAAGAGTTTTATCCTGTGATTTTCCCTGATGAGTGGAATACCGGCGTATTCAAATCTATCGAGGTCGCGGTAGATGGTCCGCTCGCACACCCCAAACTTGAATATAAGCTCTCCTATGGTTATCCCGATAGGATTGGTCAAGAGAATATAGAACATCCTTATGATCCTTATAATCTGCTCGGTCCGGCCATCGTCCATGGCCGAGAGAAGGAAAAATGGACACACCGGCAAAGGTAACGGTATACACAGAGAATAACAAGGAGCGGCCTTTCCGATTCGAGTAGCAATAAACAAAAAGAGTTTAAGATTAATCAGACAAAAATGTAGCATATTCCCTTTTCCTCCTTTCTATAGTCCTCTCAGGCTTTTTTAGCCTTATCACATTTCCATGACAGCTTCTGTCTGACAGAAGCTGTCATAGGAAATTTATACGCCTTTCCGTCTTCTTTGCCTTCCTGTATTGTACCATACGAGTGCTTACAGATTACTTACAGATGGAAGAAAAAAGGAAGGGCCGTTAAAAATCGGCTGGCGTACCCAATTTGAATTTCAGGAATACCCCCGAATTCTTCCTAAGCACTTACTTATATCGGCTCTTATCCAAAAAGTGATCATGGGACTGATAGAACAAAAAGAAAGAGTGTTCGACACTGCGAAGGGAAACACATCCGGACTGCCTGCAATGCTTCCGTGGTACTCTGCGTGGACTGCTTCTCTCTCGCTATGGAAATACGGAGACGTTATGGGTCGTAACCCCCTTTACCGAAAAGAGCTTTGTTTTACGAGCAGAGGAGAAAAACTCTTTCTTCATGATCACAAATGGGAGAGGAACCCTTATATCTACACGGCATGGGTTTGAACGCATTTTTTATTGACAGCGCTCGGTTTCAGAGGCTATATATAGGCATCGAGGTGGATCAAAGTGCGGGAAACGTCCCTTGCAAAGGTCAATGGTCCAGTGATCGGGAATATTCTTGTCAGAGAGAGGCTGTTCCGTGTACTCGATCAGGCGAGGAACAAAAGGGCCATCTGGGTCGCCGGGCTTCCGGGCTCCGGCAAGACGACGTTCGTCGCAAGCTACCTGTCATCGAACAGATTCCCCCATGCGTGGTATCATATAGACAGCTCCGACGCAGATCTTGCGACGTTCTTCTATTACCTCAGGTACGTGGTAAAGGGGCTGACGTCCTCACAGCGTGCGAGACTGCCGCTTTTGACGCCCGAGTACCTTCCGAATATCGACACGTATGCGCGAAGGTACTTCGACAACCTGTACAGCATGCTGCCCGTGCAGTTCGTGCTTGTGTTCGATAATTACCATGAGATAGGCAGCAGCCCGGCGTTCCATAGTATCATCAATGAGGCATTGACGAGGGTGCCGGAGCATGGGAATGTCGTATTGATAAGCCGGACAGAGCCGCCCGGAATGTTCATGCGTCTGAAGGCAAACAGCGGTCTGGCGGTCATAGACAACGATCTGATGAAGTTTACGCCCGAAGAGGTGCACGGGCTCGTGCACCTGCGGTGGGGCAGGAGCCCCGGGGAAGAGACGGCCCGGAAACTTCATAGCTGGACAGACGGCTGGGCAGCAGGGATCGTCCTTTTGCTCGAGCAGCACAAGGAACAGGAAGCATTGACTGCCGAGAAAGGACTAAAAGGACATCAAGCCATATTCGATTACTTCTCCGCGGAGATCTTCGACAAGATAGCGCCCGAGGAACAGAACTTCCTGCTGCGGACGTCGTTTCTCCCTTTCATGACGGTGGAAATGGCAACCAGGATGACCGGGAACGGTTCATCGGAGAAGATACTCGATACGCTCGTACGGTCGTACTACTTCACCATCAGGCACCGGAACAATACCTACAAGTACCACGACCTGTTCAGGGAATTCCTGCTCTCACGTGCTACGTCGTATTTCGACGAAGACACGCTGAGGCGGATTCACAGGCAGGCAGGAGCAATCCTTCAGGAGAATGATAAGCCTGAAGAGGCCATAGATCTGTTTCATAAGTCAGGCGACTGGAAAGCCCTGAAGCAGATTATCAAGGCCCGTGCGCCGGTGCTGATATCCCAGGGCAGGAACATGATACTCGAGACATGGATAAAGAAGCTGCCTGAAGAAGAGTTCACTGGCGACCCGTGGCTCTTGTACTGGCTTGGAGAGGCATGCGCGGTCTTCAATCCGGTACAAGGCAGGGCATACTTCGAGAGGGCCTTTCAGAGATTCAAAGACAGTGAGCGAAATTACCATGGTGGTACTCGCAGGGGAAATATCTTTCCCGGTGGAGTTTACCTGTCATGGTGCGGGATTATCGAGACATATATATACGAGTACGGTAATTTCGTGCCCACAAAAGAATGGATCGCGGTAATGGAAAAAATAATCCGCACGCACAGCAAATTTCCATCCCAAGAACTCGAAGCTCGGGTGCTGAGCTTACTGGTTTTTGTTTTAGCACATTATAATCCGTATCATCCAAAGATCGGAATATGGGCGGATCGTACGCTGAAGTTTTTAAAGCACATAAAGAATCCGGATCAGCGTGTGTATTGTTTGTTCTCGATTTTACACTATTATTCATGGACAGGCAATATAACCAAAGAGAGTACGTTTATCGAATCAATGCAAAAGAGCGTAAAATCTTCACCTATAAAAACCCAGTTAATGCAACACATGTATATTGCTGGCCATTATAGGCATCGTGGTCTTAAAGAGGCATGTCTGCGTTTCGTATCCGAAGGGATCGAGATAGCCGACAAGTTCGGGGCACATTTCCTCGATCATATGATAATCGTACAGGCAGTTTATATGTATCTCGGTATCGGCGATATGAAGAAGACAGAAGAATTTCTACGAAAAATGGAGCCGACGGTGAATCGCTATAACGCCTTACACGTGATCCAGTACGATACCTTGTCAGGGTGGGTGGACCATCTGCATGGGAATAACTTCCTTGCCATTGAAAAGATTAAACGCTCTCTCGACTTATCTATAAAAGCACATATCCCTTTTGCCCAGGGCTTATGCCGTTTTGCACTATCTCAGGTACTTTATGAACAGGGCATCCATAAAGGGGCCGATAAACATTATGACCGAGGCATATTGATTGCCAGGCGCATGAAGAGCAGATCACTTGAATTTATAGCTTATTGTATGCAAGCTTACCGGCTTTTGAATAAAAAGGGCTTTACCGATATGCGGGAAGCAGAAAACGAAGGCCTAAAGATGCTAAAAAGAACTCTGGCCTATGGTAAAGCATATAGCCTGGTTAATGAATACTTTGTTGGTGCATATATAATGACATCTTTGAGCCTTAAAGCACTGGAGCACGACATCTTCGGAAACTATGTACAGACCCTTATACGAAGGCTTGAATTGTTCCCCGATCCACCTCCTATTGAATATGAGGACTGGCCGTGGCAGTTGAGGGTCTATACGCTCGGAGGGTTGAAGATCCTGAGAGACGTTGCGCCGGTGGAGCTGTCCAGGAAGGCACAGGCCAGACCCATCGAGCTGCTGCAGTTCCTGATCGTCAATCACGACAGGGCGGTCGAACTCGATCAAATAAGCAGTGTCCTGTGGCCCGATGCCCAGGGCGATTATGCACGCCAGACGCTGGACACGACCATACACAGGCTGAGGAAGCTGCTCGACTCCACCGATGCCGTGCGCTTGCAGGCCGGCAGGCTTGTCCTCAATCCGAAGATGTGCTGGATGGACGTTGTGGCGTTCGAGCACCATCTCGATAAAATGGACGCCATCATGGACGAGAAGGGCGACGATGCCAGGAAGGGAAAAGTCAATGCCGCCGTGAAGGCCGTCTTTGACCTGTACAAAGGGCATTTCTTCTCTGGGTCCGATCTGTCGCCATGGGCGATACGCTTCAGGGACAGGCTTCATGACAGGTTTCTACGTTTTATCGAGCAGGCGGGCGGGCATTATGAAGGTATCGGGGACAGGCATCGGGCAATAGCGATGTACCAGAAAGGGCTCGAGACGGACAGCAGGGTGGAGTTCTTCTACCAGCGCCTTATGGCGATCTATAAGTCCTCTGGACGCTACGCCGAGGCCGCTTCGATGTACGTACGCTGTGAAGCGGTCCTGCATGAGACGTTCGGCATAGAGCCATCGGACAGAACGAAAGACCTCTACCGCAGCTTGAAGCCCTGATCGGGCCCTGCCCTAAAACACCATCGGGATGTAGCCGTCGTTGATGAACTGTCCTATCGGGTCGCCGACGTACTCCAGCCTGAATCCCATGGATGTGAGCTGTGGGCTTATGTTATGCATGTCGGATATGAACTTGCATGCTACGGGCTCGCCCTTCATGGAAACGATGTCCGACACTATGCCCTGCAGGGCAGGGTCTTCCGACACCACTTTCTCGCTTGGACCGAACAGGATAAGCTTGGTGTCCTCGAACCTTTTGTTCTTGATGCTGTTCTGGGCGAATACCAGCGCACCAAGGGCCTTTTCCTTGTTTTCGGTTGATACTATCACTAAAACCTTTTGTTTCATATAGCCTCCCATGTAATCAGTGTTACCCTATGTACGGAGCGCGGGGCGCTCCAGCAGCGGCTCAGGTGCCGGGGCCTTTGTCGCCGATGAGCTTTTTGAAGGTGTCCGCTATCTCCTGTGCATAGCCCTGTATGAGGCTGTGCTCGGGCCCTTCGACCATGACCCTCACGAGCGGCTCCGTGCCCGAGTACCTCACGAGCACCCTCCCGCTGTCTTTCAGTTTGTCCGATATGCCCTGTATCAGTCTCTGCGCGTCCGGCATGCTTTTCAGCGGCGGCTTGCCCGTGACCCTTACGTTGATCATCACCTGGGGACAATGACTCATTATGCCCGCAAGCTCGGACAATTTCCTCCCCGTGAGTACCATGATGGCAAGCACCTGCAGTGCCGTGATTATGCCGTCGCCCGCGGTGTTGTGCTCGATGAATATGATGTGTCCGGACTGCTCTCCGCCGAGCACGATGCCCTCCCTCAGCATGCTCTCGAGGACATACCTGTCTCCGACCTCGGCCCTGATTAGCTTTATTCCTTCCTGCTTCAGGGCGAGCTCGAGCCCTATGTTGCTCATGACAGTCGACACCACGCCGTTACCCTTGAGCCTGCCCGCATTTTTCATATGGATCGCGGTCATTGCAAGGATGGCATCGCCATCGACGATGTTCCCCTTCTCGTCGCACAGTATGGCCCTGTCGCCGTCCCCGTCGAATGCCACGCCGATGTCCGCCCCGTATTTCTTCGCGGTCGAAGCAATGAGGTCCGGGTGCGTCGAGCCGCAGTTGTGGTTTATGTTCTTTCCGTTCGGCTGGGCACAGACCACGGCGATGCTCGCACCAAGCTCCTGAAATACGGCTGGCGCGACCCGGTACGTCGCCCCGTTTGCGCAGTCGACGGCCATTCTTATGCCGGAGAGGGATATCTCCTTGGGGAACGAGTGCTTCAGGAACACTATATACCTTCCCATCGCATCCGAGAGCCGGTACGCCTTGCCTATGTTTTCGGCTATTCTTTCTTCAGGCCGGGGCGGCCTGATGGTACTGCCCGAGAGGACGAGCCTCTCTATCTCGGATTCGATCGTGTCGTTGAGCTTGTACCCGTCCGATCCAAAGAACTTTATCCCATTGTCCATGTAGGGGTTGTGGGATGCCGAGATTACGATACCGACATCGGCCTTTATCTCGGTCGTCAGGTATGCGATGCCCGGCGTCGGGAACGGACCTGTCAGGAGGACGTCTCCCCCCATCGATGTAATGCCCGCCGTCAGCGCCATCTCAAACATGTAGCCCGACAGCCTGGTGTCTTTCCCTATGATAAATTTGTGGTGTGCCCTGCCGTTTGATAAGAGCGCGCTCGCGGCCTTGCCGAGCTTCAGAACGGTCTCGACCGTCATGGGCTCCTTGTTTGCGGTCCCCCGTACGCCGTCCGTCCCGAATAGCCTGTTCATCTCTGCCTCATCTTGAAGATAACGACGATCGCCTGCGGCTGTGCTGTCACCATTTTGTACCCTGTCAATGACAGAGGCACCATAAGGGCGATATTGTCCTGGAATTTACCTATATCGACCGGCTCGGTCATGACAACGTTGATGGTACTGATGATGGTGGACGGCCCGGTTATGACGACCCTGTCCGGCTCCATCACGATGCCCTTGAGGGTGGTATTCGGCGGTGGATTGCCGACTATGGAGACACCGACATCGACCTGCCTGCTGACGACCCTGTCGAGCGATACGGTTATACTGTCCGGGTATACGGTCTCGATCTTCAGCCTGTCCGGAATGTCAAACTCCGACGACGACACGCTAAAGATGTAGTTGCCGACGCCCGTTTTCAGAAGGTTTATCGTATACACGGGCTTGCCGCTGGCGTAGTGGAATATCTCGGAGGAAGGGCCGGAGAGCGTGAGTTCTATGTACCGCGGAACATCGTTGACGATTACCTCTCCCTCGGGCAGGGCATCGATTATCACGGGCACCTTTAGCGTTACAGTGGACGTCTTCTCGCTCTGGGCGAAAAACCAGAGGAAGACGGCGATCAATACGGAGAGTATTTTATAGACATAGTTGTCCGTGATGAACCGTGACAGCTTTTTCATGGAGCGACCCCTAAATAATTTAGCAATGCCGGCTTGATCGTTCCCGGCGGATCGTACGCAGCGATCGTCTTGTCTGCGACTATCGATACCTTTCCCGTTTCCTCCGACACGATGATTATTACGGCATCGGTCTCGGCGGAGAGTCCGAATGCCGCCTTGTGCCGTGTTCCGTAGGTAGGATGGTATTGCACGTCCTGCGAGAGCGGCAGCATGCAGCCTGCGGCTATTATCCTTTTACCTTTTATTACCACCGCGCCGTCGTGCAGGGGAGTATGCGTATCGAATATGGTCAGGAGCAGCTCTTTCGTCACGACGGCATCGAGCGTCCTGCCCGTATTTATGACCTCCTTTATCCCTATGTTTCTTTCGTACACGATCAGTGCCCCGGTCTTTGTCTCGGTCAGGCGCTCTACGGCGTCCGTGACCTCCTCGATGCTCCCCCTCAGCTCGCCCGCGTGCGAGGCGGTCCTGCCGAAATACCCTTTGCCCATGTACGCCAGCGCGCGCTTTATGTCCTGCTGGAACACGATTATGATAATGAGTACGATCGAGCTTATGAAATTGTTCAATATCCAATGGAGCGTCGTCAGGTTGAACACGTTGGACAGTATGTACGCCGCAAAGATCACGAAGATGCCTTCGAGGATCTGCACTGCCTTCGTTCCTTTCAGCATGAGGAGGAGCCTGTAGATAAGATAGCTGACGATGAGTATGTCAGCCGCATTCTTTATGGTCCCGTAGTTCAGTATGTGCATCGTGCGTCCATTATGTGTCGTACCGTCAGCAGGGCCTGTCTTGTCTCTTTGACGTCGTGTACTCTCACGATGTCGGCACCGTTTGCCGCGGCCCACACCGCCGCAGCGACGGATCCGTACGATCGCCCCTCCACGCCAGCGCCCGTAAGCTTCCCGATAAAGGACTTCCGTGAGACGCCGACGAGCAAGGGAAAGCCGAGCGCCCTGAATGCCTTCATGTGCTTCAGTATCGATAGGTTGTGTTCGGGCGTTTTGCCGAAGCCTATGCCGGGGTCCACGACGATGTGCCCCCTGTCTATGCCTTTCTGCAGTGCGTCGTCTGTCCGCTGCTCAAGGAAGGACAGGATGTCTGCGATAACGTCGTCGTATGCAGGGGCCTTCTGCATCGTCTTCGGGGTGCCCTTCATGTGCATCATCACAACGCCGGCACCGTACCGCCTTACGACGCCGGTCATGCGGCTGTCGTACGTCAATGCGCTGATATCGTTCACGATGTCGGCCCCGCTGTCGAGCGCCGCCTTTGCCACTTCCGACTTTCTCGTGTCTATCGAGATAGGTGTGTTCGTCCTTTGCCGCAATCGCTCTATGACGGGGACCACGCGCCTCTTCTCCTCCGCCGCATCGACCGGCCTGCTCCCCGGCCTCGTGGACTCTCCGCCTATGTCCAATACATCGGCGCCCTGCTCGCAGAGCTCCATGCCGTGACCCACGGCCGCATCGGTCGAGAAGAACCTGCCGCCGTCCGAAAACGAGTCCGGGGTGACGTTCACGATGCCCATGATCTTCGGGCCCGTGGCGAGATCGAGCCTTGATCCCCTGTATTCGAGGTACGGACGGGGGATAAAAAGATTCCTTATGGCGGACTCGAGCTCCGCGGCTATGCACGGCAGCCCGAACTGCTGCGACCTTATTTTCTGTACGATGATCTCGACCTGTCTGTACGTCCCGGTCAGGAGTGCGTCCGTCTCTGCGTCCGCGGCCTTTATGACACGCCATGCTGTCGCAAGCTCGGCTCCCGCTGCCAGTGCCTCCTGCTTGAGGATGTTTGCCGCAGGCGAGGACAGGGACCTTACTCTGAACGTGTAGAACGCGGACTTCTTGCTCATGATCCCGATGCCCTCCGGGTGGACCGAGAGCGATCTGAAGCACGCGGATATCTCTTTGACGGACAGAGGATTGAGAAGGTACACCCGCTTCATCTCGACGCTTTTCTGCCCCTCCATGCCCCTCTGGTTTCCATATGCATCGCGGGGTACCATCCTATGTCGGGTTGACGAGCGCTTCTATCTCGTTTGCATCGAGGATTTCCTTCTCAAGGAGCTTGTTCGCAAACTTGTTCAGGACGTCGAGCTTCTTCTTCAGCAGGTCTGCTGCGTTGTTGTAGCACGTCATGATGATGTTCCGTATCTCGTCGTCTATCTGGATGGCGGTGGACTGGCTGTACTCGTTCTGCCTGCCGACCTCTTTGCCCAGGAAGATGAGCTCTTCCTTCTTACCGAAGGTGATGGGACCGAGCTTCTCGCTCATGCCCCACTCGCATATCATCTTTCTCGCAAGCTCCGTCGCCTTTTCAAGGTCGTTGCTCGCCCCCGTCGAAGAGTCCCCGAGCGCAATCTGTTCCGCGGCCCTGCCGCCCATGAGCACGGTTATGGTGGCAAGGAGGTTCTCCTTGGAGATCGTGTATTTGTCCTCGGTGGGGAGCTGGAGCGTAAGCCCGAGCGCAAGCCCCCTCGGGACGATCGTGACCTTGTGTATCGGGTCCGCATTCGGCAGCGACTTCGCGACGAGCGCATGCCCGGCCTCATGGTACGCGATCAGCTTCCTCTCTTTGTCGCCTATGATCATGCTCTTCCGCTCTATGCCCATGAGGATCTTGTCTTTCGCCTCCTCGAACTCGAGCATCGAGACCTTCTCTTTCGACTTCTTTGCGGCAAGCAGTGCGGCCTCATTGGCCACGTTGGCAAGGTCCGCACCCGTTGCCCCGGGTATGCCCCTCGCTATGACGTTGAGATCGACGTCCGCATCGAGCGGGATCTTCTTCGTATGGACCTTCAATATCTCTTCCCTGCCTTTGAGGTCCGGGGCGTGGACCACGACCCTCCTGTCGAACCTGCCCGGCCTGAGCAGGGCCGGATCAAGGATGTCCGGCCTGTTGGTCGCGGCTATCATGATGACCTCCTCGTTGGCTATGAACCCGTCCATCTCCACGAGGAGCTGATTGAGGGTCTGCTCTCTCTCGTCGTGTCCACCCCCAAGCCCTGCGCCCCTGTATCTTCCCACCGCGTCTATCTCGTCCATGAATATGATGCACGGTGCGTTCTTTTTTGCCTGCAGGAACAGGTCCCTTACCCTCGCTGCACCCACGCCAACGAACATCTCTACGAAGTCAGATCCGCTTATACTGAAGAAGGGGACCTTTGCCTCGCCTGCTATGGCCTTGGCCAGCAGGGTCTTTCCCGTACCCGGCGCGCCGATGAGCAGTACGCCCCTCGGCACCCTGCCGCCCAGCCGTGTGAATTTCTGTGGGTTCTTTAAAAACTCGATGATCTCCATCAGCTCGGTCTTGACTTCCTCGATGCCGGCCACATCCTTGAAGGTGATGTTCTGTATGCCCTCGTTCAACAGCTTCGCCTTGCTCCTGCCGAACGACATAGCCTTCCCCGTACCTGCCTGCATCTGGCGGGTAAAGAACACCCACCACAGCACGAATATTATCAGCAGGGGCAGCCATGTGATGAGGATACTTTTCCAGACGGAGTCCTCCCCTTGCGATTTCGCGGTTATGTTCACTCCTTTATCGAGCATCACCTTTACGAGCGACGGGTCATCCGGGGTGTATGTCTCGAACGCCTTGTTGTCGGCTGTCTTACCCGTTATGTCGTGCCCCTTTATGACGACAGACTTCACCTGGTTCGCCTTGATTGCCTGCATAAACTCGCTGAATGTGAGGTCTTTGGTTTGCTGGGTTGGCTGGTTTATAAACTTTATCAGGAAGACCGTGATAGCGAATATCACTAGCCACAGACCTATATTTTTTATAAGTCCCGGCATCTTACTGCTTTGATTGACTGGTTTTTTGTCATTTTGTCCGTTCATCGGGTTACCTCATACCATATAGTAAAAGTAAGCAAAATATTGAAAATAATCAATAGCACGCCACAGCTTTATCGAAGCTTATCGAAAATAAGGGCGCGGCTGTTCTTGTAAATCCTCAGCCTGCCCGGAAACATGGCGAGTGTCCTTGAATTGTCGTCTCTATTCATAAGTATGTCCATAGTGTGGTCTATGTATTCCCTGCGCGGGTTGTAATGCGTATCGAGCATAGCCCGTATGGCCTTCTGCAGTATCCTTTCTATGATGGGCCGATCATATCCGAGCAATTTCTTTATATCAAGGAAAAGTTTACCATGCCCGTTGTCGGTAGCGACATCGGCATAGGCCTTCAGGGACGCGTCGTTCAGAAAGCCGTCTATCTCCCGCAGATCGCAGGCCAGCGAGAGCGCATGGTTCAGGAACCCGGGGTTTAGCTTTATCAGCCCAGGGATTATCTCGCGTCGTACCCTGTTGCGCAGGTGGTCCGCGGAGTCGTTCGTACTATCGTGCATGTACGCGGCCTTCTTTGATCTGAGGTAGGCCATGACGTCGTCCCTCGAAAGCCCGAGCATCGGCCGTACGATGTAGTCCCTGACGGGCGGTATGCCGCTTATGCCGGTAATGCCCGTTCCCCTGAGCATATTGAGCAGCACTGTCTCGGCGTTGTCGTTCATCGTGTGCGCGAGCGCGATGCAGCCGAGATTCAGCGTGCGCCTGGCCTGATCGAAGGCGGCATACCGCTTGTCCCGTGCGATCGCCTCCGGCGAGTTGCCTTTGAGCTCCTTGCGGGTAAAGCGGACATCGTACCCGGCGAACTCGAGGCCCAGGGTGTCTCTGGCGAGCTCCCTTACAAACCGCTCGTCCCTGTCGGACTCTTTCCCGCGCAGGTGATGGTTCACGTGTATAACGACGGGCTCGAGGAGCATCTGTCGGGCGTATCGCTTCATGAGCAGGGCAAGGCATACGGAGTCCGGTCCTCCCGATACACCCATGCCGATGCGGCCTTTGCCCTTGAACAGGTCAAAGCGGCCTACAAATCTATAGAAACGCTCTTCTACGGCCTTCGAGGAGATGGTACCCATGGGCGTAGTATATCTCTAAAGAGGCAGGGATTTCAAATCCGACGGGTGCCGAGGAAAGAAAAAATAGCGATGGGGCGTCCGCCCCATCGCAGGAATGTTAGCTTGCTTTTAGGACATTCTGTAACTTCAACGCGAGACCCATGTCACCCTTTATCTTCAGTTTTCCAGACATGAAAGCCATCTGCGCGTTCAGCTTACCTGATACGATGTCGAGTATGTCCTTGCCTGTTACCGTTATTGTGCATTTCGCATCAGGTGATGGGCCGTTTGACACGCCGACTTTTGAAGGTGTCAGACTTACAACCCACGATCCCGCCTCATCTCCCGTAATGTCGAACTGATACACAGCGTTCAAGGTCTTCGCTTTTGCCTCGTCCTTGGAGATATTGGTAGGGATGGTCTTCTCAAAAAGCTCCTTTACCGTTTTGGGGAATTCTGGCATCTTGTTCACCTCCTTTATTGATATATTTATCAATTTTTTATCATACCAGTATTTTTGATGTCAAGTAATAGTTCATTTCTGTCATTTGTGCGCCGGCCGCCTAAGGACGGACACTGTTCGCGGCGGGCTCCTCGATGTACAGTTCGCCCGTGGACGCATCGTAGGAGAAGAGCTCTCCGAACCTGCCCCACGTGACCGCTATCTCGAGCTGTCTCTTGGCCTCTTCCTGCGTAAAGTATTTCGACAGGTATTCCTCGATAAAGTCTTCATGGAGCTTGTGGTTCTTCTTCGCTGTGAGGAGCCGTATTATCTGTTTGACGAGGACCGCGTTTCCCATTGCCTGCCTGCTGAAATTGACCTTCCTCTCGAGTATGTCCGCCGTGACAAACTCCTTTCCCTGCTCCGTGAGTGTGATATCGCCCTCGGTGACCCTGACGAACTGCAGGAGCACACAGGCATCGACGATGGGCAGTATGTCGTCGACCTCCATCTGGAGCTCGTCGCTCAGCTTGTAGATGTCTTCCTCTCCGCCCCTCTCGAAAACGAGCTCCAGCAGTCCCGCTATTGCGCCGGGCTTCGCGTTCGGCAGCATCTGGTACTTTTCCCTGGATATGAAGAACTTGCTCTGGATCGACTCGGCCTCGGCCTCCGGGTTGGTGAGGATCTGGTAGATCATGTCTATGAACATCTTGAACTCGTCGGACTCCGTGTTCCTTTTGTGGGGCAGGTTGATGGAGATGTTCGCCCGTATCCGTCCGGGGTTCTTTGATAGTATGATGCACTCGTCCGCAAAAAAGACTGCCTCTTCTATATTGTGCGTCACGAGCAGTATCGCCTTCGTTGGCAGCTTCCTGTCCGTCCACAGCTCTATGAATTCCCTCCTGAGGTTTTCCGCCGTGAGTATGTCCAGCGCACTGAACGGCTCGTCCATGCAGAGCAGCTCCGGCTCGACGATCAACGACCGTGCGAACCCGACCCTCTGCTTCATGCCCCCGGAGAGCTCCTTTGGATAGGCGTCCTCGAAGCCGTCGAGCCCTATGGTATCGAGTATCTTTAGCGCCTTGTCTTTTATTTCCTGCCTGTCCGCGCCCTTCGCCTCCAGGACTATTGCCACGTTCTCGAAGACAGTCAGCCAGGGGAACAGCGCGAAGTTCTGGAACGCTATCGAGATCTTCGAGGTCGGTGCCTCGAGCGGCATGCCGTTAAATATGACCTCTCCGGAGGTCGGCTTCTGCAGGCCGGAGATGATCTTTATGAGCGTGGATTTGCCAGAGCCGGACGGACCAAGGAGCGCCGTGATCCTGTCCTTCTTCAACTGGAGGTTTATGTCTTCCACGATCGTGACCGTCGTCCTCCGCGTGCCCTCGATTGTCTTGGTCACGTGACTCAGCGCCGCTATGATGTTCGTAGTGCCGTTCTGATCCGTCATGGTCAGCTCTCCAGCTGCGAAAGCTGACTTACCTTTCTGTACAGCCTCTTCCACACAGTCATATTTATCAATACAACAATAAGTATCATTGCGAAAGTCCCCCCGAAAAGGAGGTGGAAGTCGTTCTTTTCTATTGCCCTGTTGAGCAGCGTGCCGATACCGCGCGTGGATATGATGTTGTTCCTGTACGATACATATTCCGCCACGATGGACGCGTTCCACGCTCCGCCCGCCGCCGTTATGATGCCGGTTATCAACTGCGGCGCTATGGCAGGTATAATGACCTTTTTCCACAGTGTAAAGCCTTTTATGCTGAAGAGCCTTGTGACACCGATGAGATCGTCGGACAGGCTCATGGAGCCCGAGACGGTATTGTAGAGTATGTACCACTGTGTCCCGAGCAGCATGAGCAGCACGGAGCCTATGCCGAGCCCTATGTGTGCTGCCTCCAGTACGAGCAGCGCTATGGGGTAGAGCATCGGTGCCGGGTAGGAGGCCAAAAACTGGATCAGGGGCTGGAACTTCGTTGCAAGCCTTTTTCTCATGCCTATGTAGACCCCGGCCGGTACGGCCCACAGGATGCCGATGGCTATGGTCGCCAGGACCCTGGAGAATGTCAGCAGGACGGACGTCGTTATGTACACGATGTCCTTCTCGGAGAGGTCGAGCAGCATGCGTGCGGACCTGTAGATGCCGAACAGTACGGCCCCGGACACACCTATGATGATTACTACGCCCAGAGGCTTCAAGACGGGCACAACGGCGCCCATGATCCTGTCCTTTGTGTCCGAGTAGGCCAGGCGCAGGGACTTCCTCTCTCGGATGTTCGAGGAGAGGTGCTTCAGCGTCCTGAGGATCGTCAGCCTCTTGAGGTAGTTCAACACCAGTGATTCGCCCTCCTGTCCCGAGCTGGTATCCTCGATCTTGAACTTCCCGGACCACACGATGAGCGGTTTCCAGAGCAGCCTGTCAACGAGGGCGATGATGATGCCCATGGCTATCAGGGAGTAGACCATCGCGCGGGCATTGCTCTGTCCCTGTGCCACGCTCATGTATGCGCCGATCCCCCGGAGCATGTACGACTGCTTGCCGAGCACAAAGGCCTCGTTTACCGACAGGAAGAACCATCCGCCGGCGAACGACATCATGCTGTTCCATATGAGCGATATCGAGGAGTACGGCAGCTCGAGCGAGATGAACTTCCTGCCCCTGGAAAACTGGTATATGCTCGACACGTAGTCGAGGTCGTTCGGGATGGCCTTCAATGACTGGTAGACGCTGAAGGCCATGTTCCACGACATGGCCGTAAAGATCATGACGATGGCCGCGAGCTCGAGGCCGAAGTTGCTGTGAGGAAACAGAGAGATGAAGAAGAGGACTATTGCGGGCATGAGGCTCAGGACCGGTATGGACTGGAGCACATCGAGCAGGGGGACCATGATGACGTCCCCGAACCTTGTCCGGGCCGCGATATAGCCGTACCCGAGCGCAAACAGGAGCGACAGTCCGTACGCGGCACACATGCGTATCGTGGAGTACGCAGAGTATGTGATCAGGGCGATCGGCGATAGCGAGATGTGGGACAGCGGCTTGAACGGGACGACGAGGTTTATGTAGACGTGTATGAGAAGGTATACTATGCCTGCGAGTATGACGACGAAGCTGAGATTAATCCATATGTGCTGAAACTTTTTAAGCTCGATAGTGAGCATCGCACGGTTTCCATAGTAAGTTGTTGTCCTCAGTATGCTATATTTTGTGCCGTGTCAAGACAATACTGGCTCTCTTCGATGATGCTCATCCTTTGAGCCACGCGCCCGGGAGGTGTTTGAAAAAGCCGTACCCGAGGGCCGACAGCTCCGCTGGTCCCGAGAGCTCGTGGACGATGTCTCGGTACGTCCCTTCGCCGGAAACGACCTTGAAAAGCACGTCCTTGAGGTGCGGGTCGTCCTTCGCCATGTCCAGCACCCTGTCCACAAAACCTGTCTTGATCGACACCATGACCAGCATCCTGAAGATCCTGCCGTACAGGAAGTCGGCGTACAGGTGGCCGAACGAGTCCGGATACGCCGAAAGCGCTGCCGCTGACAGCCCCCTGTTGATCATCGTCTCCGCGGCCTTTGCCCCGGTCTCCAGCGCGACATTGATCCCCTTCCCCTTGTACGGCCGTATCAGCCCGGTCGAGTCCCCCACAGCAGCGAACCTGTCGCCGAAGATCCCCCGTGCAGGCCTTATCGGGTACCTTCCCCTATAGTAGTCGAGTCCGCCGAGATTGAGGTCGCCTATGAGTCCTGCGACCGGCGGATAGGCAAGGAAGCCGTCCATGTCCGCAGACGTCAGTCCCCTGCCCGCGATGTTTATGATGATGTGATCCCCCTTCGGAGTTATGGCTCCGAACTCGATCCCCCGGAGCTCGAGCGGTATGAAGGCGTGGATCCTGCTGCCGAAGCGCTCCTGGAGGACCTTGACGTCGATGTGGACCTTTACGACGAGCGTATCGAGCACCTTTGGGGGCCTCCGGTAAGAGAATGCGCGCGAGGACGCGCGCTCTATTTCGTCCGCAATACCGTCGTCTATGCCGAACGCTCCTATGACCGCATCGGCCCTTAAAAACTTGTCCTCCGTATAGATGTTTACGCTATCGCCGTCGTTGAACTCTATGCCCGTCACCCTGGATCGTATCACCCGTGCGCCCAGTTCCTGCGATGTCTGCAGCATGAACCTGTCGAACAGTATCCTCCTGGTCGCATACGTGCCGCTCTCGCCGGAGAGCTCCAAGGTACTATTGCCCGGCCGGTGGAGGACATAGCCAGATATCTCCCGCTTTATGAGGTGCTCGGGGAACGGCATTTCGAGCCCCTCCTCGATGAGCTGCCGTATGGGATGCGAGAGCACACCCACGCACTGGTTATAGTGGCGCTCGAAGTCCTTGCCCTCGAATATGATCACGTTGATGCGTATGCCCTTCTTCCCTGCCTCCTTTATCAGCTTTATCGCGCTCGCACAGCCAGCCGGGCCGCCCCCCGATGATGCTATGGTCGAGCCGTCCACGACCCTCAGGCCGTCGTTTTTCATGCCCGGTCACTCCTCTGCCGCTTTCGCGTGCCGATGATCCGCACCAGCAACTTCAGGAGCTCGAGCACGCCCAGCAGGTCCCTCAGGATCAGCCTGTAAGGCTTATCGCCGACGAACATATGCCACGTGATATTGGACATCCATTGCCTGTGAACGGGCATCCTGCCCTCGTCGTTGATCGTAGAGATGATCGCACTCCCCATGCGCCTGCTGGAGGCACTCGTCCTGTGGAGAAAAAACATCGCCCTCCCGAACCTGTTGTCCCGAACGAAGTTCGCGACGCACCCCGGGTAATAGGCGTCCCTGAATGCGGCCTCGTCGATGCCGCGCAGCAAAGCTGTCTCCGCTGCGTACCTGGACGTGATAAACGCAGACTCTATGCCGTTCTTCATGTACCTCGATACGCACGCGTCACCGATCATGACCACCCTTGTGGAGAACGGCCGGACCGCGGCCGTTACCGGCAGTCTCGGGTGGCAGTGGCACACCGGGGTCAGTCCCGTCTCGATGACCTGGTCGAGGCGCAGGGCCTTCAGCTCATCGATTAACTCCGAGAACCTCACGTGCCTCCCTATACCGCTGACGGTGACATAGCGTCCTTTGGGCGTAATGGCCGTGAACAGGAACTTCGAATGCCTCCTCGAGAAGATGCTTATGTACCGTGTGATATCGCTTTCCGTATCGGCCATGAGCTCTGTCTGACATGTGTGCCAGTACCCTGGTCCGGTATAGCCGAACCCGAACTTGCCGCTGAGCGCGGAGTTTACGCCGAACGCGCCAGCGATGAGCGCGGCCCTGAGCTCGCCGGGCCCGTGTCCATCGTCGCTGTATCTGACAATACATTGTTCCACCTCTGGGTCCCCGGGGAGGACAACGTCCGTTACCGTCCCGTTTATGACAGCGGCCCCCGCCTTCTTCGCCTCCTCGAGCAGGAAGGAGTCGAAGCCTATGAATCCCTCGGATGACGACTCCGGCCGGGGGCCTATGCCCCTGAAGACCGTATAGACCTTTGCACCCGGTCTCTCTATCAATGCGCCCATACCGTGCATGTTGATCCTGAACCCCTGGACGTTCTGCCGTATTACCCTGCTGTCCAGCAGTATATCGAGCCCTGAGATCATGTTTACGATGTTTCCGCCGAGAACGCCCGCACACATGTTGCATCCCACCGGGCCGTGGGTAGCGAAGGACTTCCGCTCTATGATGACCACATTCAGTCCGATGCCGTGTTTCCTGGAAAGCCCCTTCATGTGCAGGGCGAAGAAGCTGCCTGCGGGCCCGCCCCCCAGAACCGCCACGGTATCGCCCTCATGAAGCCTTAGATAGTCCATCGGTACGATTATACACTATCGCGGGCCAAAAAGCTAAGCCCCCTATGGTTAGATTTTACATGACTCGATTCGTATGGTTGACGCATCGAGAGATGTGTGGTAATAAAACAATTTCTTCCCTCTCTATAAAGGGGAAAAAACATGAGTA
>JAMCVD010000021.1 GCA_023381995.1 Deltaproteobacteria bacterium
GTTGATGGAGGACAGTGGGGAGCCTCACAAGCCTGACCCCCTTGTAGGAACTTCCCCTGTACTGTATGTGCGTCGAGCGGTTGTAGACCGTTACGTCGTGGCCCATCTTTGCAAGCCGTATCGACAAGCCCTCGACGAAGGTCTCGAACCCGCTGTAGCTTGCAGGGATGCCCCGTATACCCATGAATGCGATCTTCATACCACCATACTAACCACAACATGCGAGCAATTTACAAGCGGACCGTACGACAGCCGGGATCAGTCGATAGGGCCTTGCCGGGCGCTTCCCTTTTTACCGCCTAAATGCTATAGGTATTTTTTCTGAATGAAGGCCATAAAACTGAGGGAGGCGGACGCTATGAAAGAAAAGCTTGTATCGATAAACCCGGGCAACCTGAGCAAGGTGGGCGAGGTTGATATCACGACAAAGGAAGAGCTTGCAGAGATAGTACGGAGGGCGAAACAGGCACAGCTCGGATGGGAGGCACTCGGGTTCCATGGACGTAGACCGTTCTTCAACAGCCTTGCGGCATACCTGCTTGATAACTGGCAGGAGATCGCGAAGTCCATATCGCTGGAGAACGGCAAGCCGTACCTCGAGGCAACGCTGGCGGAGGTCTACCCCGTAATCGACGATATAAAATATTTTGCAAAGAGGGCACAAAGACTGCTATCGGACGCGAAGATACCGATAAGGCTGTTCAAATTCATCGGTAAAAAGAGCTACATGACATACAGGCCCGTAGGCGTGGTGGGGATCATAAGCCCGTGGAACTATCCGTACCTGATACCGTTTTCAGAGGTCATCATGGCAATGGTGGCGGGGAACGCGGTCATCTTGAAGCCGTCAGAACTCACGCCCCTGACGGGCGGCAAGATACAGGAGGCCATGGATGCGGCCGGGTTCCCGAGGGACGTATTCTCGGTCATCTACGGCGACGGAAGGACAGGTGCGGAACTCGTAAAAGCAGGACTGTCAAAGATCATCTTTACGGGCAGTGTTGCGACCGGCAAGAAGATCATGGCCGCTGCGGCCGAGAGCCTTACGCCCGTTGTGCTCGAGCTCGGGGGCAAGGACCCGATGGTGGTACTGAAGGATGCGGACCTGGACATGGCCGCACGGGGCGCGGTGTGGGCGGCATTCATGAATTCGGGCCAGACGTGCGCTTCCGTAGAGAGGGTCTATGTGGACGAGTCTATCAGGAGCGAGTTCACCGAGCTCGTCGTGGGACATACGATGAAGCTGAGGCACGGGGACAGGCTCGACGACCATAGCACCGACGTCGGTGCTATGATCGATGAGAGGCAGCTTGCCATTGTTGAAAGTCATGTCGCGGACGCGGTCTCCAAAGGCGCAAAGGTCCTTACGGGGGGCAAGAGGCCCGAGGCGCTCAAAGGGTACTTTTATCAGCCGACCGTTCTCGATACCGTAGACCATCGGATGAAGATTATGACGGAAGAGACCTTCGGGCCATGTCTGCCCATCATGGGATTCAGGACGGAAGAAGAGGCCGTCCGGCTCGCTAACGACTCGAGGTACGCGCTCACCGCGAGCGTGTGGTCGAAGGACATCGGCAGGGCAACATCGATAGCACGGCAGATCGTCGCTGGCACGGTCGCAATAAACGATCATGCAATGACCTACGGCATACCCGAGACGCCATGGGGAGGCTCAAAGGAATCGGGGTTCGGCAGGACGCACTCGACGATAGGACTGATGGAGATGGTGGAGCCGGTCCATATCCACGTGGACAGAGGGTGGCTGCGCCGCAAGCCCTGGTGGTATCCGTACGGCGACTCGACCTCGAGGTTCGTAAGGGCCATAATCTGGCTCACGAGGCACCTCGGCTTCCTGATCGATTAGGGGCGGGAAGCCTCACAGTGCGGAACGCAGGCATGGACACCCGCTGTCCGCCCTGAATCCTTAGAGGAAAAATTGACCTCGATAACCGTTCCTGTATGTAGTCGCGCAGGCAATGAGGTTTGCCTTTAACCACCTGTTTTCAGGTTGATGACCTCTCCTTAAGCCAAAAGTAGGAGGTTATAACATGACGAATATGTGGTTAACGGTGTCTTTGTGGATTGGGCTGGCTCTGGTAGCTTCTCTGATATCCTTAAGGGTGGGTATATCAGTTGCATTGATTGAGATTGTTGTAGGTGCTGGTGCCATCCTGCTTACGTTCCTTGCAGGTGCTGAGATAGACCTGTGTTGATTAAAAAGAATTTTTGGTCAACCATGATTATCGGGACATTCGGGTTCTTTGCGCCGTTCTCCGGTGTCTTTCTTGTCAACCATTTTATAAAAAATCAGGTTCCTCTCCCCTTTGTGATCATGAAGAAAGAGTTTTCTCCTCTGCTCGTAAAACAAAGCTCTTTTCGGTAAAGGGGGGTACGACCCATAACGTCTCCGTATTTCCATAGCGAGAGAGAAGCAGTCCACGCAGAGTACCACGGAAGCATTGCAGGCAGTCCGGATGTGTTTCCCTTCGCAGTGTCGAACACTCTTTCTTTTTGTTCTATCAGTCCCATGATCACTTTTGGGATAAGAGCCAAAAATCATTTGATCTGCTTGTCATAGGGTTCATGGGTCATTCGCGGGTATATGAAAGGGTATGGGGAAGCACGTCCCAGAACCTGACGCGTCTGTCTCCGTGCAGTGTTGTAATCGTCAAATGATTCCTCTGCTTACAGAAATTATTTAACGCTGCCATGATGCTTTCTTGACATATATCCTATTGGTGTATTATATTGGTGTCTAAAAGAGGTGCCCTATGAGGATGACGGTAACATTAAAGAGCTCACTTTTAGAAGATGCTCAAAAGGTCACGGGAATAAAGATTAAAAGAACTGTCATAGAAGAAGGATTACAGGAGTTAATCAGGAAATATAGAAAAAGGGAGGCCATAAAACATGCAGGCTCCGTAGCAATAAAGCTGTCATTGAAAGAGCTGCACAGTCTGAGAGAGCACAAATGATACTGGTGGATAGCTCTGTCTGGATTTATTATTACAGGCCCGGGGGGGCAGACAGAATAAAGGACCTGATAATAGATGCAATAACAGGGGACGAAATCGCCGTAAATGGAATTATCAAGGTTGAAATTTTAAACGGCATAACAGAAGAAAAGGATTTCGAAAAGGTGAAATCCGATTTTGACGCCTTCGTGACCATAGCTCTGGATGATCCGGTATTCATGACCGCAGGAGAGCTTGGTTCCTCTTTAAGAAAAAAAGGATTCAGTATTCCGGCTACTGATCTTATTATTGCGGCATCCGCGTTAAAATCGGGCTGCTCGCTCTTTCATATCGATTCTCATTTTGATACCATAGCACGATACGCTCCGTTGAATGCCAGAAACCTCAAACATCTCATGTAACGGGATGTAAATATGTCCGTATTTTTTGAAAACCATTGACGCACGTCATGGTATTATCATAGTTTGATGCACAGGCAATGAGGTTTGCCTTTAACCACCTGTTTTCAGGTTGATGACCTCTACGAAGAAAAGACTGAAGAAGAGGTTATTGAATGGAAAATATCACAGCACTGCTAAAAGCTATATCGGAAATAGCACAGGATACAGACAACCGGCATGTATACAGCAGCGCCGAATCAATCATGGACAGATTAAAAAACCAGCACCTGAACCTCGTTGTTCTCGGACAGTTCAAGAGAGGCAAGACAACGGTCATCAACGCCTTACTTGGCGAAAAGGTGCTGCCCTCCGCGGTCATTCCGCTTACCTCCATTGTAACGAAACCGATCTACAGCAAAGATAAAGGTGCGGAGGTGATATTCAAGTCCGTGACAAAGGCCGAAGCGCTCAAGAGCATCAACGAGCCGGAGGCCCAGGCAAGGCTCCGGGTGCTCGATCTGTATAGAGAACAGATCGAGGGGCTGTCTCGGCGGGTGCTTTGACTTTAACGCATACGCATCTTATATTCTGCCGTGGAGGAGGAACATATGGGAACATTCAAAAACACGATGTTGTTGATTGGTAGACTGTTGTTTTCGGTGATATTCATCGAGGGCGCCATAACGCACCTGACGAAGACCGGCTACATGGCAAGATATGCGGGCGCTGCTGGCGTGCCGTACCCCGAGATCGCTATCATTATTACGGGACTGATGTTGCTGGTGGGCAGTCTGTCCATCGTACTTGGGTGGAAGACCGCGCTCGGCTCGATCCTGCTGATTATCTTTCTCGTACCCGTAACATACCAGATGCACTTTCTGCCGATGCTCCATGCGACCGACCCCATGCAAGCGCAGATGCAGATGATCAACTTCCTTAAAAACACCGGGCTGATGGGCGGGGCCATATACATAGCCGCTCTCGGGCCGGGCAGGTACAGCATAGACGGAGAGAAGAAATAAGGCGGACCGACCATGTCCGGGGCGACGGTACGGAAGCCCGCGCTGACCACAGCGGGATTACATTCCTGTAGAGCTAGCTCCATGTAGGCCCGACGTGCAACTGGAGCACCGGCAACCGCACCGTTGGGCCTCCCTCGTCCACAGAGTGCATCATCAGCCCGCCCACGTCGGCATAGCGCGGGCAGGAATGGGTAATCCTCCGGGTCCTTGAAACGCCCGTCTGGCGTACGTAAAAACTCTATTCTGTCCGCCATAGCGCTGCCCTCCTCTTTCAAGAGGATACTGCCTCTTGTCCGAGTGTCAATGTTTAAAATTTCTTGACACCGCTTATGGCTATTATAGATTGTGACCGTATGGCTCCGTCAGGAAGAGCAGGGTTTTATAGGGGAAAAATTTAAAGGAGGTCTCGCATGTATCCTGTATGGCAAGTGCCTGTTATGGGATCGGCCCTCGTGATAGCCTTTATCGCGTCTTTCCACATCCTGCCATCGCACCTTGCAACATCGGCATTCTGGTTCAACGTCTACGTGGAGGACAAGGCCTACAAGGAAGACAGGCCCGAGCTCCTCGAGTTCATAAAGAAGTACGTCCTCGTGATACTGATCTTCTCGTTCATATTCGGCTCGTTGTCCGGCGTGGGCATATGGTACGCCGTAACGGTCTCGAACCCCAAAGGCATCTCGGCCCTGATACACAACTATGTGTGGGGATGGGCGAGCGAATGGGTCTTCTTCATTATCGAGATACTCGCGATCTATATATACTACTACACGCTCGGCAGGGTCGACGACAGGACGCACCTGACTATCGGCCTGATATACGCGATCGGCTCATGGATAAGCATGGTGATCATAACGGGCATCATCTCGTTCATGCTGTCTCCCGGAAAATGGCTGAGGACAGGAGGGTTCTTCGACGGGTTCTTCAATCCCACGTACCTTCCGCAGTTGCTTATGAGGACCTCCTTCATGTTCGCCATCGCAGGGCTCTATGCCATCGTTGTCGCGGGTACGTTGAAGAACAGGGAGGTCGCGTCGTTCATCGTCAGGAGGGCGTCTGTGTGGGGAATGGCAGGCGCAGTGCTTGCGGCCCTGTTCTTCAAACTGTACCTGTGGTCGCTCCCGGACACGGCGAAAGAGCTCTATGGAATGAGCGTACTCGTAGGGACCGTTCCGGACATCGCAGTGGCTGCGTTCATAGCACTGTTCGTCTGGTTTATTGTCGTATGGATAAGGCCCCAATTGGCACGGCTGGTCCCAGGGGTCCTTGCCATACTGATACTGCTTGCCGGCATATTCTCCGCGGAGAGCGTACGGGAGCGCATCAGAAAGCCCTACGTCATAGACCACTACATGTACTCGAACCAGATCATACCGAATGACATGGTCGCGAAGGGCGTACAGGGAGAGATGGGCACTATCGACAGGGAGGGCATACTGCACTATTCGTACTTCGTTCCCGAAGGACTGAGGACCATCGACGACGCGGACCTGCTCCGCTCCGGCAGGATCATCGCACAGATAGAATGCTCCGCATGCCATACACTCGAGTCCAATGGCTGGCTCAGGCCCCTGCCTGCAATGATGGAGAAGGCAGGGCTCGTTACCGTGGACGATACACAGGCATTCATCGGCTTCCTCGACTCGTTTCCATTCATGCCGCAGTTTGCAGGCACGGCCGCTGAGAAAAGGGCTCTGGCCGCATACCTCGTCAGCATCCGTCCTCACCCTGCCGGCGCGCCGGCCGGACGGGCCACGATCGGAAAGATCCACAGGTAAGGAGGGTGTATGACGAACATTGGTGCAATGTTAAAGAGCTTGCAGGACCCCATGGGGGTCCCTTTCTATCCGCTGGTGTTCCAGGTATTGCTCGTGATTACCTTCGCGCTGCACATCATATTCGTCAACCTCGTCGTCGGCGGAGTGTTCATGAGCGTCTACGGGTACTTCAAGAAGGGCGGCCACTATAGGCCCCTCGCAAAGTCGTTTGCAAAGGCGACGACGATAAACTTTTCCTTGCTGATAGTGCTGGGCGTCGCTCCGCTCCTCTTCATGCAGGTCATCTATGATCCGTTCTGGTACACCTCCAACGTCCTCTCGGCGGCATGGATGGTGGGGGTTGTGTTCGCACTCATGGCGGCATTCTCTTTCGTCTACGTGTTTTACCTGAAGATCACGAAGGAGAGGAAGCACATCGGTGTATGGGGCGTAGCCGCCTTCCTCCTCATCATACTCGTGGGCGTTACGATGCACGCAGTGTCCTACCAAGCACTCTTTCCGGAGCAGTGGGTAAGATGGTATGTGGGCGGAAGCACAGCAGACTTTTCCGGCACCATCCTGCATGCGTTCCAACTGCCGAGGTTCTTGCATTTCATGGTTGCCTCGTTTGCGATCACGGGTATATTTATGATGGTGTACTCATGGTACTTCAAGGACAGGGACGACATGGACAGGTCATATCTTGTATGGGTCGGGAAGGCGGGCGCAAAGATGGCGGTCGTCTTCACCGTCCTGCAAATGGCCGTTGGCGTATGGTGGCTGCTCAGCGTACCCGCGAATTTCCAGTTTTACAAAAACCCGGTATTCATAGCCGCGGGCATACTCGCCGTCGTACTCCTCCTGGTCCTCATAGAGGCACAGTCCAATCCTCAGAGATATGCGCTGCCTACCGCGGGGCTGGCATTGATAAGCGTTCTGGGAATGACCTCGGCACGCGAGGCCCTGCGCGTGCTCTACGCCGGCCGCTACGACTACTCGGTCTACAGCTACAAGCTGAACCTCAGCTACGGGAGTACCGTTCTTTTTGCGGTCACCTTCCTGATGGGTATCGTCATCGTCGGATACATGCTGACCGTTGTCTTCAAGATGGGGAGGTCATCGAAGCCAATCGACCTCTCGTCGCTGAAACTGCGGACATGGAGCGTCTACCTTATGATCGCATGGGTCCTCATGATGATCGGGATAGGAGTGGCGATAGCCTCGTAAGTCGCCGGGGACGGATCGGCACACACACACCGATCATGCGATACTGCGGGGTGTCCAGAAATTGACCTGCTGAACGTGCGTCTGGTCCATGAGCATCTTCGTGAGTTCCTGTCTCTCCCCGCTGTCGGAGAGCGGCTCCACGTCCGATATGTATGCCCCGCCCCCATCTTTGCCGGCGTGCCAGTTCACGATGTACCCTATGACGAGCGCAAAGCCGCACCCGCCGGGCCCGCAGCACGAGGTGTCCACCACGCTGTAGCCGGTGTAGTAGTAGACCTGCCTGCCCTTATAGGGGAGCTCCCCTTCCTTCTGGAGCGAGTAATGGCCGGATATTGCCTCCATCTCCTCGCCCAATGCCTGATGGGTATATTTGTAAACAGCCATACCGCAATCTTAAGCACCGGGTCCCGGTATTCAAGCCCGGAAAATGCAATAAAGAAGCCTGTTCATCGGCGTCCTACTACACGCCCTCCTTGCCTACGATGGCTATACTGACGACGTTCATGAACGGGAACCCCCCGAGGTTGTGGGTAAGGCCGAGCTTGGGGTCCTTCAACTGGCGCTGGTCTGCCTTCCCATGGAGCTGCAGATACATTTCGTACAGCATCCTCAGACCCGATGCGCCGATCGGGTGTCCGAAGCATTTCAGTCCTCCGTCGACCTGTGCGGGTATGCCGCCGCCCCGCAGATCGAAGAAGCCGTCGAGGACGTCCTTGGGCGCCCCCCCTCTCTGCGATATGTGGAGGTCTTCGTACGTGATGAGCTCCGTGATCGAGAAACAGTCGTGGAGCTCCATCATGCTGATCTCTTTCCTCGGGTCCTTGATGCCGGCCTCTCTGTAGGCCGCAGTGCTTGCCTTGGTCGTGCTCACGAAGTACGTGCCGTCCCACTCGTTGTACTGTATCTCTTCCCCGTTGCTGAGCGCTATCTGGAGTGCCTTCACGGTCACGAGGTCTTTTTTGCCGAGCTTTTTTGCGATCTCAGGCGTCGTGACGATCGCCGCCGCAGCGCCGTCGCTGACCCCGCAGCAGTCGTACAGCCCGAGCGGGTGTGCCACCATGGGCGACGATATCGCCTGGTCCTCCGTTATGGGAGTCCTCAGGTGTGCCTTGGGGTTGAGTGCACCGTTCGCATGGCTCTTTACCGACACGTGGGCGAGCACCCGCTTGAGGTCGTCTATCGAGTATTTATACTTCGCGGCGTACGCCGTCGCGAGCTGCGCGAAGGCCCCCGGTGCCGTCATATTGGGCATCCACAGCCAGTTGAGCGAACCGCTATTGGACCCGGAGTTCGGCAGCCCGCCGTACCCTATGTCCTTCAGCTTCTCCACCCCGAGCGCGAGCGCTATGTCGTAGGCCCCGGAAGCTACCGAATAGACGGCCCCCCTGAACGCCTCCGTTCCGCTCGCACAGAAGTTTTCCACGCGCGTCGCAGGGATATTGGGCAGCCTGAGGGTCAGAGACAGGGGCAGGGCGCTCTTGCCGAGGTGGATCTCGTCGAAGCAGTCGGCAAGCCATGCCGCCTGAATCTGGTTCTTCTCTATGCCCGCGTCAGCCACCGCTTCTTCGAAGGCCTCCACCATGAGGTTTTCCGCCCCCGCGTCCCAGCGCTCGCCGAACTTCGTACACCCCATACCTATTATTGCTACTTTATCTTTAATGCCTGTTGACATGTTCTTCCCTCCTTTGAACTATTTTGGTATAGCCTTCCAGAAATAGCCTGCAAACCCGCGCTCCTTATCGTAGTATTTCTTCCTGAAGGAGAGCTGCATGGCCTGCCCTATCTGGATGCCCTCGAGGTCGCAGTCCGTGAAGTCGAGGAGCGTCCTTCCGCCGCCGTCGAACTGGACCATACCGTAGATGGCGGGCGGCTCGACGGACACCGCAAGGTAGTCCCCGGTGAACGACATGACCTTCGCCTCCCTGCCTGAAAACTCGCAGTCTTCCTGTGCGTGGAACGCGTTGCATTTCGGATTTACGCACACGTCCGTTTTCGGATACTGTACCGTACCGCATTTCTTGCACTTGCCGCCGACCAGTCCGAGTATCATCCTCCTGTTGCGCCAGAGCGATGTGAGTGCCGTCTGGGTCGCGGCCTCGGCCCGTATGCCCGTCTCGGCCTCTATGAGCTCGTTGAACTTCAGAAACTTTGCATAGCTCGTCTCCTCCTTCCTGTTCTCCAACGATCCCTTTATCCCCTTTCTCGCCGACAGCCTGGCGATGTTCCCGGTCACCTCGAACAGCAGCGCATCGCTGCCCTGTCCAAAGCTCGCCACCACGATCCTGTCGCCGGGCTTTGCCTGCTCGAGGACCGATACGAGGAGAACGAGAGGATGGGCCGCGCCCGTCTCGCCCGTCACCTCATGCATGTTGTCGATGACCTGCTCCTTCGAGGCCCCTATCTTCTTTGCTATGCCTTTGTGCTCCCTCGATATAAAGCAGGGGTACACCACCTTGCTGACGTCCTTAATGCCGAGTCCGTATTTCTTCAGGAGCCCGTTTATCGACTGCGGGATGATCTTTGCGTAGCCCTCGTCCCTGATCCAGCGCTCTTCCCATGTATAGTCGAACGCCTTGCCCTGTCCCCGGTAGTGGTCCACGAAATCCACGGACAGGGAGTAAGAGCCTTTATACTCAGCTATGACGTTCTCCCTGCCCAGCAGCAGGGAGGCCGCCCCGTCCCCGAACCACATCTCGTAGAAGCTCGCCGACCTCGTCTTGCGGTGGTCTGCGGCCGCAACAAGGACTGTGCGCCTGTCCCCGCCCTTCAGCGATTCGAGCGCCGCTATGAGCGCGGTCGTCGCGGACTTCAATGACGACGTGACGTCAGCGGTCGCGATGTCGTCCCTCAGGTTCAATGCCGCGGAAACGATACCTGCGTTCTGGCGGTCCGAGAAAGAAGGTGTCGTCGTTGCGAGGAACAGCCCGTCGATCGTCGACTTGTCGAAGCCGGAAATGCAATCCCTGGCCGATGCCACTGCCATTGTCAGGGAGTCTTCGTCCCAGTTGCACATCGACCTCTCCCCGTTGGCGACCATCATCAGGGCAGGTATGTACCAGCCCATTTCCTGCATAATCGCCATCCTGTTCAGCCTTCTCCTTGGGATATACCCCCCATAGGACACTATACCTACCATTGCTTACCTCCTTTTTATTGCCTTGTCTGTCGATATTGACCAGTTTCAGCTTAAAATGCCGTTTGACTATAATGTCAACTAATTCGGAACCCGGCGTATCCGGGATTGGTATTAGTTGACATCGCCGTTACGGAGTGTATATTGTATACAATAAAAAAGAAAAAGGAGAGATCCTATGAGTAAAATCAAAGAGAGGCTTTCGAAGCTGATACCGTCATGGCGGGAAGATGTTACGCGGCTATCGAAGGAGCATGGCAAGATAAAATTCGACGAGGTGGAGATAGACCAGGTCATCGGGGGCATGAGGGACATCAAGTCCATGGTCTGCGAGACCTCGTACCTCGACCCGCAGGAAGGAATCCGCTTCCGCAACTATACCATACCCGAGGTAAGGGAGAAGCTGCCGAAGCCGGACGCCCAGAGCGAGGCGTACCCTACCGGGCTGTGGTACCTCCTGCTCACCGGCGAGATGCCGACGAAAGAAGACGTCATGGCGATAGAGAGCGAGTTCAAGGCAAGGTCCTCGGTGCCGCAGTATGTGTTCGACGTGATCAGGGCGATGCCCGTCGACACCCATCCGATGACGCAGTTTTCCACTGCAGTGCTGGTCTTGCAGAGGGAGTCCCTTTTCGCACAGAGGTATAGCGAGGGCATGAAGAAGACGGACTACTGGGTCCCCATGCTCGAGGACTCCATGAACCTGCTCGCGAAGCTGCCCACGATAGCCGCCTATATATACAGGCATACCTACAAGGGTGATACATTCATCAAGGCAGACCCCTCGCTCGACTGGGGCGCGAACTTCGCTCACATGATGGGCGTCGACAATCCGGAGTACAAGAACCTTATGAGGCTCTACCTTATACTGCACAGCGATCACGAGAGCGGCAACGTGAGCGCGCACACCGGCCACCTGATCGCGACCGCGCTCTCCGACATTTATTACTCGATATCGGGCGCGATGGACGGGCTCGCAGGCCCGTTGCACGGCCTAGCGAACCAGGAGTGCCTGAAATGGATACTCGACCTCATGAAGGTCCACAACGGCGTACCGACGAAGGAGCAGATAGAGAAGTTCGCAAACGACACTCTGAGCGGCGGCAAGGTCATCCCGGGGTATGGACACGCGGTGCTGAGAAAGACGGACCCCAGGTACACGGCACAGCGCGAGTTCGCCCTGAAGTACCTGCCCGAAGACCCGATATTCAGGACGGTGAGCAACGTATTCGAGGTAGTGCCAAATGTGCTTTTGAAGCAGGGCAAGGCCAAGAACCCGTGGCCCAACGTCGACGCGCACTCGGGCGCACTGCAGTGCCACTACGGCGTCATGGAGTACGACTTTTATACGGTACTCTTCGGCGTGTCAAGGGCAATGGGGATCACGGCACAGATCGTATGGGACAGGGCAGTCGGGGCACCGCTCGAAAGGCCGAAGTCCGTTACCATCCAGATGCTCAAAGACGCGGTGGCAGCGAAGAAATAGCGATCGGCAAAAGCAGAAAAGAGGTAAACGGGGCCCTCTTCCTACGACGCAATCTCCCACATCCGTGAAGTCGTGGAGCCTTCTTCTGCCGTATAGATAAGCTGTGACGGCGGTAGGGCGCTGCCATTGGGGCTATTCAGAGAGGCGGGGCATGATGAGCAGCAGGGGCGGGCGGTGTTTTCCCACTCTTCTCGAGACTATGCTGTGGCTCGGGATTTTCGTTAACCCGAAAAATACAATAGGGGCTGACCGACCCGTCCTCGTAATAGCGGGTTATTCTCTTATCCACTTCACGACAGGGACGAGCAAAAACGGAAGAACGATTATACCCATGCCGTAGAGGGCGTGGGCGACGTTGCCTGAGAAGAAGGCGATGCCGTCATACATGCCCGGTGCCCAGAGCTTCCCGTTGTGGGTCGTGGAATCGTATAAAAACCTCTGCCAGCCCGTGCCGTCCCACCCATAGGTAAGGACCACCGTCATGATGAGATAGCCTGCGGCGACCTGCAGCCATGCCAGATGCACCCTGCCCCTTTTGATAAGACCATAACCGACCCGATAGCCGAGTACGCCCAGCAGGACGTTCGAGATGGCAAAAAGGGAAACGAACCATGCCGGGATAGCGGCATGTGACGTGGCAATCTGCATGGTCTCCCACTGTGGGAAGTCCCACAGTAGATAGCTCCCGGTAGGTGCAAACAGACAGGCAAGGAACAGTACGGTATAGACGAAGTATTTGCTCCTGGACCACCTGTTGTCCTTTGAATCGTCATAGTCCCTTTTCAATTGCTTTGAAGCGGCAGCGGCAAAGGTCGCCCCGATCGCGTACGACCAGAATATGTCTGTCTGAACCATAGGTACCCCCTTTACGGCAGCACCTTATAACAAAAAAAGATGTCTGGCAAGCAGGAGGGTTACGCCGCAACGTCCGTGGAGTCCTTATCTTGACAATCCATAGCGTATATCATATCAGTTTATTAAATCAGAGGTGTCGCGATGGACAAAAAGGAAGAAAGGGAAAAAAATCTTTTCGAAAGGGCCGAGGAATTTCTGCAGATCTTTAAAAAGGGCGCCGAGTTCACCCAGGAGCTCCTGAAAACAAACGAGCAGTTGCGGTACAGGATCCTGCAGCTCGAGGAAGAAAACAAGAGCGTAAAATCTGCCGCGGGCATGCCGTCGGAACAATACAGGGAACTAGCACAGCAGATAGAGGCTCTCAAGAAAGAGAAGGAAGAGATAGCCAATCGCGCGAGGGAGATCGAGTCCGAGAACAAAGACTTTGCACAGCGGTATGTCGAGGTGGCGGAGGAGAACAACAACCTCGCAAATCTATACATAGCAAGCTACCAGCTCCACTCGACACTCGATTTCAAAGAAGTCCTCCAGATCATTCTTGAGATCATCATAAACCTCATAGGCGCCGAGGAATTCGGCATATTCCTGCTCGATGAGAAAACACACGAGCTCAAGATAATGGCATCGGAAGGCATCGATGAAAGCCATGTCCCTACGGTCACCCTTGACACCGGGGTCATAGGGAAGGTCGCGAAGGGCGGGGAGCCGTACTTCACGGAGGGCGCACTGGATACGGCGAAGTCCGATTGGCTCAACCCGATCGTGGCCATCCCCATCAAAATAAAAGAGCATGTGATAGGCGTCATCGTGGTGTACAAGCTGCTGCAGCAGAAGAAGAGCTTTACCCCCCTGGACCACGAGCTTTTTACTCTTCTTGCGGGGCACGCGGCAACATCCATCTTCAGCTCCAAGCTGTACTCGGAGTCTGAGAGGAAGCTGTCGACGATACAGGGGTTCATAGACCTGCTGACAAAATAGCGATCGGGAGCTGATATGGACGAATACAAGGTTTTGATCGTAGAAGATTCTCCGACAATGAGACAGCTTATAGCCTTTTCTCTCAAGAGGCTCAAGGGCGTCAAGATTGTAGAGGCGAGTGACGGCGTCGACGGACTGAAGAAGCTCTCCCAGGACTCGTTCAGCCTCATCATTACGGACATAAACATGCCCGTCATGGACGGCCTGAAACTCGTCAGCCTGATCCGCAAGGACGCGGTTTATAAGGAAGTACCGATATTCATCATCACCACCGAGGGCGGGCAGGAGGACAAGGAGAGGGCCATGGCGCTCGGCGCAAACGCGTACATAACAAAGCCGATATCCTCCCCGCAGGTCATGGACATGGTAAAGAGCTACCTGAATATCAAATAACGGAGGCAGCCCGGCTTCAGCAGCTCACCTGGTATACCGTCACAGGGTTTTCCTTGCCCTTCACCGTTATTTCACCGATCAGTTTCGTACTGACGGGCGTTTTTATATAGCTGTTCGTCTCTCTCGATATCGCTATATGGTTGACGTCTGCGATCGCCTGCAGCCTCGATGCCACATTGACGCTGTCGCCGATGACCGTGTACTCGAGCCTCTGGGACGATCCGACCATAATACCGAGGACCGGTCCTGTATCTATGCCTATCCTGAGAGAGATATCGATCCCGTCCCCGTTGCTCTTTACCCATTTGATCAACGCCATGGCGGAGCTGATGGCCCTGTCCGGATCATCGTCGTGCGAGATCGGCGTGCCGAACACTGCCATGAGGCCGTCGCCGAGGAACTTGTTGACCGAGCCACCGTTCGTCAGGATGATGTCGGTCGCCTTTTCGAAAAATATACGCAGCATCCTTGCTATCTCTCTCGGCCTGCTCCTCTCCGTGAGAGAGGTAAACCCCACTATGTCGGCGAACAGTATCGTGCTCCTGCTTACTTCCTGCACGTTCCACAGAGACGAGGGATTGTTCTTTATCATATCGAGGAACCCGGAAACGGCCTCTATCGGGACGAACCTTTTGATCTGGTCTGTCAGGTTTTTCTCATCCGCTATCCTCTGGACAAGCTTCTCATGGGCCATCGTAAGGGCGAGAAGGTTTGCGATAATCGTAATGAAGTTGAGGTTCTCCTCGGTGAACTGCTGCTTGCCGATCGTACGGTCGACATACAGCGCGCCGTAGGTATGGTCTTTTTCCCATGCAGGGGCACACATCGCGGAGTTTATGGCCATGCTCTGTATTGTACGGTCCCCGGTAAACCGATAGTCTATGCCGGCGTTCTTTACGAGTATACCCGCCCTGTTCTTTATGGACTTATCGAGTATCGATGAGCTTATGCTTGCTGTGCCGGACTCCCGGACGCTGCTCTCTGCCATCGTCGACAGCATGCCCGTGGCCTCATCGATGACGAGTATCGCCCCGTAGTCGGCCTTCAGGGCATTGCATATCAGCTTTATCGTATGAGCGTAGAACTGTTTCTGGTCGTGCGTGTATATGCCTTCCCTGGCAACAGAAAATATGATATTCAGATACACGTTGTTGGGCACGGAGGTCGAAGACGCTATGGTACCGAGTTCGGAGGGAGAGACCTCCTTGACGGTTATGAACTCGTCGTCCTTATAGACCAATACTACCTTGCCTGCCCTGATGCTGTCATGGTTCTTCAGCCTGGTCTTTCCGGTGACCTTCTTGTCATTGACCAGCGTGCCGTTCGAGCTACCGTTATCGGCGATGTAGTACCCGTCCTTTTCTTTCTTTATCACGAAATGGTTCCTGGAAACGCTCGAGTCCAACAGGACGATATCGTTGGAAGGCAGTCTGCCGGCGCTTATCGTGTCTTTGTCGATCGGATAGACCTCTTCGGACTTGTTGTCCTTTGAGATGGAGGCGAGGAGCGGCATTGGGTCCTCTTACCAGAGAAGCACGGTATATGCCAGAAGATTTATGACACAGAGAACAATAGCCCCTCTCAGGTACCCTTCGCTTTCCACTAATGGCCTGCGCCTCAGGAAGACAAACATCCCTATCGATGCGACGAGGCTCAGTGCCGTCAATAGGATGCCGATCTGAAATGCCACGAGGAGCCCCCCTGCCTGCAACAATCTGACATTCAGGTAATAGAGCCCGCTCAGTATGAAGATGAGCGGCCCTCCTATGAGACTTATGGCCGGAAGGACGACAAGCAGGGGCATGGGTTTAATGACGGGCTCGTCTATCTTTATCGGCTTGGCACATTTCTCGCACTGCTCTTTCGTGTCCTGCTGATACCCGCACCACGGGCAGACCGATATGGACGTCCGCCTCGTAACAAGCGCCTGGGTGAGTATCGCATCGTGCAGGTTCGTGCCGCTCATGTCCGTTTCCCTCAGGTCCGCGCCGCTGAGGTTTGCACTGCTCAGGTCGCTGTACGAGAGCACCGAATTGTTCATGATGGCGCCGGACAGGTTTGCCTCTTTTAAAGAGGCCCTGGAAACCATCGCATGGCTCAGTATGACGCCTTTCATGTTCGCCATCGAAAAATTCGTGTTGACACAGGACGTGTGGGACATGCTCGAGCGTTCGAGCATCGCGCCCGTCATCACTGCGCTATCCAGCTTTGCATAGTCCATGATAGCGCCCGATATCTGCGCATAATCGAGCTGAGAGCCCTCGAGGTTGGCGCCCCTCAGGTTCGTGTCCGTAAGATTGATGTTGCTCATTTTCGCAGACGTGATAACGGCCTCGGACAGATCGAGCCCTGACAGGTTCATGCCCCTCAGGTCGCTCGAAGGCATGAACACCTTTCTGAGGGACACGCCCGTCAGCAGCGCCTTCTGTATGTTGGAGCCCCGTAATGTCGCACTGGAAAAATCGGCGCCCCGCATGTCCGCCTCGGAAAGGTCCGACGATTCGAGGTTCGAGTTTACAAAGCTCGCCCTGTAGAGCAGCGCCTTGTTGAACTTTATGCCGGGCGCCCTTATCCCGTTGAAGGTGGCCTCTTTAGCGTTTACCCCGGTCAGCACCGCCCCGGCCATCTGACAGGCCGTGAAGTCCGCCCCTTCGATGGTGGCGGAGGACATGTTTGCCTCCTGGAGCGTGGAGTTCGAGAAGTTTGCATTCCGTGCGTCCGCTTTTGCGATATTCGCCCCCTGAAGGTTCGTGTTTTTGAAAGACGATTTTATCAGCCGTGCCTCTCTCAGCAGACAGAACGAGAGGTCGGCATTATCGAGTATTGCCTCGGAGAGGTCGGCCTGGGATAGGTCGGAGTTCCTCATCTTTATCCGGGACAGGTCCAGCCCCCGGAGGTTCTCCCCTACCAGCTTCACGTTCGAGAGCTCGGTCCCCCTGTCCTTATGGTCGGACATGTATTTTATCAGCTCGTCCCTCGTCATACGAGGCGGTAATATAACAACTATCAAAAAGTTGCAAGGGTTTTAAGAGATCTTTTTATAGATATTTTCTTGCAATTATATTATTGAGAGAGTGTTATGAATAAGCGGCATACAGGAGAGCCACTTTATGATAGACAGGTACAGCAGAAAACAGTGCGCTGACATATGGACCAACGAAACGAAGTACAGGATATGGCTCGACGTGGAGCTTGCGGCGTGCGAGGCGTACGCGAAGGCGGGAAAGATACCGAAGGCCTCGCTCGAACGGATAATGGCGAAGGCCGATTTCGATGCGGGTCGGGTCGACGAGATAGAGCTCGTTGTAAAGCACGATGTCATAGCGCTCCTGACCGCCGTTAAGGAAAAGATCGGCGAGGACGCGCGGTTCATACACATGGGGCTCACCTCGTCCGACGTGCTGGACACCGCCTTTGCCGTTCAGCTCGTAAGGGCAGGCAGGCTCATACTCGACGATGTGGACAGGCTGCTGAAGGTCCTCAGGGAGAAGGCGTTCAAATACAAGTCGCTGCCCACGATAGGGAGGACACACGGGATCCATGCCGAGCCCATCGTGTTCGGACTGAAGTTCGTATCATGGTATGAGGAGATGCGAAGAAACAGGGGGAGGCTCGAGAGGGCCGTGGAGAACGTGAGGTACGGCAAGATCAAGGGCGCCGTCGGCACGTACGGCAACATAGACCCCGCCATAGAACAGTATGTGTGCAAGAAACTCGGGTTGAACGTGGAGCCGTACTCGACACAGGTCATAGCAAGGGACAGGCATGCAGAATATTTTTCTGATCTCGCAATACTCGCGGCGGGCATCGAAAGGATTGCATTAGAAATACGGCACCTGCAGCGCACCGAGGTAAGAGAGGCCGAGGAGTACTTCACCGAGGGACAGAAAGGTTCGTCGGCGATGCCGCACAAGCGTAATCCGATCCTTTCAGAAAACCTTACCGGCCTCTCACGGGTCGTGCGGTCGTACCTCGTGTCCGCGCTCGAGAACATACCCCTCTGGCATGAGAGGGACATAAGCCATTCCTCGGTCGAGAGGATCATAGCCCCGGACGCAACGATACTTGTCGATTTTATGCTCAACAGGGCGATATGGCTCGTCGACAGGCTCGTCGTCCACGAAGACAGGCTTCTGGCAAACCTTGACATGACACGGGGGCTCTATGATTCGGAGAAGGTCATGCTTTCCTTGATCGATAAGGGCATGGCAAGGGAAGAAGCGTACGCTATCATACAGAAGGCCGCATTCACCGCCTTTGACAGGGGCCAGGACTTTGCGGACGTCCTCTCGGAGAACAGGAGCGTATCTTCGCTCATAAAAAAATCGGGGCTCAGGCAGATGCTCGGCATAGAAAGCCATCTCAGGTACGTAGACTACATATACAAACAGGTGTTCGGCCAAAGACGACCGTCACGGACGACTTGATTTATTCATGCCTTTTATAGTAAGAATCGAAGAATGGACAATAGATACACCCATAGAGTGTGTGCCGCTGCCGTCTTGATAGCGCTCCTATCCGTATCGTCGTGCGGCTATTTTACCACAAAAACCGGGCACAATCCCCTCCTATCGATAGCGGAGGAGACGTACAAGCAGGCGCTGTCGGCGGGCGCGAGGGAGTATGCGAACGAAGAGATAAGCGACGCCTACAAGCTCCTGGTCAACGGAGAGGAAAAATTAAAGGAGAACAAGGTAAACGAAGCCAATGTGCTTTTGAAGCTCTCGGCCCAGCTTTCTCAGGAGGCAAAGGAGCTGGCAGACGAGAACGCGAAGCTCGCGAAAGAGAAGCAGACATTTCATATGAAGTTCGCCAGAGCGAAAATAAAATCGGTGACCAATGAAGAACTGAAGTACGAACAGCTCCTCTCCCTGAGGGGCGTGATAGGACACGTCGTCCTCAATCCGCTGGCCGAATACACGAACAAACCCGTCGAATATGTTTCCGGCTACTCGATACCCGGCAGCGTTATAAGGATATACGGCGCAGAGTCCGATGTGTGGACGATCGCCGACCCACAGACCGGGAGCTTCGGGGCCAGCATACCTCTATCGCCCAACAAGCTAAACCAGTTGAAGGTATATGCGCTGAACACCACTCTCGACCCGGCGGCCGCTAATGTGTTTCAGGATTCGACGCTGCCCGGGGCGCCGCAGACATACAAGAATTTCGCCATGACGGGATACAGCCTGCAGTACGTCACCGGCTCTACCGACAGTACCGCCGACGTCCATTTCAAGGGCGATTTCGGCGAGGCCGTGCAGCCGACAGGAGAGAGGGGGACCTTCGACGAGAAGGTGCCGCTGAAAACCAGGGCCGTAAACGAAATCACCATCACGACCATCGACAGGGCAGGAAATGTCGGATGGCCCAGCTACTACGTCGTGTACCAGGTGGGCTCTCCGCCGGCACTCGCACTCGAAGAGAGCAACCAATACATCGGTATAGCGCCTGCGTACGAGTACCTGTTCGACAGCCAATACCTTACCGATATAAAATCCGCCTATGGGATAGGACGCATGGCCCTCAACCCCTACGGTGCATCTATCGACTATACGAGAAAGTTCTCGCACTCGCTGGGCGTGGACGTCTCCGGGGGCTTCGGCTATGCCGGGTCGGGATTCGTATCGGGCGGGATCAGCGGTACGTACCGGATGACCGTGCTCTCCGGGCTTATCTCGCCCGAGTACCATATCCTGATCAACAATTTCGACATCCATCTCGGTCCGGGGGCAGGCGTTTACTATCTGACGAGGAATATAAATTATCCCGGGATAAGCGCCTCCCAGAAGGACCTGAGCCTCTTGACGTACAACGTGGCCGCTCAGCTCGGCGCCAACTATCTCCTCTCTTCGGGCCTGGCACTGAGCGGACTGTGCAGGGTCTCGTGGGGACAGCTCTCCAGCAGCAAGCTGGGCGCATCGTTGAACCTCGGCGGCGTCTCCATAGCGATCGGTCTCGTGTACTACCTTTGACCGGGAGGATGCATTCCCGGGTCAGGCCCCGCTGAGGACGGTATGCCCTACTGTGTGTTGAGGATCCCCTGTCCCGCACTCACGGATGTCGGCAGGTAATCGACGACCATGAGCTTCTCGTCGTGACGGTGGAACTTCCAGCTCACGTCCACCACGAGTACGCCCGGGAGCTCGATCGGCAGGTCTACGGGCAGCGAGAGCCCGTTCTCTACGGCCGTATCAACTGTGAATGAGGGGAACTCGTTCTCGAACGACTTCAGCGGTGGGTTGAAATCGCCGAAGTTCGCCTTTATCTGCTCTTCGCCGAGCCTGTAGTCCGCAAGCATCATGCCTATATTCAGATCGTTTATGTAATTGGATGCATCTATGTTCTGGTTCTCGAGCGATTGTATGGAGATCAGCCCCACCGCGAGTATGGCGACGGCGACCAGGAGCTCGAGCAGCGAGAACCCCTGCTCAAGACTTTTCCGGCTCGATGTATCTGTCATATATCATGACCCTCCCTGTAAACGGATTGACCTCAAGGGAATAGACGTCCTTCCTGTCGTCCTCTATATGGATGATCGTGTACGGCATGTACCCCTGGGGTGAGAACTGGATCGCCACGTCGGTCGCGTCCGCGCTCACCGTGACCGTTCCGACCATGATGTCCTCGAACCTGATGCCGTTCGCGAGCCTTTCCGGCTTTCCGAGCACATCGTTGTCGTACTTCCACTCGCACGTGTTCGTGTCCAGCGATGGTATGCACTTCTCGACCCAGTATTCGTTCTTCTTGAGATCGAACTTGATCCTGTAGGAAGCGGTCTTTGAGAAGACCGCCCTGGAATAGACGTATCGTATCGTAGAAGACAGCCTCTGGGTATCGGACCGGAGCTCCACGCCGGTAAGGTCCATGAGCCTCGGCACGACGAGCCCCAGGACCACGGCGATGATGAAGAGGACCACCGTGAGCTCTATGAGGGTAAACCCCTCCCCCGTCCTATGGATTTGCGTCCGTATCAAGGCTCGTTATGTCCTTGTCCTTGCCCTCTCCGCCTGGCTTGCCGTCGGCGCCGTAGGATATGATCACATAGTCCGCCCCGTTGGGTGCCGGGCTTATATAGATATAGTCGTTCCCCCATGGGTCCTTGGGTATGTGGCCGCCCTCTACATAGCCTCCCTCCTTCCAGCAGCACGGCACCGTGCCTATCGTGGGCTGTTCGACGAGCGCCTTGAGCCCCTGCTCTGTCGTCGGGTACGTGTGATTGTCGAGGTAATAGAGCTTGAGCGCCGTTTCGAGCGACTTTATATCGGCCCTCGCCTTGACCCTGTTCGCCTCTTCTTTCCTCGGTATCACGTTCACGGCAACGATCGTTGCCAGCAGGCCTATGATGAGCACCACGACCATTATCTCTATAAGAGTGAAACCTTTCTGCCTTTGCATCATCGTACCTCCTAATGGACTAATTGATTCATCTGGAATATCGGCAACAGCACGGACAGTATTATGAACAGCACGATACCGGCCATGAGCAGTATGATCACCGGCTCGAGGAGTGCCGTCAGCGCGCTTATCGCCGTTGTCACATTGTCCTCGTACGTCGTGGCGATCTTCTCGAGCATGTTCTCGAGCTCTCCGCTCTGCTCCCCGACGGATATCATCCGCGTTACCATCGGAGGGAACACGCCGCTCGATTTTAAGGGGGCCGCTATCGAAGACCCTTCCACTATCGATACCTTCGCCTTCTCGATGGCGCCGCCTATGATGGTATTGTTGACTATCGTCTTCACGATGTCCATGGCCCTGACAACGGGCACCCCGCTCTTCAGAAGCGTTGCCAGCGTCCGGGTGAACCTCGCTATGATCACAAGGCGTATGAGTCTCCCGAAGACCGGCAGCTTCAGCAGGAACGTCTCGTACCTGGCCCTGCCCTTCTCCGTCTTTATGTACCACTTGAAAAAATAGTACAGGGCTACCGCAGCAATGATGAACAGGTACCAGAAAGAGCTCATCACGGCACTTATGAAGATAAG
>JAMCVD010000088.1 GCA_023381995.1 Deltaproteobacteria bacterium
CGCCGAAACGGCGTCCATGACCGTGTTAAATACCGGTACCCCCTCGACATCGATACCGCCCTTCCCCGGGGTGACCCCACCCACGATCCTCGTACCGTAATCAAGGCATTGCTTTGTATGGAACAACCCGTTGCTCCCGGTAATCCCCTGTACCACTACCTTCGTATTCCTGTCTACGAATATACTCATATGCCGCCTCTCACTGCATCAACAACCTTCCGTGCCGCATCAGCCATGCCCAGAGCCGTTATTATGTTCAGACCGGATCCATCGAGCATCTTCTTACCGAGCTGGACATTCGTCCCCTCGAGCCTTACGATAAGCGGTACATGGATGTTTATCTCCTTTGCCGCTGCGATGATACCGGCGGCTATTACATCGCATTTCATGATGCCGCCGAATATGTTGACCAGGATCCCCTTTACCTTCTGATCGGAAAGTATGATCTTGAAGGCGTGCGTTACCTGTTCCTTCGATGCACTGCCGCCGACATCGAGGAAGTTCGCAGGCTCGCCGCCGTAGAACTTTATGATGTCCATCGTCGACATAGCGAGCCCTGCCCCGTTGACCATGCACCCGATGTTGCCCGTAAGGCTTATGTAGCTGAGTCCGTGTGCCTTGGCGTCGAGCTCTTTCGGGTCCTCCTCATCGACGTCGCGGAGCGCCTCCACGTCCTTGTGTCTGAAAAGGGCGTTGTCGTCGAAATTGATCTTCGCATCGAGCGCGAATATGGTGCTGTCCTTCGTAATCACGAGGGGGTTGATCTCGACGAGACTGCAGTCGAGCTCCATGAACATCCTGTAGAGCGCCTTCGCGAACTTCGTAAATTTACCGACGAGGTCGCCCTTCAGCCCGAGCCTATACGCGACCTTCCGTCCGTAAAAATCCTGTATGCCCGCCACGGGATCGATGAACTCCTTTATGATCTTCTCCGGCGCCTTCGATGCAACCTCTTCTATCTCCATGCCGCCTTCGGTGCTTGCCATGAGGACGATCTGCTTCGTCGTCCTGTCGATGATCATCCCGAGGTAGAGCTCTTTCTCTATCGCACCTGCCTCTTCTACGTACACCTTCCGCACGATTCTGCCCTCCGGGCCGGTCTGGTGCGTAACGAGGTTCATGCCGATCATCCTCGAGGCGACCTCCTTTACCTCCTCCGGAGAGTTGACGAGCTTTACCCCCCCGCCCTTGCCCCTTCCTCCGGCATGGATCTGCGCCTTTACGACGAGCCTGCTTACGCCGAGCTGCTGCGCGGCAGCATAGGCCTCGTCCGGCGTGAACGCTGGCCTGCCATTCGGTACCGCTACGCCAAACCTCGTCATTAATTCCTTTGCCTGATATTCGTGTATATTCATCTCGGCCTCTCCTACATCTTCGTGGTGACAAGGGCCAGCTTCAGCTCGGCGATATGACCGGTGATATTGATGTCCTTCGGGCACGCCTCGTTGCAGTTGAATATCGTGTGGCACCTGAATACGCCGTTCTTGTCGTTTACTATCAGGAGCCTCTTCTCGGCGCCGGTGTCCCTTGTATCGAACACATACCTGAATGCCTTGACGAGCGCGGCAGGACCGAGATAGTCGTCGTCGGCCCAGAACGAAGGGCAGGAGGAGGTGCACGATGCACACATGATGCACGTCGTCGATTCCTCGATGAGCCTCTGCTGCTCCGGCATCTGGAGCCTCTCTTTCTCTGGCACCGGTCCGTCATTGATAAGATAGGGTATTACCTTGCTGAATTTCTCGTAGAACCTGTCGAGGTCCACGACGAGGTCCTTGATTATGGGGAACGACGGCAGCGGCCTCACGGTAACGGCCCCCTGCTTCAGGTCCTTTATGAGCGTCTGGCAGGCGAGGCCGTTTTTCCCGTTGATGTTCATTGCACACGAGCCGCATATGGCATGGCCGCACGACCTCCTGAACGAGAGCGACTCGTCCTGGTGCCACCGTATATCGTTCAGGCAGTCGAGCACCGCCGCACCGGGTTGTGTCTCGACCGTGTATTCCCTGAGATATGGCTTTGTGTCGTCCCCTGGGTTAAATCTCTGTATCTTAAACGTCACCTTCACTTTTCTACCTCCTTAATACTTTCTTTCCTGGGGCTGATATCTGGTAATGGAAACATCCTTCTGCTTCATCTCCGGAGTACCGTCTTTGCCCTTGAACGCAAGCGTATGCTTGAGGAACCTGGTATCGTCGCGCTTCGGGTAGTCAGTCCTAGAATGGGCGCCCCTGCTCTCCTTCCTGAAATCAGCCGACGCAAGGACCACTTCGGCATACTCAAGCATGTTGCCGAGCTCGATCGCGTCCTTCAACTGCATGTTGAAGTTTTTTCCCTTATCGCTGATGCCGATGTTCTTGTACCTCTCCTGCAGCGCCTTTATCTCTTTCATGCCCTTCTGCAGCATTTTCTCCTCGCGGAACCCCGGCGCGGTGTCCCAGAGCAGTTGCTGCATGTCCTCGCGCAGCTTCGACACATTCTCCTTCCCGTTCCCGCCCAAAAGCCATTCGACCATCTTTACGGTGCTTTCGGCGGAGTCCTTCGGGAGTACCGGCCTGCCCACCTGCTGAACGAAGTCGTACATATGCTTTCCCGCCCTTCTGCCGAATACCGTGGTATCGACAAGCGAGTTGGCACCGAGCCTGTTGGCCCCGTGTACGGACTCGCATGCGGCCTCCCCGCCGGCGTACAGTCCGATAACGGGAGTCCCCTTCTCGTCCCTTATAACGTTGCTGTGCGCGTCCGTCGGTATACCGCCCATAAAGTAATGCATCGTCGGCGCCACCGGTATGGGCTCTTTGGTACAGTCGACGCCCGCGTAGGTTATCGCAAACTTGTATATCTCCGGCAGCCTCTCGAGGATCTTTTCCTTGCCGATATGGTGTATCTGCAGAAGCACGTGATCCTTCTTTGGCCCAACCCCCCTGCCTTCGTTGATCTCGGTGTATATCGCCCTCGATGTTATGTCCCTGGGCGCAAGGTCCTTCATGTCCGGCGCATACTTCTCCATGAACCTCTCCCCCTTGCTGTTCACAAGGTATCCGCCCTCTCCCCTGACACCCTCGGTTATGAGGATGCCCAGCGGGTAGATCCCCGTCGGGTGGAACTGAGTAAATTCAAGGTCCATAAGCGGAAGGCCCTCCCTGTATACAAGCGAGAGGCCGTCGCCGGTGGACTCGTGCGCATTGGATGTGACCTTGTATATCCGTCCCCCGCCCCCGGTCGCAATCATGACCGCCTTGGAGCTGAAAACGTGGACGGTACCCGTCCGCAAATCGACGGCCACTGCGCCCTTGGCCGTATTGTTCTCGACAATCAGCTTCGTCACGAAAAACTCCGAATAATAGTTCACCCGCTCTTTCAGGCTCTGCTCATAGAGGGTATGGAGCGCTACGTGGCCGGTCCTGTCCGCAGCGTATGCGATCCTTGGCCTGGAATGGCCCCCGAACGGCCTCTGGGCTATCTTGCCTTCCGGCGTCCTGGAAAAGGGAGTGCCCATATGCTCAAGCTCATACACTACCTCTATGGCGTCCTTCGTCAGGGTCTCTATCGCGTCCTGGTCACCCAGGTAATCGCTGCCCTTGACGGTATCGAACATGTGGAGCTCCCACGAGTCCTCGCCCTTCGACTTGTTGTTGTTGAGTGCAGCGGCCATGCCGCCCTGTGCCGTCGTCGAATGGGACCTCGTGGGGAAGACCTTGGTGAGCACGGCGACGTCCGCTATGGGTGCGACCTTCAGGGCTGCCATCGAGCCGGCAAGCCCGGCCCCTATAACCAATACATCATGATAATGTGTCTCAATGTTTATAGCCATGTACGTTCTCCTTACACTTTTGTCGGGAACCACACGATGTGCGGTGTGAATGTTACTATCGTAATTGCGCCGAGGGTGAAAAACAACACCCCCGCAAGCACGGCGACCGAATAGATAAGGATACGCCAGCCGTCTCTATGCACATAGTCGTCGATGACCACCCATAGGCCCGCCATCCCATGATAGAGCGCAAAAGCCAGGAATGCCACATCGAACGTCTTCCACAGAGGCGAGGCGAGCCTTGCTTCGACTATCTGGTAATCCGTCTCTCCTGTGCCGATGAAATGCATGACCGTAAAGTGTACTATCAGGAGTACGGCAAGGAATATGCCGGTGAGCCTCTGATAGAACCACCTCTTCGTCCCCGAATCGCCTGTAACAAGTTTTATATTCATATGCCATTACCTCCTATTTTACCATGTGTCCCACGAATGGGATCGCACCGGCAGCGAAGACTACTATGCCGAGCAGGACAGTGCCCCAGAACATCTGCTTCTGGACAGCGGCCCCTTTCCTCGTAAAAAAGTCAACGGTGATTATCCGAAGACCGTTGAGCGCATGGTAGACGATGACGCCCCATAGGCCAAGCTCCAGTACCTTGAAAACAGGCTCGTTCAGAAAGGCCATAACGCTGTTGAAGTCCAGCGGCCTGTTCAGATGGTGTATGACCCAGATATGCATGGCCAGATACAGTATCAATGCAAGCCCCGACAGCCTATGCAGTATCCAGGCAACCGTGCCCGTGTGATACCTGTATTTGAACTCGTAAATGTTTTTTTTCATCTCTATGCCTCCTCTATTTGTTTGTATGCTTCGACGCCCTTCACGTAAAGGTCGTTCCCGTAAGCATCGTTGATTACGATCGCCGGGAAGTCCACCACCTCAATCCTCCTTACCGCTTCGGGACCGAGATCGTCGTAGGTGATGACGTCGGC
>JAMCVD010000099.1 GCA_023381995.1 Deltaproteobacteria bacterium
TTCCCTCCCTTCTTTTGGGGCATCGAAGTGATAGTATATCTCTCCTCAAGAATTAGTCAACAGATACTTGTGCCTTCGGCCCTACCGCCCATACATCCTGGCCAACGGCCTCAGTACGATGCACCATGCGAGGAGCAGCAAGAGATAGGGGAAAAGGTCTCCCGCCGTGGTCCTTCCGTACGACTGCTCGCACGCGCACCCGGACGATCTGCTGATCTGCTGGGTCGTGAACTGGAGCCCGCCCGTCTGTGGGTATACCGCCGTATTGCCCATCGGGTCCGTCGAAACGACCTGATACTGATATCTCGTATTCTGGGACAGGCCGCTCAGGTCCACGATGTGCGCCACCGTCATCGTCGTCGTGCCGGAGGAAGTTACCTTCGCAGAATTGGACGCGTTCCAGTACCTGATATAGCTCGAGCTCAGCTTGTCCGTTGCCCACATGACCTCTGCGCTCGACGTCCCCACACCCGAGACGGAGACATGGGAAATAACCGGGGAGGTCGTGTCCGAAGGCGTCGTGGTGGCCGATTGTACAAGTGCCAGCGCATCGAGCTTGCCGCTCCCCCAGCCGTTGTTCGGGACGGAGGTCGTCCATGTGTCGAACGTGGCCGAGCTTTCGAGCAGCCCAATCGTGTCCGTTATATCGAGTGCATCGTCCCGGTCGTAGAGCAGCGCGACGGCGCCAGCGACATGCGGAGCCGCCATGCTCGTGCCCCTCAGTGCGACATGGGTGCCGTCGGACGTGATCCAGCTTTGATTAAACGATGCCTGCGTGGAAAGCGCCGACACTACCATCTCTCCCGGCGCGGCTATGTTTGGCTTTTGACCGGTGGCCGACGGGAGGGGCGTTGGTCCCCTGCTGGAGAAGAACGAGAGGTCGCCCACGGGCTGCGTGTCCGCGAAATAGGCGGTGTACATGCCCCCGTTGCATAAGCCGTTGCACGTCGTCCACGAGATCTTTGTGACAAACGATGCTACCGCAATGGCATACCTGGCTGTCGCAGGGAAAGAGACGGTATCGATCGTGTCCCCGGGCACCATGGTATAGCCCGTCGTAATGGGCTGTGCCACGGTGGTCATCGTATCAAACAGGCTGTTGTCCGTCGAAAGCCATGCGTTCAGGGCCTGCATGTTCAGGCCGTTATTGTTCTTCACGAGCAGGACGTACCTGCTGCCGTACATAAAGCTTGTAAGGTTTATCGCAGGGTCGCCGTTGTTCGTAACACTGAGCACGACCTCATTGCTGTCCGTGCCGCCCCATGCCACTGCGCTCGCATCTATGCTTGCATACCCATACGTGGTCCCGTTATAGTACAGCGGCATGGCAGACAATGTTGAGCCCGTCGGTACCCAGCCGGTCCAGCTCAGCAGGCGACCGGATAAGTCCACCACGCCAAGGGCAAAGGACAGGGCCGGGGACGGTGTATAATACCACAGATCGATATCGGACGTCCCTGGGGACTCGCTGTTCGATACTACCGAGAAGTACGATGCGTACGATGTGCCCGCATTGGCGGTAAATCCGAGGTGTACCGGGTTCGCCCCGTCGTTGCCGGCCGCAACAACGATTGCCCTCGGAGTCGTCGTCTGTCTTACGAAGTCGTCTATCGCCTGCTCCATGCCCGTGGAGTCGTCATGCGGGCCTATCTGGGCTCCGAGGCTCAGGTTTATGACGGCGGGCAGGTTATACTGCGAGGCAATGGAAAACACGTAGTTGATACCATCGAGCACATGAGCCTCCGTCATGTCGGTCTTTACTATAACGAGCATGGCGTCCGGGGCCATACCCGTGTATACACTGTCGCTGCTTGCTATGATGCCCGTAACATGGGTGCCGTGTCCCACCGTGTCCTGCTCCTTGCACTGCGCCGTATTGATCTGATAGCTCGTGCACTCGTCTCCGTAGGTATAGCCGTTCGGCGGCGTGCCGGATATGGTCTGGTCCCACAGCGATATGACCTTCGTAGAGCCGTCCGGGTAGTGAAGGTCCGCATGGGTCAGGTCCAGCCCGCTGTCGACGATGCCGACGATAACGTCCCTGCCCGTGTAGGGCCTCGGCAGACCTGCCCCCCCCTGATGGACTACATCGCCGAAGACCGCGGGCACGCTCTTGTCGAGCAGAAGATTCAGCTTCCTCGAAAGGGCAATGTCCACGCAGTCCTTTCTCTGGACGAGGCCCTCTATCAGGAAGAGAGGGACTGCCGCCGTCACGATGCCGTCTATCGCTGTCCCCACCGTCCCCCCGTTCTCTGTAATTACATACCTCATGTCGGATGGAGAGGTCGTTTTTATCAGAACATCGACCATGCTGTTGCCCGACGACGGTCGGCTCACAGGCCCGCCGGAGGACATCGGGAAGAGTGTCGATAGGGAACGGTACGGCGAGACGCCGTTGACCGCGTCGTAGAGCCCTCTCAGGAAAGGGTCTATCTTTGTCCCTGCGTGGACCGGGATCGCCATCAGTATACATACTCCAAGCGCGACAAGTGCCCTTATGCCATAAACAATGCAGCCGTGCGCGGCTGTTTTCCGAAGCGGTCCCGCTTCCCCTCCATAAAGGGACCAGCCTTTCGCCTCGTACAGCACTCCCCGCCGCTCCCCTTTACCAAAAGGGGAACTCGTCTTTTCGTTGATCCTTTTCATTGTGCAAACCTCGGCATGTTTAGATTTCCCGTAATAGTTACATTAAAATAGCCTGACGGCGCCCTGCTGAGCATAAAGATAGGGACCGTCTTCCGTATCTGTGCCTCGAGTGCAGGGGTGGGGTTGAACTTCAACCTGAGGTCAAGGGCGCTGCTCTCCACCGGTCTTCTGAGGGCGATGCTGCCGTCGAGCTGTGAATTTATGTCCTTGCTCGTCTGGGACGCTTCCTGGAAATCGATCCTCCCTCCCTGTATGAATACCGGCAGGGTGATGTCCCCGAACTCTATCTTCGGCAATGTCAGGACCCCGAGCAGGTTCGACGGCTCTAAAGTCACGCCCTGCATATGTATGAGACCCTTGCCTGTATCCTTCGTAACATCGTCCATGGAGCCCCTCATGCTCAATCGTGCGTTAAACGTCCCGATCATGTTCAGACCATAGCTGCTCTTTAGCATAGGGTACGTATCGATGTCTATGTCCTTGATCACACCGCTGAATACAAAGTCCCCCTTGCGGGCCCCTATGCTGAGCTGGGCGCTCCCGTGATAAAGCCTTGCATCGACGCTCAACCTCAGCCATCCCCGTAAAAGGGAGAAGATGCCCGGAATCAATTTGATCTCGCTCGCCTCAAACAGGCTGCTCCCGCTGCCGGCCGCCGCTTCCCTTATGACCACATCACGGAGCTTCAACCCTATCGGGAATGCGCCCGTCGTACTGCCCACGCTTACATTCATCGCGCTGTTCCCGAACTGCTCGACGAATCTTGTCGTGAGGTCATCGTATGGGAAAAGGAACCATAGGAACACGAGGTAAAAGACGATAACGACCATGGCGTACGCCACGGCCTTTACGAGTACCCATTTATAGTCGACAAAAAGGTCTTTGACGGCGGCGGGCATGTCTTTCATCGTCTGCCAGAGCTTATTCATTCGAGGCACCCGGTATGACGACCTGCAGGCCTACATCGAGGAGCGACTGGTTATTGTACGATGTCCTTACGTTCAACCTCTTTACCTTCAACTGGTACTCTCCGCCCAGCTCTATCCTGTACAGGAGCCTGGTCAACTGATAGAGATTGATGTTCTTCAGCCTCACATCTATATACGATGTGGCGTTGTCCGAAGATGTCCTCGGCTGTATGGAATCGTACGATACGCCAACGGCGTTTGCGACGCCCTGAAGGTATGTCATTATCGAGAAATTCTTTGGCACGCTCTCGCTGCCACGCAGTACTACTTCGTACTTCTTGTGCTTCTCGTACAGGTCCTGCATTTCAACGAGGCTCACCCTGTCGTTCTTCACCTCTTTTCTCAATCTCACACTGCTCCGGTACATCGGTGAGACGACCGCGAGGTCGAGCACGACGATCAGCGTCAATAGCAGTGCGCCGATCAGCAGACGCCTTTCCCTCTTATTCAGCCCCCTGAACGTCCTGCTTATCTCGGAAAATATGCCGAACTTCTTTAATAAACCATCCATCATTTTAGATTTATGCCCAGTTGAAACTCGAACGCCTTCTGATCGGCGGTCTTTCTCGTATCAATCACTTTTACGTCCTTGATTGTATTAAAGTTCTTTATGCCTATCACTATTTTGTCCACGTTATCTATGGTCGGGGTCCTGCCCCTGAGCGTTATCTGCTCGGGATCGATCGACAGCTCCGTTACATCAACCTTGACGTCCTTGGGTATGCCCGTGCTCAGCTCCCTGAGCACCTCGATGACGGGTATAGAGCCGGAAAGGTCCTCCGACTTTTTCTTCTCCTGCGAAACGAGATACTTCATCGTGCCGAGCGGGTCTCCGAGCGAAGGCTCGTTCGGGAAGGCATCATGAAACAGGGCGTACATCTTCTTCTCGAGCAGGCCGCTCCTGTGCTTCAGGCCAATATAGCCGTAAGCCATGCTTACCATGGACACGATAATAATCAGTCCGGCGATGCCGAGTGTGGCAACCAGCTTGCCCTTTATCTGCTCTATAGCGCGCTGAAACTTAAAGGACCCTCTCCGAAGGTTTATCAGATTTCGCGGCTTTCGTATCACGTTCCTCAGGGCGAGGGCACACGCAAGGCCATACTCAGGCCCGATCGAGGCACGCTCGTCCATCAGCGTCCTTGCGATATCGTTGATAGGAAGCGAGAAGACCGGCATAGAGGTATAGGACAGTTCCGGCAGACCGAGATCTTTCTCGAACACGCGGCCCTTATCGGCAAGCCTCCCTGCAAAAACGACCGATGCTATGTCCGCACCAATCTTCCTCTCCACCGTACTTATGGAGAGCTTCAGCTCTTTTACAAAAAACGCCTTGATGGACTCGTTGAGAGTATCGGCGCCGGGCACCAGCCCCAGCATAGGTGCGCTGATCCTCAGGTCCCTTGCCATAAAGACACCGCTGTCGTTGATAAAGGTCAGGGAGGTGTGCATGTGTCCTATATCCACGATGACAAACGGCCCTTCGAGCTTTAGATAGGCCGAGAGGTTCGCGTACGATGAATGTGCCACCTCTATTATGTTGGGGTCCACTCCTATACGCATCAACAGATCGAGCCACTGTTTCATGGTGTCGGTGTTCATCGAAAAGGTGATCGCCTGGGTGCTTGCCTGCTCTCCGGACCGATCTTTTCGTAGGACGTTGTAGTCCATGATCGTCTCCTCGAGGCTGAACGGGCTGACCCCTTCAAGCTCGGTGCCTATCGCCTGCGAGACGAGCTTGTCGTCGGTGAACGGCACCGAGATCGTGTGGACCGACACCATGTCCGACGGTATGCCTACTATCACCTCGGACGCCGACAGCCCCTCGATAGTAAAGAACTCCTTGAGGCTTTCCACATTCTCCTCGGAGCCGAGGCCGGTATCCCGTGGAAAGACAAATTCCTTTGCGCCCGTGTATTCTATGCCCCTGAGAGTGGTCTTCACATTAACCACCTTTAATGAGTATCTTCCTATATCGATACCGAATATATTGGCCATACACCTATACCACGCCTTGACTACCGGTCTCCCGGAACTGTCCTATACCTCTATACTTGTTATACCGGCTCTTCACAAGCTCGTCTATCGATACAGCCTTGAGTCCTTCCATGGCCCCGATCAAGGCGCCCTTTATCGTCTGTGCCATAGTTTTAAAGTCATTGTGCGCCCCCCCGGGAGGCTCTTTTAATATCTCGTCGATGACGCCCACCTTCTTCAGCTCGGAGGCCGTCAATTTCAGGGCCTCCGCGGCCTGGGGCGCCTTCGACTGATCCTTCCATAGTATGGACGCACAGCCTTCCGGCGATATGACAGAGTATACGGCATACTCGAGTATGAACATCCTGTCGACGAGCCCTATGGCCAGCGCTCCGCCGCTGTTACCCTCGCCTATGATACACCCGATCGTGGGGACCCTGATCCCCGCGAGCTTCACTATGGACGAGGATATGGCCTCTGCCTGTCCCCGCTCCTCCGCGCCTATGCCGGGGTACGCGCCGGGGGTATCGATAAGGGTAACGACCGGCACATCGAACTTTTGTGCGATATCCATTGCGCGCATCGCCTTCCTGTAGCCCTCCGGGCCCGGCATACCGAAGTTCCTGATGGCCCTTTCCTTGGAGCCCCTCCCTTTCTGTTCGCCTATCAGCACGACCCTGTGTCCGTCGAGTATTCCAATCCCCGCCACTATTGCGGTATCATCTTTAAACCTTCTGTCCCCGTGTATCTCGATGAACTCGTCGAACATCAGGTATATGTAGTCGTACGTGTACGGCCTCTCGGGGTGTCTGGAAAGCTGCACAACCTTCCATGCGCTCAGGTTGGAGAAGGTCTCTTCCCGGAGCTTCCTGACTTTTTTCTCGAGCCGGGAGATCTCGTCCGATAGGTCGATGCCTTCTGATGCGGAAAGCTGTTTGAATTCTTCTATTTTCTTTTCCAACTCACAAATAGGTTTCTCAAAATCGAGTGGCTGATGGATCATATACTGTAATCATAACACCCGAGCCCGAGTGCGTCAACAATAAAATAGAATTTGACAATATCCGGGTTCTTCTGTATATATAGTGAAACATAACAGAAAGGGAGAATGGGTATGATAAAAATCCTGCTTGTTGACGACATGAGGAACTTCCTCGATCTCGAGGTCTCTTTTCTGAGAAGGGCGGAATCGAAGGTCATTACGGCGAAGGACGGGGCCGAGGCCCTCAAGCTGGCAAAGATAGAAAAGCCCGACATCGTCCTCCTCGACCTCGAGATGCCGAAGATGAACGGCATCGAGTGCTGCAGGATAATCAAAAGCGATCCCTCGTTAAAAAAGATACCCGTTGTCATGGTGACCTCCACGGACAGGAGGGGCGAGGCGCTCAAGGCCGGGTGCGACGACTTCGTGCGCAAGCCCATCAACGAGTCGGCCTTCCTCGAAGAGGTCAAGAAGTTCGTGGAGATAAAGGTACGGAAGGAAGACCGCTACGATATCTCCATCGAGGTCAAGTACGAGTACAAGGACAGGACCGTCTCCGTCTATTCGAAAGACCTCAGCTACTCGGGGCTCTCCATCATCACGAACGACATCATCCCCCTGAACACGATACTGAACATGGCCCTCTCCCTGCCCCTGCAGTCCAACAGCGGCAAGTCCGAATCCCACAAGTACAAGGCGAAGGTAATGAGGACTTTCAAAGAAGAGACGGACGGCCATACGATCAACGGCATCGGCCTCGAGTTCGTGGACGCCACGTCGAGGTCGCTGGCCGCACTCAAGACGTTCATCGACAATAAAGTAAAATAACAAAGGAGGGAACAATGCGTACAGGAAAATTATTCATCTTCATACTCGCTCTGACTCTTGCGGGGCTCGTTCACGGCTGCAGTTCTACCCCCTCGAACGCCACACAGCAGCACATAGACTACCTGCTGGCCCAGGGAAAGACCGAGCTCTCGAACCAGCAGTATCTGGATGCCGAGACAAACTTCGAGACGATCCTGAACACCTACGACCCGAACAACAATCAGGCGCGGTTCGGCGCGGCCATAGCGATACTCCTCAACCAGATAGACAGCCTCGTAGGGCAGTTGACGTCGCTGCTCCAGCAGTTCGGCTTCAAGCTGTTCGACCAGGGCACACCCGTGCTGAGGCCGCAGTTCGTCGATACCGGCATGTCGGCCATAAACCTGCTGATCGCGGGCTTCCTGAACAATGCCATCATGAACTCGGTGTACCAGGCAAAGGGCTATTTCGACGCGATCATCAAGAGCGGGGACAAGAACTTTACCTTCCAGATAGACTCTCTTCCGCTGTCCATAGGCAGCGGGACGCTCTCGTACGCGCTCGGGGACTACGGGGGGGTGTACGACATGGAGGAGGTTTACTACTTCGATGCGCTGATGAACGGCATCGACGGGGCGCTCGACCTCGCCATGGCGATCAACCTGGACATGAGCCTCTCCAGCATAGTGAGCTACGTCATGGCCCCTGGCAGACTGAGCAATCTCGATATCGACACGGTGCTCGAGGCGCTGGGCTTCATCATGGTCTCGAGCCCGAACGTCCTCACCATAGAGCCAGCGGACGGGACACAGAACATCGCGGGCGCACAGCTCGCACTGAGCACCGCGCTCCAGGACATCATCGACGGCGTGAACTTCATCAAGAGCCCCCCGCACGGAGAATCGACGAACGTCATCACCTACGGGACCGACTCGAAGGGCAACCCGACCCTCGTCCTGCATATGAAATCGCTCGGCGCCAGCGGATATACCACGAGTACCGTCAATATACCCATCACGTCGTCCTCCGGCGGCTTCATCACGGACATCGCTGCAAGGGTCATGAACAACATCAACGGGGGACAGCCCTACACCACATTCAATGACGACATCGCCCCGGTGCTCTCGATGGCGGTCGTCGCCCTGTTCCAGTCGAACCTCGTGCAGAGCATCCTCAACGCCGCACTCGCAGGGCTCGGCACCACCTCTCAGTCCACGCTCAAGCAACTGATGGGGTTCATCAATGTCGATACCCTGACAGGGCTTCTGACATCGGTGGTCCCGGGCAACATAGAGCTCGACCTGGGCCAGTACTTCAAGTCCCCGGCTTCCCTGCGCTCGATAATGCCCGCGTGGGTCGCGCCGGGGCTGTCCGGAACGACGGTGACCGGGTATACCTTTACCGCCCCTAATCCTGTGAACCCCCTTGCAAATATCGTCTCGACCATTATCCTCGAGTACGAGTGTCCGCCATCGGACCTTGCGAAAACCCTGTTCTATTGCGGCGGAACGACCTTCAGTGCCACCGCACACTTCCTGGGCCCGAACGGCAACGGCATACCGGATCCGGACAATCAGTCCATACTGATAGGTCCCATCCCCAACCCGGGCATTCCAAAGGCGTACCTGCCGTACATCCCGTTCATGGACCCGACATTGGGGAAGGTCCTGTACACGACCGCGACATGCAGCGGGGGCAGCATTTCTCCATCCACGGCAGCCACGTGCAACGTGTCCGGCCAGGAGCACAACCCGAGCCTGCTTGAGCTCAATTACCTGGTCCAGGAGCTCGGACAGACGATATTCTCTTTGATCGGGAGCGGGACGCTGTAACCGCCCGATAGAGGACAAGCAGGGGGGAATGAGGACATTGCCCCCTGTTCTCTATATATACGTGGGCAGCCCTGAGAGTGGGCAGCCGTCGCAGCGGGGCTGCGTCCGGCAGTACCTTTTTGCGAGCTCCACGATGAGCGCGTGGTACTCGTTGAAAAGCCCGGCCTCGTGCTCGAGGTTGTCCATGAACATCTGCTGCATCTCGTCATACCCCCCCTGCTCGACGACGAGCCCGTGCCTGTAAAAAACACGGTATGTATAGCTGTCCACGACGAAGACGGGCTTCCCGCACGCATACAGCAGGATGCTGTCCGCTGTCTCCCTGCCGATGCCATTTATCGACAGGAGCTCGTCCCGAAGCAAGGGGGTATCTTTTTCACACATCGCGTCCATACTGCCCCTATAATTCGTCACAAGATATTCAACCACGGCCTTCAGCCTCTTTGCCTTCTGATTATAGAAGCCGGACGGTCTGATGAGCCGCGCTATGGAGGAAACAGGGGCCGCGTACAGCCTATCGGGGGACAGCATGTGTGCGCCCTTGAGGTTTGCGATCGCCTTCTCGACGTTCGTCCATGCGGTGTTCTGCGTAAGGACCGCCCCTACTACGACCTCGAAGGGAGAATCAGCGGGCCACCAGTGCCTCTCGCCAAACCTCCCGTACAGGAGCGCGTAGATACGCATGAGCTGTACCGCTTTGCGTGACAAGGGCTTACTGCTCGAACCTGAAAAACTCGTTGCCGTGCTGGGCATTGACCTGCGTCGCGGTCTGTGTAGGCTGGGTACCCGCAACAAAGGCCTCGAACTTTGCGTCCGGGGTATTCGCCGTTGCAAGGTAGCCCGTCTTTGGATCTATCCTCGCAAAGACGATGTTCGGGGGTATAGGGAAATCGCTGTCCGGATACGGCGCAACGGCGTTCTTCATGAAATCGAGCCAGATCGGCGCCGCGGCATTCCCCCCCACCTCTCCTATGCCCAGGCTCCTGTTGTCATCGAAGCCGACCCATACCCCTGCGGTAAGGTCCGGGGTAAACCCTATGAACCATGCGTCCCTGTTGTCTTCGGTGGTCCCGGTCTTCCCGGCAGCGGGCCTTCCGAGCGCGCCTGCCCTCCACCCGGTACCGTGTTTGACCACGTTCCTCAGCATGCTTATCATCACGTAGGCGGTCGCAGGGTCCACGACGTGTACCGCCGAGACGGTGGGCGAGGTCCCTGCCGTCTGGCGTAAGGCCGCGGTGGTCATACCCGGTCCCGTGAACGTCGTTGGAGAGATGCCAAGATCGATCGCGTGCGGCACTACGGTGTCGTCCTCGAGTACGACACCGCTCCTGTCCACGACCTTCCTGATGTAGTAAGAGGGCACCCATGTACCGTAGTTCGGGAAGACGTTGTATGCGGAAACGAGATCGATCAGACTTATGGAAGAAGACCCGAGTGCGAGCGTAAGATCGTGCGTCAGGGGCTCCGTTATGCCGAACTTCCTTGCGAAGCTCGTGGCATATCTTATGCCTATCGCGTTCAAAAGCCTTATGGAGGGGTTGTTCTTCGAATGGGTTATCGCATCTTCTAACGTAACCGGGCCGGTAAAGGTCTTATCATAGTTCCGCGGCTTCCACACCGTCGGTACGGTAGGAGCGGTACCGGTCTCGGTCATACCCGTGGTAGTATCCGTGTATTGATAAACAACCGGGGTATCGAGGATTATGGACGCCGGCGTGTAGCCTTTTTCAAGGGCAGCCGTATAGTATATGGGCTTAAAAGAGGACCCTGCCTGGCGCTGTGCCTGGACCGCATGGTTGTACTGGGACTGACCGAAATCGTAGCCCCCGACAAGCGCCCTCACCCCCCCGGTACGGACGTCGAGGGCAACGAGTGCACCCTGGAGGTTTGGATGGGGCTCGAGGGAAAACTCGGAAATGCCCCTGCCCTTTTTGACGAGCCTGACAAGTACGACGTCTCCGGCCTTCAACACCTCGTGGGGATCGGTAACAGGCGGATACCACCGACTCGGATCGAATGGGTGGGCCCAGCTCATATCTGCCGTCGTTATGATGCCGCGCTCTCCCCCGATGTCGATCGTGACCCCCCTGTCCGATGGCAAGAACCCCGTTACAACCGCGCGGTAGAGCTTACCCGGGAGTATGGCATACTGGACCGGGACCGCACCGCTGCCGGACATCGCCGACGTAAGCACGTAATACTCCGGATGCACAGCGAGCTCGTTTTTCTGCACCTGGTCCTCGTAGTCCTGTATGTCCCTGCTGTCTTTCAGATATGCCTCAGGGCCGGTATATCCCTGCTTCTTCGCTATACGCTCGATCCCTGCCCTGAGCGCCTTGCCGGCATACCTCTGCATCGTCGGATCGATGGTGGTAAAGACCTTTAATCCCTGTTCAAGCACGGTGTCCTGGCCGTACCTCGTGTACAACTGCTGTTTCAACATCTCAAGAAAATACGGGGCAACGTTCCTGACCTGGTAAGGGCTGTCAAGGTATACCTTTACGGGCTGATTATATGCGAGCTCTGCCTGTGTCCTCGTTATATAGCCCTGCTCGGCCATCCTGCCGAGTACATACTTCTGCCTCATCTTGGCCTTCTGGGGAGAATTGACGGGAGAATACAGGTTCGGCGCACGCGGAAGACCGCCGAGGATGGCCGCCTCTGCGAGCGTCAGATCCTTCGCCTTTTTCCCGAAGTACATCTCGCTCGCGCACTCCACGCCATAGCATCCGTTGCCGAGGTATATCTGGTTGAGGTATATGTTCAAAATCTCTTTCTTGGTGAGGTGCCTCTCGAGGCGCGTGGCCAGAACGAACTCCTTCAGCTTCCTTCCAACCGTCTTCTGCGGCGTGAGCAAGAGGGTCTTCACAAGCTGCTGGGTTATCGTGCTGCCTCCCTGGACTATCTGTCCCGCGAGGAGGTCTTTTATGGCTGCCCGGAAAATGGCTTCATAATCGACGCCGCCGTGCTGATAGAATGTCGCATCTTCCGCCGCGATGAATGCCTGCGGGACATACTTCGACATTTGATCGATCGATACCGGGACCCTCCTCTGTATAAAGAACTGACCTATGATCGAGCCGTCGTCTCCGTACACGTTCGTCACAACGGACGGCTTATAGTCCGTTATCGTGTTTATCTGCGGTATGTCAGAGATAATGTAAAAATATGCCCCCACCGCCACGACGATGCCGAGGGCCATCACGCCCATGCCAAGCCATACCAGCCTGATGCCCCTGTGGGGCTGTCTGGTGCTGTTCCGGACCTGCTCCTGCTGCTTGCCATTATTATTTGTATCTTCTGTCATTGCCGATCTTTCTATGGACGTTCAAGGCAAAATAGATGTCTTTCAGTATGGTATGACTTCACTACCCGATCTACTTATGCGGTACTCTCTTGATCTGCTTAACACCTTCAATTGCATAAAGCGACGACAGCTTGGCCCGTACATACCCATAGGTCGTTCTGCCGTAGCAGCGCAATGAGCCGTCTACCGTGATGTTCACTACCGTACCATCTTTGAGCCGGACAGCCGCGCTCAACGGCTCGTTGTCGAGCTTGTTCAACAGCTCGGCCGGGACATGCGACGTACCGGATTCGTTTGTAAAGCTTATCGATACAATATTGTCAAACGGTATCATGTTCAGAATCATGCCACTGTAGCCCCATAGATAATCCTTACCATCGATGCTCCCGTGCTCAACGGCTGTGCTTGTACCGAGCTGGTCTATTATCGTAAAACTCCTGTTGGTCTTGGTCATCGGTATATAGCCGGCCTCTCCCTGCAGCAGGCCCATTGCGTATGTCCCTCCGGCCAACAATACGGTAGACGAAAGCACCAACACCGAAATGAATACTCTTTTCATCAAAACAGCACCTCTTTTACCATGTTAGAAGCACATCATACACAGAAGCACCTTGTTCCCTTCCCTCATCGTCCATGATATGGTACAATGTGTTTGTACCATGGTTTACTTGATACTATCGCATAAATGTATTATATATTCATATATAACAATTGCAAGTGAATTGTTTGCCGCACACGAAAAAAAGAAAGCCTGCTGTTGACTTTTTTAGTGAACTCGTGTAGAATGTCCAAAGTTTACCCGGTAAGAGAAACCCTGCCGCTTACGGCAGGGGAAAGATGGATTAAAAAATGGAGCACCTGCACGCAAAAACGGGATTGAAAACAGCACAACGGACTCTACTGTTAGGGCGGTGGTGAGGCTTACATCTGCGGTCTTCTAACGGGATGGAGAAGGAGGCTTGTAATGTTTAAAGTAGGCGATATAGCTGTCTACCCTGCCCACGGGGTGGGGAAGATAGTCGCCATAGAGATGAAAGAGGTCGGGGGTGCGAAGTATACATTTTACGTGATGAATATACTTGAAAACAACATGAAGGTCATGGTACCTACCAACAACGCCAATGCGGTTGGACTGAGGAGGGTAATATCGCATGATATGGTACCGAAGATATTCGATATATTCAAAGAGAAGAGGATCACTGTCGACAGTCAGACATGGAACAGGAGATTTAGGGAATACACGGAAAAGATAAAGACGGGATCGGTATTTGAGATAGCAGAGGTGCTCAAAGATTTATCGTTGCTAAAAACTCAGAAAGAACTCTCCTTCGGCGAGAGAAAGCTGCTCGACACCGCACGGAACCTCCTTCTAAAGGAGCTGGTTGTCGTAACGGGCAAAGAAGAGGAAGTTCTCGAGAAGGAAATAAACAGCATTTTCGGCAGATGAGTTTATTATTCTTGAATAAGGATCTATATTTTATTATGGACAGGATGGCTACTAATGGGACTAATCTTACTGAGAGCGGTTGTCCTGGCGTTGTCAGGATTGGGTGGGTTCGTCATCGCACTGAGGCTGCTGAACCAGCCACAGCTTGCCCTGGCAGGGGCGGGCGTGGGCGTGGCGCTCGGCTTCTTGACTATACTGTTTGAAAAAATAATAAGAAAACAGCATATCAAGGCCCTTATAGGCGGCTCGATAGGGCTGCTGATCGGACTGGCAGCGAGTAACCTGCTTACCTACGGCGTACTCAGGGACCTGCTCGGCGAGCCGTATATAAGCCTTTCGATCTATATCCTGATAAACATACTCCTGGGCTACCTGGGGCTCATCATCGGCTCACATAAAGGCGCGGAGTTCGATCCGAGCGATCTGAAGGCTGGCTCCACGATGGCGAACACCATAGCGAGCTATAAGCTGCTCGACACCTCCGTAATCATAGACGGAAGGATAGCAGACGTCTGCGAGACAGGCTTCATCGAAGGCGTATTCCTCATCCCCCAGTTCGTCCTCCAGGAGCTCCAGTACATAGCAGATTCCGCGGACCCGCTCAAAAGGACGCGAGGAAGGAGGGGCCTCGACATACTGAAGCGCATGCAGAAGATGACGGACATCGAGGTAAGGGTAACGGACCAGGACTTCCCGAAGATAAAGAGCGTCGATGCAAAGCTCGTCGCCCTCGGCAAGAAGCTGAACGCAAAGGTGATAACCAACGACTTCAACCTCAACAAGGTCGCGGAGCTCCAGGGGGTCACGGTGCTCAACCTGAACCAGCTCTCGAATGCGCTCAAGCCCGTCGTCATACCGGGTGAGTTCATGAAGCTCAAGGTCATAAAGGAAGGGTCCGAGTCCAATCAGGGCGTTGCCTATCTGGACGACGGGACAATGGTCGTCGTGGACAACGGGAAGAGGCTCATCGGGAAGACGATCGATACGGTGGTCACGAGCGTGCTCCAGACGACGGCGGGAAGGATGATATTCGCAAGGCCCAAGGAAGACAACGGAGGGGCCCAGCATCAATAGCATGCACATAACAGCCATAGTCCCCGCTGCGGGCATGGGGACACGGCTCGGGTCGGCGGTTCCAAAACAATTCATAGAGCTGAAGGGCAAGCCAGTCCTGATCTACAGTCTGGAGGTGCTCGATGAGGCAGAGGGCATCGCCGATATCATAGTTTCCGGATCGGCCCCCGGCGTCCCCGTCATAAAGGACCTTCTCCATGCCTTCCATATCAAAAAGGTCATCGACGTCGTCGAGGGCGGAGACGAGCGGATACAGTCCGTACGGAACGCGTTCAACAGGATCGGTTCGGCCGACTACGTGCTCATTCACGACGCGGTAAGGCCCTTCATAACGAGAGGGGCCGTGGAAAAAGTGATACGCGCGGGCATTTCTCACGGCGCTGCCATAAGCGCGATACCCGTTACCGATACGGTAAAGTCTGTGGACGCCAACGGGGTAGTCGTCAGGAACGTCGACCGCCGCGGCCTGTGGCTCGCACAGACACCGCAGGTGTTCAGGTACAGCGTATTGGCCCGGGCGTACGAGGCATACGATAAGCACCCGGTAGCAGTGACGGACGAGTCGGGCATGGTCGAGTCCATGGGCGTACGTGTGAAGACGGTAGCAGGGAGCATATTCAATATCAAGATCACAAAAGACGAGGACCTGTCCCTTGCGCTCCTTATAGCGAGAACGGCATGAGCAGGACAGGCATAGGTTATGATATCCATAGGCTCGTGGAGGGGCGAAGGCTGATCATAGGCGGTATCGACATACCGTACCGGAAGGGACTGCTCGGGCACTCGGACGCGGACGTGCTCCTGCACGCCATAAGCGATGCCATACTCGGCGCCCTCTCGCGTGGCGACATCGGCACACATTTTCCCCCGGACGACGATGCGTATAAAGACATGCCGGGCGCCTCGATACTCAAAAAGGCAATGGAGATCGCAAGGAAGGACGGCTACGACGTCCAGAACATAGACGCCGTCATCATCGCCGAAGAGCCGAAGCTGTCACAGTACTACGACCGGATCATCGACTCCGTAGCGGGCATAGCCGGTGTCCCGCCGTCTTCCATAGGCATCAAGGCGAAGACAAACGAGGGCCTGGACGCCCCGGGCAGGGGTGAGGCGATAGCGGCTTACGCCGTGGTACTGCTGGGTAAGTAGCATGCCACTCAGGATATACAACACCCTTACGCAGGGCAAGCAGGAATTCAAGCCGATGAAAGAGGGCCATGTCGGCATGTATGTGTGCGGCATCACCGCCTACGACCTCTGCCACATAGGTCACGCCAGATCGGCAATCGTGTTCGATACGGTCTACAGATACCTGCGGGCAAAGGGCTACGACGTTACCTTCGTGAAGAACTTCACGGACATAGACGACAAGATCATCACCAGGGCCAACAAGGAAGGACTGACGGCCGGACAGGTGTCCGAAAAGTATATCGAGGAGTACTATAAGGACATGGGGAAACTCGGCTTGAGGAAGCCTGCCCACGAGCCAAGGGCGACGATGTACATAAACGACATCGTAGGCCTTGTGAAACGACTCATCGAAAAGGGGCACGCCTATGAGTCCAACGGCGACGTCTACTATGCGGTAAGGAGCTTCGAAGGCTATGGCAAGCTGTCGGGCAAGGACATCGGGGAACTCGAGGCCGGGGCAAGGGTCGAGCCCGGCGAGGCCAAAAAGGACCCCCTCGACTTCGCGCTGTGGAAAAAGAGCAAGCCCGGCGAGCCGTCATGGGAGAGCCCGTGGGGCAAAGGCAGGCCCGGCTGGCACATAGAATGCTCTGCGATGAGCACGCACTACCTCGGCGACAGCTTCGACATACACGGCGGGGGGATGGACCTGATCTTCCCGCACCATGAGAACGAGATAGCCCAGTCCGAAGGCGCCACGGGCAAGCAGTTTGTCACCTACTGGCTCCACAACGGCTTCATACAGACGAACAAGGAAAAGATGTCGAAATCGCTCGGCAACTTTTTCACGATACGGGAGATCCTCGAGAGGTTCGAGCCGCAGGCATTGAGGCTGTTCGTCCTTATGCACCATTACAGGAACCCCGTCGATTTCTCGGACCTGTCGCTGAAAGAGGCCGAAAAGGCGCTCTATCGCGGATACGCAAGCCTGCGGCTCGTACAGTCGCTGCCGGCGGAGGGCAAGCCCCCGCTGTCACCCGACAAGCTTGGCGCCTTCGCGCAAAAGCTCTCCGAGTACGAGACGTGCTTTTACAACGCAATGGACGACGACTTCAATACGGCGGGCGCCCTCTCGGGCCTGTTCGATCTGCTGCGACTCATCAATACATACTTCAAGGACGCTACGGCGAGGCCTGAAGAGGACGCCGTACAAAGACTCGGTGGATTCGTGAGGGCTGCAGCGGACATCCTCGGCGTGTTCGACAGCGACCCACGGTCGTTCCTGTCGTCGAGGCGGGAAAAGAGGCTCGCGGGGCTTGGCCTGTCAAAGGCCGGCATAGAGGAGAGGCTCGCAAGGAGGTCGCTCCTCAGAAAGGACAGGGCATTCAAGGAGGCGGACGAAATAAGGGCGGGGCTGCTCAGGGAGGGCATCTCGATCATGGACACACCCGGGGGTACCGTCTGGGATATCGCGGAAGAATAAACAGTGTAAAGCCATGTCCGAGTGCCCCACAACTCAGCTTCGGCGTAAAAAATGCCTCAGCGAGAGTATCCGTGCCTCAGAGATACCGAAAATTCCATGGTGCGGCGCCCCGCCTGCTCCAGCTCTCCCTCCGTAAGCGGTAGGGGGGTGTAGTCCACGTCCAGGGACGCCCCCAGCCCCTCGAGCAGCGCGGCGATCAGCCTTTCGTGCGGTACATGGTGATACGGCATAATGGAGCCCTGTTGTAAGAGCATGCCCTTCGCCCTCCTCTGCGCACCGCCGACTATCTTCCTGCCGCCCAAAGACAGCTCATAGCCCAGCGCCCCGGCAAAGCACATTGGCCCACCCCGGTACCGGGAACCTTCCCCGTATTCCAGATCTATGCCGAGCAGCCCGAACCCGCGCTTGAGGCCCCCTGTTATCAACCTATAGCTCTCCATGAGAGAACCCGTGGTCCCGAGACATGTCTCCGGCATGACGATGCTGTAGCACAGGTCTCCATCATGCAGGACGGCCCCGCCGCCCGTGGGCCGCCTTACGATCTCGATCCCTGTCCCTCTCAGATCGCCCGGAAGGTCGTCGACCTTCTGGTTCTTGCCGATCGATATGCACACGGTGCTGAAGGAAAAAAACCTCAGCACCCCTGCCGGGCCGTGCTCCGGAGCGCCGTCGAAGAGCGACTGGTCTATGGACATGTTCAGGGACGGCGTGTGGATCGAGAACCCGATATACCTGATCCTGTTCATGGCAGCACGAGGGCACCGTCCTTTCCGTCAGATGAACTTATCTATGAACCTCGTGGTTATATTGCCGAGCAGGAAGTCCTTGCTCGCCAGTATCTTCCTGTGCAGGGGTATGTTGGTCTTTATGCCCTCTATAACGAACTCATCGAGCGCCCTCTGCATCCTCCGTATGGACCTGTCGCGATCCTCAGCCCATACGATGAGCTTCGCCACGAGCGAGTCGTAGTAGGGCGGGACCTCATAGCCCGGGTACGCGTGGCCGTCGACCCTTACCCACGGACCGCCGGGCTGGACGTACGTATCGATCTTTCCGGAAGAAGGGACAAGGGTCTGCGGGTCCTCTGCGTTTATCCTGCACTCTATTGCATGCCCCCTGATCCTGACGTCCCTCTGCGATAGGGACATCTTCTCGCCGCTCGCTATCCTGATCTGTTCCGCAACGATGTCCAGGCCCGTCACGAGCTCCGTTACGGGGTGCTCGACCTGCAACCTCGTGTTCATCTCCATGAAATAAAACTTTCCTTTCTCGTCAAGGAGGAACTCTATGGTGCCGGGCCCCCGGTAGCTGATGTGGCGTGCTATCTTCACGGCGGTGTCGCTCATCCTGTTCCTCAACTTATCGTCGACCGCGATCGACGGTGCCTCCTCTATGAACTTCTGGTGCCTCCTCTGGATCGAGCATTCCCTCTCTCCCAGGGCCACCACGCCGCCGCTCCCGTCCCCGACGAGCTGGATCTCTATGTGGCGCACGTACTCGAAATACTTCTCGATGTACAGCGAGGCATTGCCGAACGCAGACTTCGCCTCTGTCCTCGCGATCTTGATTATGTTCGGTATCTGGTCTTCGTCGTAGATGATCTTCATGCCCCTACCACCGCCGCCTTCCGCGGCCTTTACGATGAGCGGCAACCCTATGTCTTTTGCGGTCCTTATGGCATGCTGCTCGTCCTCTATTTCCTGGAACGTGCCCGGCAGGACCTGTATGCCGAGACCGTCGACGTACTCCCTCGCCTTGAGCTTGTTCCCCATGAGCTCTATGTCCTGTGGCTTGGGGCCTATGAACTTCAGGCCTGCCTGCTCGCATACCTCCGCAAACCCTGCGTCCTCCGACAGGAAGCCATAGCCCGGGTGTATGGCGTCAGCACCCTTTATTTGGGCCGCGCTTATGATGGCTGGCGCATTGAGATAGCTGCCCTTGCTCTGCGCCGGGCCGATGCATATCTTCTCGTCGGCCAGCCTTGTATGCAGCGCTCGCTCGTCTGCCGTGGAGTACACCGCGACCGATCGTATACCGAGCTCCTTGAGCGCCCGTATGATCCTTATCGCGATCTCGCCCCTGTTCGCTACAAGCACCTTCGAGAACATGCTCCGATCACCCGTCAGCCCGCAGGATCGATGATGAACAGCGGCTCACCGAACTCCACGGGGCCTCCGTCCTTCTTGAGGACCTGCTTGATCGTGCCGTCCGCATCAGCCTCTATCGTGTTCATCAGCTTCATCGCCTCGACGATGCCTATGGTCTGCCCCTTCTTGACCCTTGTGCCGATCTCTACGAACGGCTTCTCGCTCGGAGAGGGTGCACAGTAAAAGGTACCGACGAACGGCGAGTTGACGCTTATGAGCGCGTTCTCGCCGGCGCTGTCTGCCCCGGCCTCCGGCCCTGCTTTTGCCGGCTCCACCGGCCTGGCCTTCTGCCCCTGCCTTGCACCGCCGGACGGGGACCTCACGATGCGTATCTTCTCATCGCCGCTGCTGTACTCTACCTCGAGTATGTCTTTCCCCTCGATGAGCTCGATAAGTTCTTTTATATCGTTTACGTTCATCACGCCTCCAGACTTACAATAGGTCCGCTCCTCCTCGTCAGGACTTCCTTGCCCTTGCCTAAGAGACATACCATACTCTCGATCCTCACGCCGCCCCAGCCCGGTATGTAAACACCGGGCTCTATGGTAAACACCATTCCGCTCTTCAAGACATCCTTTGAGCTGTACTGTATGGATGGGGACTCATGGACATCCAGGCCGACCCCGTGCCCGAGTGCATGACCGAAGTACCTGCCGTAGCCCTTCCTGTCAAGAAAATCCCTTGCCACCCTGTCCAGCGCGGACGCGCGCACGCCCACCCGTGCGGCGTCTATGGCCCTGTCGTGTGCCTCCAGGACCGCGCCGTATACCCTCTTTGCATCGCTGTCCCATCCCTTTATAAAAAAGGTGTGGGTCTCATCGGAATGGTACCCTCTATACAGGGACCCGAAATCGCACAGCATCAGTTTTTTGCCTCCGAGCTTCCTGTCGTTCGATGGGATCGCGTGCGCATACGCCGCCCTCTCATCGAATGCGACGACCGTATCGAACGATATACCGTCCGCCCCGGCGTTTACGAGCTCGAGGTCGAGCTGTGCCGCGACCTGCTTCTCCGTCATGTCACTGGTAATCCTTCCCAGCAGGGCGGTCAATGCTTTGCCGGACGACTCCGAGGCCCTTTTGATACAGTCCATCTCGTGCCTGTCCTTGACAGCACGCAGCCTCAGCAGGTGCTCGTCCATGAGATGGAACCTCTGCCTGACGATATTCGAAGATATGAGCATAAAGTCCCTGTACGAGAGCCCGGAGCCGTCAATACCTATGGACTTGAACCTCTTGATGAAGCCATTGAGCTCCGCTGCCGGCCGCCTCGCCTCGACTATATCGACGCCCTTCACGTTCTGTCGCGCATAGACGCCGAACCTCGGATCGACGAACAGCTTCATGTCCGAGCCGCTCAACACGAGGTATCCTTCTTCATATTCGTACCCCGCGAAGTAGAATTTATTGGCCTTTGAGACTATGACTGCCGCATCGAGGTTCAACTTCGGCAGGAGCCTCAATAAATTTTTCAATGCCCGTTTCATGTGTTCGACCGCTCCCTCTGCCGCCCTTTGCCCTCATCCTCTCCACCAGTGCCTGCACAGAGGTTGGGCCGGTAGGCCATGGTGGGGCGAATCAGAACTCCCTGGACAGGCTTAGGATGTTCTTGCGGATCAAAAACCTTGCCTTGCCCATACTGCCGCTGTTCTTGATGGCGAGCATAATAAAGTAATCCTTATTTATATTCCGGACAATCACGATCAGGTCCCGGTACTCGACGACGATCTGTTCGGGCCCCTCAAGGCCAAGGGTCTGCGACGTATCAGAGACGCTCTTCATAATGGCCGTATACTCCACACCGACGTTCTGGAAGTCCATCATCTCGTTCTCTTTTATATACTGCTCGACGATGATACCGTCCGTCCCGATGATAATGCCGCCTATACTGTCCTGGGTATTATCCACTATCTGCTGTAAGATTTCCAAGAATGCCATTCATCCTCCTTTCTTTATTTTGTCCAACCACGCATTTAATCTCTTCATGTTTTCCTTTACCGCGTCCGTCCCTTCCATCTTGGGCGGCCCCGGCTCCTGCCTTTTTAAGGCAATAATCTTTTCCTTCTCGAACTCCGCGCTGAGCTCCTCCGGCTCCTTCGATTCCATAAGCTTCTTTACCTTTATGAATTTTGTGCGGACGACGGGGCTGTCAGGACTTTTCAAAAGGATCTTCTTGTACATCTGGTAGGCCTTATCAAGGTGGCCCTGTTTTACATAAAGGTCTGCCATTGTGATCGTCTGGATGTCCTCGCCCTGTGGCCCTGTGGGCTGCACAGCCTCTTCTTCCCCGGC
>JAMCVD010000003.1 GCA_023381995.1 Deltaproteobacteria bacterium
GAAGGTATCATATGCGATGGTCGCTATAGCGAAGCCGTCGGGGACGGGCAATCCTATCCTGTTTTTTATCTCACCCAGTGTGGCGTTTTTACCCCCGACGGAGTCGATCATGTCTCTGGTAATGCGGGAGTAAGGTACCACGAGTCCCCCGGCGGACGGTACGTGCCCACGATTTGTCTCCAGCCGTATAGCATCGTTTATCCTCTCGAGGACTTTATATAGTGATAGATAATGGTCGTTTGAGACGCGGTTGAGTGCCTTGATAAGCTGGAATGCGTTGAGACTTGTTTTGTCGGCAATAGACCTGACAAAATCAATGCTGAAGGGACGGTTTCCGGATAGCTTGTCCTCAAGCTCACCGATGAGCTTCAAGGTGTCGTTGTTATAACGGAGCACCTCCTGGAAGTAATGATATTTTTGCACGATAGAGGCAGAAGGCCCCGTGGAAGGGCGGCTGTCGGGAGGCGTATGCCGGGACAGGAGCCCGAAAAGTCTATCGTAGATATTACGAGTCATTGGGTATGTCTATCGTACGGGGTACCATACGGCGTTTACGCTTTCCCCATGGTTTTATCTTTCCCGGTCCTCAACTCTTTCCCGGCACCCTGTACCATCTTCACCGTTATGTATGTGCACAGCAGTATCACGAGCCCGAAGATTATGACCGTCGAGGCGTTCAGGAACAAACGCTCGTGGCCATGGAACCTGCTTGCGAACTGCTTCAGAAATATCGATGCAAATACACCCATGACCGATAGGCCGAAGGCATACCGTATTGCCAGCCCTTGAATATATTTTGTCGCGATCGTCCCGATCTGTGCGCCGACGGCAGCACCGAGTACCATGATCAATGCGGCGAGGAGCTCTGTTCTGCCTTTCAGGGTGTAGGTAAACGTACCGTATAGCCCCGAGAACATGACGCCGTATAGGCTTGTTCCTACGGCGACATGGGTTGGGCAGCCAAGGAGGTAGATGAAAGCGGGCAGTACGATAAGCCCTCCGCCTATCCCGAGCGTGCCGGATATCAGTCCTATGAAAAGACTGATGAAAATGGGCAGCCATACGGAACAGTGGATGCCTGCGGTCTTGAAGTGTATCATGGGCGGGATGTTTATCCTGTGCAGACTTTTGTACCAGTCTATTCCTACGGCCGTTTCCTCCGTGGCCACCACCACGCACTGCTTCCTTTGCCTTGATATGTCCGTAAACACGGTCCACGCGATGAGCGTGAGCAGAACCAGGTAGCAGTACCGTATGACTCCGCCCACAATACCAAGGTGCTCAAGGTACATGACGAACCTCGCGCCGATCTCTACGCCCCCAAGCGTACCCGCGATCATGATTGTTCCAAGCCTATAGTCAACGTTGCCGAACTTCGCATGCCTCATCGTGGAAACTATGGAGCCGGCGGACATCTGGGCGAGGTCGGTCCCTATGGCAAAGCTTATCGGGAAACCGAGAATATTCAAGCCGGGCGTAACGAGCCACCCGCCGCCAACACCGAAGAATCCGCCGATGACACCGACTCCGAAGCCGAGCACTCCCAGCCCCGGCCAGAACATCGATACGCCCGATATGGGCATGTGGATGTATGCCCAGTCCATCACGCTGCACCCCTTCAGTGCGATCTTGATTTCAGGTCGAGCCCGATTTTGCCGATCACGACGTCGGCTATCGTTGCAAGTATAAAGCCAGCAATCGGCAGGACGATGACCGTAAAGAGGGCGCAGTACAGTTTGTTGGCGTTGTACAGGTTCGCATACCACAGCATCGGTCCGGACAGGCCCTTTGTGTCGGCAACAAAGGACAGGGGCGCGGGCCTTCCCAATGCGGCGAGGCTCTTGGGAAACAGGGCAATGAAAAATAGCGGTGCCGTGATCATGGCGCGTACGGTCAGCAGAAGAGGATCGTTTTTCATTCTTTGCCTCCTTGATAATGTATATTGTATACAATATATTAAACGATGGAGGGCCCCGTGTCAAGTGTTTCTATGGTCCGGGCGGTCGTCGTGCAGAGGAAAATTTGCAATGGGAGGGTAAAAAGGCTTATACGTCCGGTATGGCTGGAAGACGGAAAGCTCCTTTAATAGGCATAACCGCCGATTCGGGCGAGATCAACAAGAAGCGGGCTTATTTTGCTTACAGGTCGTATGCGGATGCTGTAGAAAGATACAAAGGCATACCCGTTCTCGTGACGTATACGGCCAGTGTACGGGAGCTCGCAGACAGGATAGATGGTCTGGTTATCACGGGCGGGGATTTTGATATACCGCCGGCACTGTATGGTGAAGAGCCATCCGTGCAGCTCAGGGAGATGCCTGAAAGGACGGCCTTCGAGTCTGCTCTGTACATAGAGTCCTTGAAGAAGGGGATCCCGGTCCTCGGTGTGTGCGGGGGGTGTCAATTGATCAACGTGATAGCTGGCGGCAGCCTGCATCAGGACATAGAGAGGCAGCTCTCCTCACGCAATGATCGCCTGCTCGATCATGTCCGGGGTACCCATAGGATTGCTATAGAGCCGCACACGATGCTCTATACCATCTTACGGCGAAAGAGGGCTGTCACGAATACAAGTCATCATCAGGCGATAAAAGAGGCCGGCAGGGGGGTTATGGTTTCAGCACGCGCAGACGATGGTGTTCCGGAGGCCATAGAGCTGAAAGATTTCCCGGATGTGCTCGGTGTACAGTGGCATCCGGAGAGGATGGGTGCCGGGATGCTGTCGATCTACGGATGGCTTGTAGGCAGGGCGGCGGAATACGGCAAGCCCGGTTAGCTGTATGGTCTTTCTGGCTGTTCGTGCTCGCGGAGGCATTAGACCGCTTCCCGGTTGTTGTCATGCCCTTTATGGCGGGGCGACGTATGATGCGGCCCGTCCTGACAGCTTTCCCGTCCCGCTTACCGATATGCCGCTCTTTTCCCGGGCGTCCTGTAGCACGGGGCAAGAGAGAGACCATGGACGGTTAAGGTCTGGAGGATAAATACCTGAGTTCAAACAAATTTTTAGTCACTACAAATAGATTACGCACATAATTCTATAAAAACCCCTCTCAAGATCAACAAAACAGTATTCTCAAAAAGTACTTGACTTTTCTATGTGTAGTGATTAGAATAATCACTACAATGAGCTATATTAGAAAAGTTAAAGTTAATGACCGAACGTATCTGGCAGAAGTAAAGTGCGAGCGAATCAATGGAAAACCTGTTCAGAAATTCATTCGTTACATAGGAAAAGAAGTTGACGGCAAACAGATTCTATCAGCTTCTATTTCAGATATAGAGATTGATTCAGTCAAAATTTATGGTCCATTGATCGTATTGGATTATCTCGCAAAAGAGATTGGTTTGGATCAAATCTTAGGTTCTTATAGCAATGAACTACTCAGCATGGTGTATGCCCACTGTATTGAACCACGGAGCATAAATCAAATGACGAATTGGTTTAAGAAGACCGATTTGAATCATATATTACAGTTAGATCATCTAACCGAACAAAAACTGTTATCTGCCCTTGATTCTATAGAGCAGACAGGTCATGATGATTTACAGGTAAAGATTTTCAATGCGGTGCAGAGAAAGTATCGTTTAAAAATGTCCAGTGTATTCTATGATGTTACCAACACCTACCTTTATAGTAAGAAGTGTCCGCTTGGGAAGTTGGGACACAGTAAAGCAGGGAAAGATGGTTTGCCATTGGTACAAATCGGGTTAGCGGTAACGAAGGAAGACGGGATACCCATATTCCATACTGTTTATGACGGCAATATCCACGATGCCCGGACATTGCATGATGGGTTAAGCATGTTCCAGAAGATGAAGATTAAGGATATTATTGTTGTTTATGATCGTGGTATAACATCGGAAGAAGGTTTAGAGGGGCTAAGACGACAACAGTTAGACAGTCTGAGCGGATTACCGATCAAAGGCACGTTAAAGAGTCTTATCCGTAAACTGAAAGCCAAGAAACAAATGATCAGATTTGAGAATCGGATAAAGACGGGTAAGAATATTTTTTATGTAGTAAGTCAGCGATACCGGATAGGAACAGTGGGAGGGAAGTTGTTAATCTGCTATAAGAACCTAAGAAAACAGGAAATCAGAGAATCCCGCTATGATGAGATTACACATGCAGAGAAGCAGTTAAGGGCAGGGAAAAGGATCAAAGGGGGATTAGAGAAATATTTCAACCGAAACCATCAATTAAATAAAACTCTGTTAGGTGAAGCGGAAGAATTTGATGGATATAGCTGTTTATTTTGTACGAAGGAGATGTCAAAGGAATTAATTATTAAAAGATATTTTGAGAAAGACCTGGTAGAGAAAGCGTTTAGAAATCTGAACGGGATTATAAGTTTACGTCCCATCAGACATTGGTTATACGATCGTGTAGTTGGTCACATTTTTATATGCTACTTGGCATATTTGTTGTTAACTCTACTCGAGTACAAGCTTGAAAAAGCTGGATTAGAATTAAGCGCATCGGAGGCTATGCGAGAGTTAGAAACGATGTACAAGGTTTACATGAGAGATACAAAGAAAGGATTTGAGTTGGACCGCGTAGTTCGTTTAAGTAAAGTTCAAGAAAATATCTTAAAGTCAATTGACAAAAACCTACTTAAAGTGTAGTGACTAAAAAATACAGGGGAATTCAGGTATATTATCGTTATGGAAACTGTTAGCCTCCAAAGGCTGCCGCTGTCGAAG
>JAMCVD010000054.1 GCA_023381995.1 Deltaproteobacteria bacterium
CTGCGTTTCAGGGTCTTCCCCCGGCTCTCTTTTGCGGTCGTTTTCAGTGCAACCGGAGCTACACTTGAACTGACCTGTCGCCCCCCATGAATTCGAGTATAATGGATCATCGTCCTGTGCCGGGTCGAGATTGTATTGCGATGCCACCGTGGTAAAGCCCTGAAACGCAGGTATCGGCGCAATCCCCTGCACCAGCGCAGGCATCTGCTCATACCATGCAGGGATACCTCTCGGTATCGACCACGATGGGACGGTAAGCGTCATGGACATACCTCCCAGATGCAGGGAAACCGCATTCGTCGGCTTGCACGCGGACACCCAGTCCGGACATGTGCCGTAATCATAGTAATTCATGAACACATGGCTGGAGCCGTCGCCGGTCCTCGCCATAATCACACTCATGCTGTTCGAGAAGGCCCGTGCCGCATCGGCAAGCAGGTACTGGGCATCGGACAGCGTTTGCGCCCCGTCCTGGGCGAGCGTCCCGAAGTTGGGATCGAGGAGAGGGTTTTGCGTCGTACAGCCTGTCTCGGTCAGTCCTATGACGGTGTTGGCGAGCACATTGAGCACCCCGTTGTAGGCAAACAACAGCTTGAGACCGCCCTGCAGCCCCTCGAACAGGCTCAAAAGAAAGTCCACCTCTCCGAGGTCGTATGCACCGGACATGTCCAGTCCCAGACTCTGGCCTTTCAGCGAGCTGGAGAGGATCCCCATGTCGCCCAGTACAACGAGGTCCGCGTTGTTTATGGTAAAGGTAAAGTCGCTGAATTGCGTAACGGCTTGCAAATGGGTCACGATGGGAGAGAGCATGTTGTCAATGACCGGTCCAAGAAGGTTCTGATAGGGCGTCAGATCTATGGGCTGGCACGAGCCCGTCGCAGAGCCCCCTGTCAGGGAACTGAGCATATTGGAGCCTATCAGCCCGGATATGGTAGAGAGATCGTTCCATATGCTTATCATCGCGAGGCCGAAGTTCGCATGCGATGTCACAAACGAATAGTTCTGACTGTTTTGGTTTATAGCGTTCAATGCGTCCGCGTACAGTGACTGTGCCTGTGTCCTTGACCCGCCGTCATCCAGGCCGCCGTTCATGATAATATTGTCCGCGTTCAGGGTATTTTTATACGGATCTATCTTGCTCGTCGAGCATTGAGTTAATGAAAGCCCCAGTAATGCGATTGCGATAGCCAGTAAAAAATCATTTCTCCTCATCAGCCACCTCCACTATATTCGGTTAATAGTTTAATTCATTGGGGTAGTCAAGTTTTTAGTTAATTAAAATACCGTACAGACATGGCGCTGATACACCCGGGCATGCCCTAAGCATGAATTGACAAACCATGAAGATAATTATATAGATAGAACCAATGCTGAAAAGGTATAAATTATTTTATAAAATAATAGCAGTCATTACAACGTTTGTATTCGTTCCATCCGTATTTGCCGGGAACGTTGCGATCATCAAGACCCGCAATCTTGCTCCCTACAATGAAGCCATTACCGGGTTTACAATCAACTGCAGCTCCATAAAGACAAGGGAATATGATATGGAGGAGGACCAGTCGCGCGGAGAAGAGATCGCAAGCCAGATAAACGCGAGCAAACCGTCCGCCGTGCTCGCGGTCGGCAATCCGGCTGCACAGATAGCGAAACTCTACATAGACAAGTCAATCCCTGTCGTATTCATTATGGTGCAGGACCCCGAGAAGATAGGGCTCCGGGGCATCGACAACATAACAGGCATATCCATGAACATACCCGTAGAGACCCAGTTGAGGGCGTTGAAGGCGCTCGTCCCTTCCGTAACGAAGGTCGGGGCGATATATAATCCGAAAATCAGCTTTAATGACATAAAGGACGCAATGAAGATCTCGAACCAGCTCGGCTTCAGGCTCATAGCCGTAAAGGTGGATAACCCAGGCGATGTCTCCAGGGCGCTGCGCGCATTCGCGGAAGGCATAGACGCATACTGGATGCTCCCGGACAGGACCGTTATGCAGGCATTCACCACCATCCTTGCCTACACAAACGAAAGAAAGATCCCCTTTCTCGCCCCCCTGAAGATCATGGTGGACCAGGGCGCACTCGTCTCACTCGCAGCGAATTATGCAAACATAGGGAGCCAGGGGTGCGGCATAGTGGGCCAGGTAATAGGCGGTACGAAGCCATCCCAGATCCCGATCTCCTCTCCGAAAGGACTGGAACTCACGGTCAACCTCACGGCAGCCAAGACACTCGGGCTGCAGAGTATCGCGACAAACGCAATGACGTTCGGTGCATCGGAAGGCTACAAGATAAGCGTATCGCAGTAAAGTGGAAAACCTAATCAAATTCGGCACATCGGGCTTCAGAGGCGTCATTGCCGACTCGTTCACATTCAAGACGCTGGCCGCCACGGTACATGCCATAGCCGACTACGTGCATGCACACCCTGTCAACAACCCTCCGAGGATCATGGTGGGATACGACCCGAGGTTCATGGGCGATGTGTTCGCCGGCAGGGTCGCGGAAGAACTCAACACGCTGGGCATAGACGTCCTCCTGACTGACAGGGACACCCCGACGCCTGTCATATCGTTCTATGTTATCAAGCACGGCCTCGACGGAGCGGTGAATATCACCGCGAGCCACAACCCACCCGTGTATACAGGGATAAAGTTCACGCCCTCATGGGGCGGTCCTGCCATGCTGGAAGAAACGAAACAGATAGAGGCACTGGCGAACCACTATCTCGAGAGCAGCCTTTTCCAACAGAGCGCCGGGGGGAAAGGCGCCACCATGACCGTGGACCCGATGCCGGAATACATAGACGATCTCGAGGACAAAATAGATTTTAAGGCAATCACAAAGGCGAACCTGAAGGTGGCCATAGACCCGATGCACGGCGCAGGCAGGGGGTACCTCAAATCCATATGCGAGATACATGGAATAAAGCACGTCCTCATACATGAGGGGAAGGACGCCTATTTCGGAGGCTCTGCCCCGGATCCCGAGGGAACAAACCTCGATGGGCTGAGAAAGCTTATGCAGGACGACGGTACGATCGCACTCGGCATGGCAACGGACGGCGACGCGGACAGGTTCGGCATCGTCGACAGAAACGGCAGGCCCGTCCTCCCCGGGTATGTGCTTTCGGTCCTGTCCGAGTACATACTCACGACCCGCGATTTCAAGGGCGGGATCGGCCGGTCGGTCGCCACGACGCACCTCATTGACAGGGTGGCTCGTCAGCACAAGAGGGAGCTCTACGAGACGCCCGTGGGCTTCAAGCACATCGGCAAGCTCCTGTCGGAGGGAAAGATCTTCTTCGGGGGCGAAGAGAGCGGGGGACTTTCCATCGCGGGCCACGTGCCTGAGAAAGACGGTATCATCGCGGGGCTGCTCGTGCTCGAAGCGGTGGCAGAGACAAACAAGTCCGTCAGTTTCCTGCTCGAGGACATCTACAAAATGGTTGGTACCCTGTATGACGAAAGACGGGACGTGCAGCTCGACGATGCGGCACTCGCAAAGGCAAAGGAGCTGATAAGCACGCCGTCCATGCTTATCGATACACTCAGGCCCCTCAGTGTTGACAGGACAGATGGGTTAAGGCTACTACTTGAAGGGGGCTCGTGGGTACTGCTCAGGCTGTCTGGCACCGAGCCCGTGATGAGGATATACGCAGAAGGCAGGAAACAGACGGAAGCGGAGCAGTATATAGCAATGACAATGGATGTGCTCGATCATGCTTGACATACAGGCCACCACGGTAGGGCCGCTCTGGGTCAACAGCTACCTTGTATGGGACAGGGCCACGGGTGAAGGTATACTTATCGACCCGGGCGATGAAGGGAAAAGATTGATAGAGCTTATCAGGCACAACGGCGTGAAGATAAAAAATATCGTTATAACACATGGGCACTTCGACCACGTCAAAGACGCGGGCTACGTCAGCTCGGTCTTGAAAGCGCCCGTGCTTGCCCACAGGGACGAAATCCCCCTTATCGAGCACGTCTCGGAACAGGCGGAGATGTTCGGCTTCCCGCCCGTGAGGCCGCCCCGCATCGACAGCTATCTTGGAGACGGAGATACCGTGTTTGTGTCGTCCTATGGGTTCGAGGTGCACAATACCCCCGGGCATTCGCCCGGCAGCATAATACTCTATAACAAATCGGAAGGCGCGGCCATCGTGGGGGACCTGATATTTTTCGAGTCGGTCGGGAGAACGGACCTTCCCGGCGGGGACTACGACACACTCTTATCGAGCATAAAGAGGCATATCTTGATACTGCCCGACAGCACAAGGCTCCTGACGGGCCACGGGGAGCCCACGACGGTAGGGCACGAGAGGGCCTATAATCCATTCTTAACGGGGATGTATAGAGATGAAACTTGAAAACAAGAACATACTTCTGGGCGTAACAGGCGGCATAGCTGTGTACAAGGCACTGGAGCTCGTGCGACTGCTTGTGAAGCAGAATGCCTCCGTCAATGTCGTCATGACGGCAAATGCAGAAAGGTTTGTCGGGAAGATGTCTTTTCAGGCCCTGTCCGGCAACCCGGTACTGACGGACACCTTCGATCTTGCCTCCGGCGCCGAGATCAAGCACATCTCGATACCCGACGATGCAGACATAGCCGTGGTTGCGCCGGCAACCGCAAATTTCATCGGGAAGATCGCGCACGGCATAGCCGACGACATGCTTACGACGATGATGCTCGCGATGACAGGGCCGGTGCTCATCGCACCGTCCATGAACGTCCACATGTACGGAAACAGGATAGTACAGGACAACATAAAGAGGCTGCAGCAGTATGGATACAACTTCATAGAGCCCGACGAAGGCTGGCTTGCGTGCGGATACGAGGGCAAAGGCAGGCTTGCGGAGCCGGAGCAGATCATGGAGGAAACGGAGCTCCTCCTGACGAAGAAAGACCTCAAAGGCAGGAATATCCTTGTAACAGCGGGTCCTACGAGAGAGTACCTCGATCCGGTACGGTTCATATCCAACCCGTCGTCGGGCAAAATGGGATACGCCATTGCAAGGGCCGCGAGGATGAGGGGCGCCCACGTTACGCTTGTGTCCGGGAAGGTCACCATCAAGCCGCCCTACGGCGTCGATTTCGTAGAGATCGAGTCGGCGGGACACATGCTCGAGCGTGTAAACGGCCTGTTCAAAAAAATGGACGCCATCGTCATGACAAGCGCTGTCTCCGACTTTACTCCGTCGGAAAAGAGCGCCCAGAAAATAAAGAAGGCCTTGCAGCACCTCGACATACGACTGGACCGTACGGCCGACATCCTTTCTCACATAGCAAAGGACAAGGGTCGCAGGATCATCGTGGGCTTTGCCGCGGAAACGGACGACATGGAACGGTACGCAAGGGAAAAGCTGAAACAAAAGCGCATGGACATGATCGTCGCAAACGACATTACGGACAAAAACAGCGGCTTCGGCGTAGATACGAACAAGGCCCTGCTGATATTCAAGGATGGGTCCATGGAAGACCTCCCGGTCATGCAGAAGTCTGCACTTGCGGACGTGATACTCGACAGGGTTGCGTCCCTGTTTATCGGTAAATAAAAGATCCGCTCACAATGGCTGGGGGACTAGGATTCGAACCTAGATAGGCAGATCCAGAGTCTGCAGTCCTGCCATTGGACGATCCCCCAATCGAGTTTAAAGAGTCGCGGGCCCGGGAGGCATGAAAGCTTCCTCCACCCTCGACTCTTTAGCGCCTGAGACCTCCAATGTCAACAGAACGTGCACGCCCGGCCCGCCGTCAGCCTCCTTCTATCCTATCCACCGCCTCGGCAATAATGTCCAGGGGCGGGTCCGAGCTGTAGGACAGGGAAAGCCTCTTTACCCTCTGGAGCAGGCCCGGGACGTATCGCATGAACTTATCGTTACCCTTGACGAGCTTTATGTACCTGAACCTGCCGGCTGCTTTCAGCATCCGCTGGATGCTGAGCAGCGTGAAGATGTCCTTGAACCCCGCAGAGGCATACGGGCTCCCCGAAAGGTAGTGATCGACCATCCGTTCCACGAAGTCGTCCGTCAGATCCACGTACGCGTCCCGGAGCAGGGAGGCGAGGTCGTAGTGTGGCGCGCCCACGAGCGCGTCCTGGAAGTCTATGGTGTACAGTTGTCCTTTAAAGTGCAGGAGGTTCCTCGAGTGGTAGTCCCTGTGGACGAATACAGTGGAGTACCTCTCGAACAGGACCGATAGCCTGTGGAACAGCTTTTGCAGCTTTGACAGGACGTTGTGCGGAAGCTCGACGCCCGCCTTTACGATACCGTACTCTACGAAATGGTCGAACTCGAAGTCATAGAGCCTGCTGTCGAACCTGTTGAGCCTCGCGTAGCACCACCGCGGTATGTGCTCTTCCCTGGTCTGCAGACGTATCATCATATCTATTGCCTGCTCGTAGAGCTCTTCGGACTGTCCTGACCTGTTTATGATATCGCCGAGCAGCGTATCGCCGAGGTCATCGAGTATCAGTATGCCTTCTTCCCTATCGTTGTAATGGATGGCAGGTACCCGTATGCCAAGCTGGGTCAGGTACCTGTGGATATTGATGAACGGCATCTCCTCGAAGCCCCTTGAGTGTGCCGCAATCTCCTCGGAGACGATGGCCCTGTCGGACGCCGCGTTGACCATGGCGATGTAGCTTCGGTCGCCGTCGACGAAACACCTGTAATAGCTCCTGTTCGAGGCATCGCCCGCGAGCTTTCTTATCGCGGTAACGCGGGGAAATCCTGCACTTCCTAAAACGGACAGTATCCTCCTTTCGATCACCTCGGGGCCGTTGTTCATAAAAGTTCTCGCTTGAGTTCGTCTTCCGTGAGCGTCATTGTAAGGCATGCCTCCGTCTTTCCTTATTGAATGTTCGAACGGGGCGTGTCAAGACATCCCGTCTTTCGGCCCCCTCCCTGCCGGACCAGGTCGTCACCTTCTGTGGAAGGACTTCTGGATCTCCGCGAGGGACAGGACGAGTACGAAGGGCCTGCCGTGAGGGCAGCTCAGCGGGATGCCGAGCTCGTCGAGCTGCATGAACAGCGCCTTTATCTTTTCGACCGACAGGAGGTCGCCGGCCCTGACCGCGCTTTTGCAGGCCACGTCGGCCATTATCCTGTAGAGCGGATCCGTCCTCTGATCGCCCGCGAGGTCTGTATGGCTTGAGTCGTCGTTCTTGACGGAGTCCAGCAGCTCTATAAATGACAGCGGCGTGAATACCGTCCCAGGCGGCACGGCGTTTACGATGACACTGTCGTGGCCGATCGTGAGCCCGTACCCTATCGTGTCCAGTGCACCCTGCATCTCTGCCAGGGTACTCATCCTGCTCTCGTTCAGGAACAGCTCCTGCGGCGCTATCAGGAGCTGCGACTGCCTCCGGTGCGTCCGCGAGTCCCTTACGAGTCCCTCGAACAGGAGCCTCTCGTGCATCGCGTGCTGGTCTATGAGGACCATGCCGTCCGGTGAGGACGCTATGATGTAGGTCGCGTCCAACTGCGCATGGACGTTCAAGGAGGAGAACTCCCCCTTCCTGACGAGGTCCTGCTGGGGCGACGGGTGGACGGACCTGCCCGCCGTGGCACGGCCCATGGTGGAGTGCCCCGGGTCCCGGACATCGGGCCTCTGGACCCGTGCCGCGTACGCAGCGGAGGCCTCCTTTGTCTCGCCTCTATAGACGTCCCGGTCCGTCCCCGGGTCTGGGGCACTGTACGCGACAGACCTCCTGTCGATCGTGTCCCTTACCGCCCTGCCGAGCGCATCGTACACCATGGCCTTGTCGGAGAACTTTACCGCTGTCTTCGTCGGATTGACGTTCACGTCGACGAAGTGACGGGGTATGGACAGGTTCATTATTGCGACGGGATATCTTCCCCTCCCGAGCGAGGTCGAGTATGCGCCCGTTATCGTATAGACGAGCGACTTGTCGATAACGTACCTCTTGTTGACGAACAGATAGACGAACCTCGAAGAGTTGGTGGTGTAGTCCGGGTCGGACACGAACCCGTCGACCCTCAGGATACCGTTGTCATAGGCCACACCGTACAGCCTGTCCTTCAACCCCTGGTCTATCCTCAGGACGGCGCGCATGTCTACCGGCGCGGGCTGTATAGTGAAGCTCTCCCTCGAATTATGGACGAGCCGTATGCCTATATCGCTGTGGCCGAATATGAATCTGTCGACGACGTCGAGGCACGCCCTGTATTCGGCCTGGGCAGAGCCGAGGAATTTCTTCCGTGCAGGCGTATTGAAGAAGAGGCTCGATACTGTGACGGACGTCCCCCTGTCGTGCGCCACCGCGGACCTGTCCGTCACCGTGCCGCCCCTGATGCCCAGGCGCGTGCCCATGGCCTCTGTCCTGTGCCGTGTGACGATCTCGAGCTCCGATACGACCCCGATGCTGTAGAGCGCCTCGCCCCTGAAGCCGAGCGTCTCTATCTCGTAGAGCTCGAGCTCGCTGCGGAGCTTGCTCGTCGCGTGTCTCTGGACCGCAAGCCCCATGTCCTCGGAAAGGATCCCGTCCCCGTCGTCCCTTACCCTGATGTAGTCGATGCCTCCGTTGCCCAGCTCGACCGAGATCGAGCCAGCGCCGGCGTCTACCGAGTTCTCCATGAGCTCCTTTACGATGGACGCGGGCCTCTCGATCACCTCTCCGGCGGCTATCTTGCTTGCGAGATCATCTGACAGTCGGGCTATGTTTCCCATCGTTAGTTCGGCTCGACGCTCGATACGAAGGTGATCGCGAACGTCTCGATGGCGATGCTGTCCGGGGACAGCGTCAACGTGTACTTTTTATAGGGCTGGTCCTTCGTGATGTTGTACAGCCTCGGCTCCCGTACCGGTACGTAGCTCCCCGCCCCGTCGTAGAGGACGTCCTCTCCGCTGGAGCGCCTGTCTACGGGCTCTCCGTCGATCCGGGCGTATACCTTTATGATATGTCCCTCCGGCGCTGCCATGACTGCGTCCATCCTGGCGGCCCTGTAGACGAGCTTTATGGACGAGGGGAGCGCGGTGGCTATGGCGCTCTCTTCCGTTGCGGCCCATACGCCTTCGAGGTATACGGTGTCTTCCTCGATCCGCTCCGGCACCCTGTATGCGACGGGCTCGCTGTCCTTGTTGTAGCCTTCGGCGTTCCCTATCTTCCCCCTGATGAAGCCGAAGTATTGTTGCGGCGTGACGGGGTAGCTCCTCGTGCCCGGGACGTCGCTGTCCCTCACCGGCTCCATGATGCCGGGCAGCGTGACCCCGGGGTCCGATTCGAGCAGGGCGTGCTGTATCTTCGATTCGAAGTCCGCATAGCCGCCTTCCCCGGCGTGATCATGTATTACCTCGAGTCTTGAGTTGAACAGGAGCTTTCGCGGCCAGTATTTGTTGTGGAACGCCGTCCACAGGCCGTAGTCGTTGTCCATCACGACCGGGTACGTTATGCCGAGCTTGCGGATCGCGTGCTCGAGGTTTTCCCTGCCCGCCGTCACGCTGAACTCCGGGGTGTGTACGCCTATGATCACAAGCCCCTTGTCCGCGTACCTCTTGTGCCACTCGCTGACGTACGGGATCATCCTTATGCAGTTGATGCAGGTGTACTCCCAGAAGTCTATGAGCATGGGCTTGTTCTTCAATGACTTGTTGATGACATAGATGGAGCCATTGCTCTCATCGTCGCCGACCGACACGATGAGCGGCTCGGAATTGATCCACCTGGGCCTCAGTATGCCCATAATCTCGTCCCTTGTCTTTAGCTCCGACACGTTCCATTGTCTCCTCTGAACAGTTTACAGATTATTTCCAAAATATCAAGTCGACAGAGGAAAGGACACGGCGCCGCATGCCTATCCGGGGACAGGGCTGGCGCCGGTTGACTTTGTGCGTGGCAGGATACTACGTTATCAATACCATGGGTCAGTTCCAGTTAGTTTCCAGCTACAGGCCGAGCGGCGATCAGCCAGGCGCGATCCGAGGTCTTGTGGATGGCCTCCTGAGGGGCGAGAGGCACCAGACCCTGCTCGGCGTGACCGGCTCCGGCAAGACCTTTACCATGGCCAACGTCATCCAGGAGGTACAGATCCCCACCCTTATCATGGCGCCCAACAAGACGCTCGCCGCACAGCTCTACACCGAGATGCGCGACCTGTTCCCGCACAACGCGGTGGAATACTTCGTGAGCTACTACGACTACTATCAGCCGGAGGCGTACAAACCGGAGACCGACACGTACATCGAGAAGGACGCGTCCATCAACGACGAGATCGATAAACTGAGGCACTCCGCGACGCACTCCCTGCTCGAGAGGGAGGACGTGATAATCGTCGCGAGCGTGTCGTGCATCTACGGCCTGGGCTCGCCGGAGGCGTACAAGGGTATGCTCGCCTATGCGGAGACAGGCAGGAAGCTGGACAGGGACGAGTTCATCCGCAGTCTCGTCAGGATACAGTACAGCAGGAACAACTACGATTTCTACAGGGGCGTCTTCAGGGTGATAGGCGACGTCGTGGAGGTGTTCCCCGCCTACGAGGGCGACCTCGCGATCCATATAGAGTTTTTCGGGGACACGGTGGATACGATCTACACCTTCGACCCGGTGAGGGGCGTGAAGAAGGACATGCCCAGGCGGGTCGTCGTCTATCCGGCGAGCCATTATGTTACCGAGGAACGTGCGCTCCGGCACGCGATAGAGGACATCAAGCAGGAGCTCGCGGACCGTCTGAGGGAACTGCGGCAGGCCGACCGGCAGCTCGAGGCCGAGCGGCTGCAGAGGAGGACACTGTACGACATCGAGATGCTCGAGGAGATGGGGTACTGCACGGGCATAGAGAACTACTCGCGCCACCTCAGCGGCAGGGCTCCGGGGGAGCCGCCCCCCACGCTGCTCGATTACTTTCCTCCGGACTTCCTCGTCTTCATCGACGAGAGCCACATCACCGTCCCCCAGATAGGCGGTATGTACGAGGGCGACCGCAGCCGCAAGAAGACGCTGGTCGAGTACGGGTTCAGGCTGCCTTCCGCTCTGGACAACAGGCCGCTCAGGTTCCAGGAGTTCGAGCGGAGGGTGAGCAGGGCCGTGTATGTGTCAGCGACCCCCGGCGACTACGAGCTGGCCAAGTCACGGGGTAGGGTGGTGGAGCAGATAATCAGGCCAACCGGTCTCGCGGATCCGGGGATCGTCATCAGGAGTGCCGCGAACCAGGTGGACACCCTGCTCGCCGAGATACGGGACCGCATCAGGAACAAGGAGCGGGTGCTCGTGACGACCCTGACCAAGCGTATGGCCGAGGAACTTGCCGAGTACTACGCCGGGCTCGGTATCAGGGTGAAGTACATGCATTCGGACATCGAGACCCTCGAGCGGGTGGACATCATACGGGACCTAAGGCTGGGCAAGTTCGACGTGCTGATAGGCATAAACCTGCTCAGGGAAGGGCTCGACCTGCCGGAGGTGTCCCTGGTCGCGATACTCGACGGGGACAAGGAGGGGTTTTTGAGATCGACCCGCTCGCTGATCCAGACGATCGGGAGGGCGTCGAGGAACGTGAACGGCACGGTGATCATCTTTGCGGACGTCATGACCCGCTCGATCCAGGACGCGGTGAGCGAGACGAACAGGAGACGGGAGAGGCAGCTCGTGTACAACGAGATGAACGGCATAGTGCCGGAGACGATAAAGAAGAACATCCTGGAGATACGCACGTCCCTCTACGAGCAGGACTATTACACTGTCCCGATCGCCACGGCAGAGGGCGGAGAGGAGTATGTGAGTCCTGACAGGATACCCGCTCTGCTCAAGGAGCTCGGGAGGGAAATGCGCAGGGCCGCACGGGCGCTCGAGTTCGAGAAGGCCGCGGAGTTGAGGGACCGCATAAAGAAGCTCAACGATGCGTACATGACGGCATAAGGGAACGGGCGCAGTGCTGTCCCTCTTTACCCTTTTCCGACGCACATTCTAATTATTGTGTTTTTTGAGCTTGATGCTATGGTAATTCCATGGCTATGGATGAGCACATACTGCTCAAGCTTATACGCGATTGTATCGATAGACTGTCAGTGCCCTGCTCCGCACTGTACAAATACATCGGCTTGATTACCTCGCAGATCGCCAGAAGATACACCCCATCTCTGACTGAAGAGGACGTCGAAGATATAATCCAGACAGTCAATTTCAAACTTGCACGCAGCGGATTGAAGCGATTCAGCGGCAAGACAGTGTATGAATTTTCAGCATACTTAAAGCGGATAACCGTCAACGAGATAAATAGCCTTTTCAGAGAGAAGAAGATGAAACCGGCAGATTATTTGGATGATGTGCAGGCTGATCCGGATCCTCCTTCACCGGGCGATGACCCGTCGGAAAGCAGGGAATTGATGCAAAAAACACAGGAAGTATTGCAAGACTACAGGCCGGAGGAACAGGAAGCCTTTTTTATGCATCTTATGGCATATAAGTATGAAGAAATCTCGCGGCAGTTCAATATACCCATAAGTACACTTGCTACGCGTTTTGACAGCATAAAGCAGAAAATCAAGGACAAGATGAAATGAAGTCCGAAAAAGGAAGGGCATTCAGCGTCTTACTAAAAAGAGGCAACTATGGAAGATTTTGAAAAACAGCTAAAACAGGCATTTTTCAAAGAGGCGGAACTCGGCACACCTGAGTGCATACCGTTAAACACTCTTGGTATGTATATAGAGAATAAGCTATCCGGAGAAGAAGCGTCTAAGATTCAGCAGCATATAGGTTCCTGCGCTCATTGCATGAAGAGGCTGGTTGAATTGAGAGATACCCTGTCCATAGTACGGAAAGCAGAGTCAGGGCTTGAGAAAGATCTGGAAAAGATAAACGAGCAGAAAGTATCAGCCCTTTTTCGGGTTTATGAATGGATAAAGGGTGTTTTCCAAAGCAGGTCCTTTGTCTACGCATTTTCAACCGCTGTCCTGCTTATTGCAATTGCATCACTGATCTCCTCGCACAGCCATAGATCCCTCATCCCGGATTATGTAGTACAGCTAAAGGCACTGGATTCAAACGGCAGAGTTATAAAAAAAGGGCTTGGGGTTGTAGCAAATCAGGATGGCGTGATATATACAAAAGCTTCTGATGTTGTAGGTGCAGCAACCTTTGATGCGGACATAATGAATAAAGTATATCGCGGAGATGGGTTTGTATACCTTGATAAGTCAAAAGGGCTTGTGGCACTTAAGGTCAACGGCAAAGGCCTTCCTTATGCCGCATTAAGCAGTTCAAAGCCGGACCAGAAGGTTATAGCCATAAGCACTAGTTTTCAGACCTCGCAGGGTTATCTTAAAACTGTAAGGGCTGTTAAATCTACCTCTCCCAATAAGGAAGTAGACCTGATCGAAATAACTATTTCAAAACCGGGTGATTATGGTGTTGTCATCAACAATAGCGGCGGGATTGTAGGTATGTCTCCAATGCTTGCTGATAACGGATATCTTGCATTTGGCTCGGATGTTATAAAGAATATACCACAATCAGCAAAGGTAATACCTTTATCGGAGATCACTGGTACCTCATCAACGGATGCAACCCGTTATTACATGCAGGGCATGCTTGCAATCAGCAACAACAAAACTGAGAGTGCGATAAACAATCTCGAGCGCTCGTTCGCCCTTAATCCATACAATGAGAATGCAGGGCTTGAGCTTGCAGACCTTTATTACAATAAGGGACAGGAAGACAGGGCAATCTCTCTGTACAAGAAAATCATAGCAATCAATCCTAAAAATACGGATGCACTATATTCACTGGGCGTGGGTTATGAAGATATCGGTCAGTACAACCTTGCTCTGGAAACATATAAGCGGGGACTCGGCATAAAGCCCGACGATATAGATATGCTTGATAACCTCGGCATGCTCTACTTAATCAAGGGCGATTATAAACAAGCCCGGCAGATTGCCGTCAGGTTAAAACCTCTGAAACCGGCATTGAGCAAGGAACTTGAATTACTTTTGCAAAGGATAAACAAAGTGCAGAATAAAAAAAATAAGTAATAATGTTAGAAATTCTTTAAAAGATTTTATTATAATAATCCCTTGCCATTGTAATCTTATTGTTTATCGGGTTTTCAACATCGATATCCCATCTCATAGGGTTGTTTACTATGTACTCGCGAGTCCTCCTCATGGAAGCTTCACTCCTGATTATGTGCTCGTAATAATTGCGCTGCCAGACGGGTTTGCCATGGGTGTTACGGTAGCGATTAATGTGAATTGCGGTTCTTGATTTAAATGCACAAATAATGTCTCCTAATGTACTGCCGGGGTTTGTTCCACCCGTATTATTTTTGTGTTCCTGTGTAGGGGCGAGCCTTGGTTCGCCCTTTGCTGTATTTGATATGTTGTTGGGCAGAGCAAGCCCTGCTTTCGAGGGTAGAGCAAGCCCTACCCCTACAGATCCAATCACGATTATCCCATGTACATGGTTTGGCATCACAACAAACTCATCCAGTTCGATGTTTGGAAACCGATGTGCAAGGGAATGCCATTCGTCCACAAGAATTTGTTTTATGTTTATATTCTCAAAAATAGGCTCTTTGCCCTGGCTGCATATCGTCACAAAATATGCACCTGCCTGGGAATAATCATAACCGTTCAGGCGAATAGCTCTGCGATGATGGATGTCCGGTTTATAGTTCATAATAAGCAGTATAAATCAAAATATAATCTTCCGGTAAAGGCTTTCATACCATGTCGGCTAATTTGAAATGAACACCTCCCGAAAAAATCCCGTCCTTTTGCGTCTTATATAGTAAACCCCGTTAGAAGTTCCTCAATCAGAGGCGGGATATTTCATGGAGGCAAATAGCTATAAGCCGCCTAACTTCTAACGGGGTAAAAGCAGGAGTTATGAAAAAGTTATTTAAAACAGCAACCATGTTTCTTTTGGTAGGAATGTTTGCTTCGAATTCAATGGGTTTTACTCAAAACAACCGGCTCAATAACCAAGCAAAAACCCTATCACAGACACACTATTTAAAAATCCATGAGGCTATTGGAACAATATATGCACCCGCTGCTACCCCAGGCTGCTTTTGTACGACTACCTCAAAAGATTTTGCAGGGCTGAGATATGACCCGCCTGTCCCTTATTGCAAAAGGCATGTCACTATGCACGAAAAGAACGAAATCGCCATACTCTATAACATCAAGCCTCAACAATACAAACACTATGAATTTGACCATCTTATCCCGCTCTCTATCGGTGGGTCGAACAATCCCTGCAACATCTGGCCCCAACCGATCCGGCAGGCAAAGATTAAAGACAAGCTCGAACTGGAACTGTACTATGCCGTTAAAGCCGGCAATATTACCAGACATCAGGCAGTTAAAATAATATCCTACTGGTTCCACCACCCCTGTACCGGCCTTGATAATCACAACCTATGCAGATAGCTACCCTCCGAAAACCCTCCCTTACATGCCCCCTGATAAGGGGGCTACAGGGGTTAAGTGAACCCTCTTCCGAAAAAATCCCAGGATTTTAATAGATATAAAGGAATATTGATATTCCTGGTTAGATGGTATGATTGGTTATAATAAAAAGTGAGGAAATATGAAGCGGTTATTAGTTTCATCATTATTGCTAAGTATTATGTTAAGTGGAGCGCTGTGCTATGCCGGCCAAACCTCAACTACACAGCCTCAAAAGAAAGGAGAAGGCATTAACTTAACCCCCAATACAAGTACACAAAGGGTAGTAACAGGTGTTACGGTAACTACGAGCGCAAGCATGCAGGGTAAAACCTTCACTAATTCTCAAACAAAAAAGACCGATGAAGAATTGGAAAAAGATCGAAAAGCAGAAGAATGGTTTAAGAAGGCAGAAAAAATAGACCAAGAAAACCGTTTGATATGGATAGCAACCGATCAAAAACAAAGGCAAAAAAAAGAGAAAATAGGCCTATTGGAAATAAAATATTACACAAAAGCAATAGAGATAAATCCAGATTACGTGGAGGCTTACTTTAAACGTGCGAACACATATGAGCTTCTTTTAGATAATTATCAGAAAGCAATAGATGACTATACAAAAGTGATTGAACTAAAACCAGACTACCCAGAGGCTTATCGTGCACGTGGGCGTATTTATGGTGACGAGCTTCACGAATATCAGAAAGCAATAGATGATTATACCAATGTAATAGCGTTGAAGCCTGATAATTCCGATGCTTATTTTAACCGTGCTAAGATTTTCGAATCACTAGATGACTATCATGAAGCAATAGATGACTATACAAAAGTGATAGAACTAAAACCAGATGATGGTGGTACCTATTTCTCACATGGATACTATTATGATGATGCTGAGGCCTACAACGCACTTGGGCACATTTATAGTGTTAAGCTTCATGAATATCAGGAAGCAATAGATGATTTTACAAAAGCAATAGAACTAACTCCCGCAAACTCCCTGTTAGCTTCATTGAATTATTTTGATCGTGGTAACACTTATAAAAATTGGGCAGATAATTTATCATCAAATTATGAAAGTAAGGATGTGGCAAATGATAATTATTATCATGCAATAGATGATTATACAGAGGTAATAAAACTTGATCCTGCGGAGAGTGCTGCATATTATAATCGTGGGTTAGTGTATTGGGTATTAGATTTTCCAACAACAGCATGCGATGATTTTTATAATGCCGGTTTATTATACTTAAAGCACAGGGAGAAAACAGAAGCTCTAAAATGTGCTGATCTAATAAAGGAAGCAGACCGGCATTCCCCTTTAATTAAAAAACTGATGAGTAAAATATACAGCAAGGACAAATCGAAAAGGCATAAAAAATGAACTTTAATTGGATTACATTTTTTACACTTATAATTGCAGTAATAACGGCCTTATTTGTTTGGTGGCAAGTTAGCAAGCTTAATAAGCAAATACAATTGCAAGCTCTCTTAGATTTAGATAAGGAATGGAATAGTAAAACAATGTTAGATTGCAGAGCAGAGGTCTGTGGTATTATAAAGGATAAAAAAGATTTAACTGATGAAGATTTATCGGTAATAGAGGAACTTTTAGAATATTTAGAAAAGGTATGCTCGCTTGTTCAATTGGGAATTCTCGATAAAGAATCGGTGTGGCATGTTACAGGATGGTATATAGAACGTTATTATTACTCTCTCAAAGAGAGAGATATAATTACAAATCTACGAAGAAAATGGACAACAGAACCCGATTGTACCCTCTATGCGGATATAGAAGAAATTTATAAACGCTTAATCAAAATGGAAGAAAAGGAAATGAAAACAACGAAAGAAAGTATTGAAGCAGATTTCAAAAAATATGAAAATAAATTTTTTGAAGCAGAAAGGTCGTAAATGAACCAGAAAATTCAAAAAGCAAATAAAGTTATAATAGAGCTAAAACCGTCTAAATTCCTTAGAGGTGAAATCGGTGTGTTTGCGGCTGCCAATATTAAAAAAGATGAAAAGATCGCGGAGGGAATTAATAAAAACGATTATAAAGATATCATCCCTTGGAGAGAATATCGACACTACAGTAAAGATATTCAGAATAAGATCCGGGCTTTTTGTATAGGGACACTCAAAGGTTTTATTCCTCCAGATAATTTGAACTTTAACAAACTATCAGTTGAATGGTATATGAACCATTCATGTGAAGGGAATATAGGTTTTAACAAAAATGGAGATTTCATTGCCATAAGAAATATCAAAAAGGGAGAAGAATTAACCTACGATTATGGTTTGGCAGAATCAAATCCTAACTTTAAGATGATTTGCAAGTGTGGAAGTAAAAGATGCCGCAAAAGTATAACCGGCAATGATTGGAAGGACCCTTCTTTCAGAAAAAGAAATATTGAATTTATGCTTCCTGCTTTAAAGAAACTATAATAAAGGCATAGGATCAGCCCTGGATATTGAACAATGTTTAACCACGCGATTCCAATCAGGGCAGCTTGCCCTGCCCCTACAGATTGAATATCCATTACGTTATGTGATATATAACTTCATGATCTGGAGCTCATGAAATGAAAAAGGATGAAATTGTAAAATACTGGCTTGATTCATCAGATTTTGCAGAAGAGTATATGAATAAGATTAAGGAGTTTAGAACATGGCTGTTAAAAAAATTTTAAGATCGATCGATCAAGTTATCCGGAAATATCTGAAGATCCTGCGGGAAAACAATATACCGATATGGCACATATATCTGTTTGGTTCTTATGCAACAGGCAGTCATAGCAAAGATAGCGATATAGACCTTGCTGTTTTCTGGGATAAGGATAACATTGACGGTTTTATTGAAGATGTCCAGCTTCTCAAATTTACAAAAGATATCGATTTACGAATAGAACCTCATTCTTTTGCCAGAACGGATTTTGATAAAACAAATCCCTATATAAAGGAAATACTCAAAACCGGGAAAAGGGTCGCATAATACCCGGGTAAGAGACGGGGTCGCGTCTACACATTACACAAACCGGGGAACACGAAGGATAGAGACATGCTTGATAACCTCGGCATGCTGTACCTGATCAAAGGCGATTATAAACAAGCCCGGCAGATTGCTGGCAGATTAAAACCTCTGAAACCGGCATTGAGCAAGGAACTTAAGATCTTGCTCCAGAAGATTCAAGCAAAACAGTACAAAGAAGATAAAGAAAATATCTTAATGTCTTAAGTCCTTAAGAATCAGATTTTCGGTGGAGATATTGAAAATATCTTTTAGAGGATACCGTTCTGTAACGCCAATGATTTCTAAACCGATTAGTTTACCCTGTGCATCTAAATCGATATTTATACCTTCTTCAAGCTCTTTTGTTCTTGTCACTTTTTTTTCCTGTATACGTATATACAGGGAATCAACTTCTTTGTCGTACTCTATCTTCATTTATTTTCCTTCAATATTGCAGTGATAATTATAACCTTATTAAGTTCTTCTGTAAATGTAACTTTTAAGTATTTTTCCCCTATATGTTTGTATGCATTCTTTCTATTGTTTCCGGTTTATGGAATTCTCAATCTTGTCATAGCTGCTTATTGTTTCTATAACCTCATCTTGCGTTATGCCTCTCCATTTCATCTGCTTCTTAGCATGCCTGCTAAAATAAAAGTCACTTTTCATTTAATATTCAACTTCTTCATGATTATACGATAAGATATAAGTAAACACTATATGTGTCAACCTCATTAGAGCACTTAAATTCTTTTCTTTAAATTTTATCTTTATCCTCCGAAAAAATCCCGTCCTTTTGCGTCTTATGATCAGAAGCAGGTATCTTATTTACCTGTTACAAGGAGGCTTATATGTGGCTCAATATGAAAAATCAACTCGCTAAAGAAAAAGCATACTCATTTGTGGAGACCATAGTGGTTTTGTGCATTATAGGCATTTTGACGGCGATCTTTTTGAACACTGATACCGTTCAACATTTCCTTAAACTTATGAAAATCATTAAATAAGAAACTAAGGACAGAACGATGCAATCAGGGCAGGGCAAGCCCTGCCCCTACAGATTGAATATCCATTACGTTATGTGATATACAACTACATGATCTGGAGCTCATGCAATGAAAAAGGATGAAATTGTAAAATACTGGCTTGATTCATCAGATATTGATTTTAAGGCAATGGACAGCCTCTTTAACAATGGTCATTATGTATGGACGTTGTTTGTAGGTCACCTTGTTATTGAAAAACTGTTGAAGGCCTACTATGTGAAGGTTGTTGATAATAATGCCCCGCAGATTCATCACTTGTTACAAATAGCAGAACGGTCAGGGCTTGCCCTTTCAGATTCACAGAAAGACTTTTTGTTGGAAGTTACCACCTTTAACTTGAAAGCACGTTATCCGGATTACAAACAAAGGTTCTATAAAAAAGCTACGAAGAGCTTTGCGGAAGAGTATATGAATAAGATTAAGGAGTTTAGAACATGGCTGTTAAAAACATTTTAAGACCGATCGATCAAGTTATCCGGAAATATCTGAAGATCCTGCGGGAAAACAATATACCGATATGGCACATATATCTGTTTGGTTCTTATGCAAAAGGCAGTCATAGTAAAGACAGCGATATAGACCTTGCTGTTTTCTGGGATAAGGATAACATTGACGGTTTTATTGAAGATGTCCAGCTTCTCAAATTTACAAAAGATATCGATTTACGAATAGAGCCTCATTCTTTTGCCAGAACGGATTTTGATAAAACAAATCCCTATATAAAGGAAATACTCAAAACCGGGAAAAGGGTCGCATAATAGGGAAAATAGGGACAGCGACCGGTTTCTCAAGTCGAGAAGAATGGCGGCCCGGCCTGCTTAAAAATTAAACTTTCTGTAAAGAAAGATTTGGAATCTTACGGAAATCACGGATGTTCCGTGTCAGTAAAGTAGTTCCCGTAAAAAGGGCTGTAGCAGCTATAGTGCTGTCAGCAATATTTATATGATAATTACGACGTATGAATCCTGCTGTCCGGGCAATGCGTGAATCTACCGGTATAATGGCCACTGTCCTTAAAATAGCTTCTATTTGTGCTGTTTCCTGCTCGCTGAGTTTAGAGAATCCAAAAAGCTCTATCTCGGTAATCGTTGATATATAAATGGGAACATTTTGAGTAAAGATAGTATTTAAGCTTGTGACAACACCCGGTTCGTCTTTCAGATAATAAATGATTGCATTTGTATCAAGCGTATACACGAGGCTATTTTGAAGTGTTTGAAGATTGCCGATCCCATTCTTTTCGCATTTTCTTTAATTCCAGTATGGGATCAGATTTCTTATGTTTCCACATGCCTCGAGCTCTTTCCCAGATTAGACCGCGCTCGTGATACGTGATTAAAGGATATATTGATGCTATCGATTTTGCATTAGTTTTGTAAGCCATATATATTACATATAAGCACTTATTCAGGGAAAAATCAAATCTTTCCGCACGCACCCAGCCTTTTTGAATAGAAAATAGGGACAGCGACCGGTTTCTCAAGTCAAGTAGAATGGCGACAGGCTTAGATGTTGAGATTCATGGCTTTAGATTCTGCAGGTGAACAAGTTACAAGCTTTTCGCAAAGTGAGCCAATAATTTTTGTAATAACCGTTACAAACATATCAAATCAACTTAAGAGGAAAATAGGGACAGCGCCCGGTTAAAATAGATTAGGAAAACAAGTGGTCAGCCCAGACATAGGATATACTCCCTATTAATGATCAAGCTATTTGTAAATATCCCTTCTGTGTCCTACTTTGTGAATGGTTATGACCTAGGCAGACCGATCAATTTCATAGATTACCCTCCAATCACCTATGCGTAATTTATATAACCCCGAAAGGTTTCCTCTTAGTTTTTTGTGATTAATGGTATCAATATTTTGAATGAGCCATTTAAGCTTATTCAATATCTGTTGGTTTATTGCTCTATCTAATGATGCAAAGGAGGCTTCCCCCTCCTCACTGAAATCAAGTCTATACATTTACCAATTAAGACCTAATTTCTTTGCCACGGTTTCCACCGGTATCCGCTTTTTAGATTTCAGCGATGCTTTTAATTTTTTTACAAACTCAGGTTTTAATTCTAACCCATAATCCGGATCTATAACTTCATAAATGGTTTCTTTTATTATCTGTTGAAATTCCCTTATAGTCATATCACTTACTTTTTTATTTTTTACTATAGGTGACATATTTTTTTCTCCTGCTGTTTTAACATAATACAAGGGAAGTAAATTTACAAGGTAGCGCAGGGAGCCGGAAAATAGGGACAGCGACCGGTTTCTCAAGTCAAGTAGAATAGCGACAGGCTTAGATGTTGAGATTCATGGCTTTAGATTCTGCAGGTGAACAAGTTACAAGCTTTTCGCAAAGTGAGCCAATAATTTTTGTAATAACCGTTACAAACATATCAAATCAACTTAAGAGG
>JAMCVD010000046.1 GCA_023381995.1 Deltaproteobacteria bacterium
GGAGACGTTATGGGTCGTACCCCCCTTTACCGAAAAGAGCTTTGTTTTACGAGCAGAGGAGAAAACTCTTTCTTCATGATCACAAAGGGGAGAGGAACCGAAAAAGAATCCACTATTAAGTATGAGGAGGCAATGTGCAGAGAACGCTTTCGATCATAAAGCCGGACGGCGTCAGAAAACAGGTCATAGGCAGGGTCGTGTCCATGTTTGAAGAAAAGGGCATACGGGTGGTTGGCATCAAGATGCTCTGCCTTACAAAGGAAAAGGCGATGGGCTTTTACAGGGTACATAAGGACAGGCCGTTCTTCGACAGCCTTACGACCTTCATGTCCTCCGGGCCCGTCGTCGCCATGGTACTGGAGGGCGAGGACGTCATAGACAGGGTCAGGGACATCATGGGCGCAACAGACCCGAAAAAGGCCGCCGGGGGGACGATACGGAACATGTATGCGTCGGACATCGAGAAGAACATCGTGCACGGCTCGGACAGCCCGGAGAGCGCGGCCGCAGAAATACCCTATTTCTTTTCCGAGATGGAGATGGGCTGAGAGGGACTGCGCAGGGGTCATGCAGAGGACCGATATCAAATCGCTGTCTTTCAGGGAGCTTGAGCAGGCGCTCAAGGGGCTCGGCATGCCTGCGTACAGCGCCGGACAGATATTCGTGTGGCTTTATAAGAGACACGCCACGGATTTCGGTCTAATGACGAACATATCGAAGCCTTCGAGGCTCCTGCTTGCGCAGCATTTCGAGATCGGCTCGCTGAAGCCCCTCGCCCGGCAGACCGGCCGGGACGGGACGACGAAGTACCAGTTCATGCTCAGCGACGGGTATTCGATAGAGTCTGTGCTCATCCCGATGGGCAGGTGGCATACACTGTGCCTGTCGACACAGGTCGGGTGTGCGCTGGGGTGCAGGTTCTGCCTTACCGGCATTAAGGGCTTCAAAAGGAACCTGAGCGTGTCCGAGATCACGTGCCAGCTCGAGCTCGTCCAGGCCGAGAACCCCGGTACCCCCGTATCGCATATCGTGTTCATGGGCATGGGCGAGCCCTTCGCGAACTACGACAATACCCTGAGGGCAATAGACGTCCTGACGTCCGAGTACGGGTATCAATACTCCCATCGGAGGGTAACGGTGTCGACGGCCGGGCTCGTCCCCCAGATACGGAGGTTCATCGGGGAGTCCAGGGCGAACCTCGCAGTATCGCTCAATGCGCTGTACGATGATACGAGGACGGCCATGATGCCCATAAACTCCAGATATCCGCTCGGCGAATTGATCGATGTCCTGAAGGACTACCATAAGAAGAGGAAAGGCTGGATTACGTTCGAGTACGTCATGATCAAGGGCGTCAACGATGGCATCGGGCACGCCATACAGCTTGCGAAGCTCACAAGGGACTTCCCCTTCAAGGTAAACCTGATCCCGCTCAACAGACACCGTGGTGCCGATTATGAGAGACCGGACGACGACCGGGTGCAGGCCTTCCAGGAATACCTTTTGGGCCACAATATAGTCTGTATGGTAAGGACGACGCACGGCGAGGAGATAGATGCGGCGTGCGGACAACTCGGAGGCGGAAAGGTCGAACGGAATACCAGTGACCTACCGCAGGACAGCGGAGGGCATCCTGCTCAGCACCGCGGGAATTTTCAGGGGGGCATAGATGGGCATTAAGATCATAGACCTCGGTTTCTTCGAGCCGGAGACAATTGCGTGCTTTTTGATAGAGACCGGCGAAGGGCCGATATTGATCGAGACGGGACCGGACACCGTGTATAAGAACCTTACCGGATCGCTGGAGCGGTACGGCCACTCGGAGAGGGATGTAAGGGCGGTATTCGTAAGCCATATCCACCTCGACCATGCCGGCTCTGCGTGGCACCTTGCGGACGCCGGTGCAACCGTGTTCGTAAACAGCAACGGCGCACGGCACCTTTCGGATCCGTCCAGGCTGCTCGCGTCCGCGAAGCAGATCTACAAAGACGATATGGACAGGCTCTGGGGGCGTTCCATGCCCATATCCGCGGACCGCATACATCCGACGGTGGACCGCGAGGTCGTAGAGATAGGCGGGGTCAGGGTGCAGGTGTTCGAGACCCAGGGCCACGCGTCGCACCACAACATCTATCTTATCGACGGCATGCTGTTCACGGGCGATGCGGGCGGCATCCGCATAAAGGATGGGCCTGTCTTCGCGCCCACGCCACCGCCGGACATCAACGTCGAGATGTGGCAGGGCTCCATAGAAAAGATGCGCATGCTAAATCCCTCCGCTCTCTACCTCACGCACTTCGGCGTATACAGGGACGTGAGGGAGCACCTCCAGAGGCTCGAAGACACGCTGCTCGGATGGACGGACTGGGTCGGTACAAGGCTGAAGCAGGGGAAGCCGGAGGACGTCATCGTGAAGGAGTTCGAGGCCTATTTCAGGAGCATGGTGGAAGACGCAAACGGCTCCGAGGAGCTTTACCGGAAGTACGAGCTTGCGGACCCGGCATACATGAACGCCCTTGGGCTCATACGGTACTGGAAGAAGTTCAGGCCTTAAAGCAATCGTTCCACGACTTGCCAGTCGGCAAATTTGCTGTATACTATAGACTACTATGTTTACCTGGTTGGAGTTCCTGATGGGACGGGTGCACCTTCGCGTCGGGGCGTACGGAGCCATTTTCGCAGGCATGTGCTACGGAGCGCCCGTACGGCTGAGAGCCGCTCCATGCTTATTTCGGTTTGCCAGGAGATTGCTTGCCGCCGTTGTTTTGGCAGGGCTCATGATCTTACTGGTACCGGCCACAAGGGCCCCCTGCTCCACGTCGCTACCGGTGCCTGTCAGGCTCCAAAAATACCCTGCAATCACCGGGACAGCCTCGCTCGCCGTGTCCGCATCGAACGTCGTGTCCGGCATTACCTCCGGTACGGTATCAGGAACGACCTACGCCGCCCTCGGCCTTTCGCGTGCCCCGGCCACCCTGACGGACGCCCTGCTCGACATATGGAGCGGCTCGGGGATCACCGATGACACGTCGCCGGCTGGTTCGGGCAGCACTGCGGGCCGGTATATCAAGCAGATGAACGAGCTGAAGCTGGACAGCGGCTTCGTAAACCTCTATCCGTACAGCTCGGCCCTGCTCTACGAATACGGCCGCGGTCGTTCGAAAGCGCTCCTCAGGAGCGCAATGGTCCTGTCCCCATCCATGCCGGATCCTTACTTCGTCATGTCGTACAGTATGTTTGGGGCCGGTGTGGCCCAGTACCCGAGGGCGGGCATGTACCTTTTAAAGGGCATCGAGACCTTTTTTGAAGATCCGTACAATATAATAAGGTTCATTTCCAACAGGCTCATAAACCTGACCATCACCGTGCTTGCCGTGTTCTTCATCTTTGCGTTCCTGCTCATGGCGCGGTACTCCGCGCAGGTCCGCACCTTTTTGAGGGACTCCCTGCCCGAGTACGTCCCGGGGTATACCATCGTCCTTTTTTCCCTTCTTGTGCTCGCCTTGCCGCTGCTTTTTGGCATGGGTCCGGTCTGGCTCCTGCTCTTCTGGCTCACGGCCACGATTGCGTATCAAAAGCTGTCGGAGCGTATCTTCAGCATGGTATGCATAGTTATCATCGCGCTGTTGGCGTACGTCTCTCTTGTCGCGGTTGCCACCATCGTGGGACCTGCCGAACAGCCGTTCACAGGCATCATGGCCATAAACTACGGTGACCTGTCCCCCGTCGGGATAAACGGGCTCGCGTCGTTCGCGGACAGCCATCCCTCCGATCTTTACAGCAACCTCTATGCAGGCGTGTATTACAAAAGGACCGGGGCATACGACAGGGCGTCCGTCTACTATAAAAGACTGGAGGACAATGGATACGGGAACGTGCCGGCGGTCCTATGCGATGCCGGAAACCTCGAGTATGCGATGGGCAACACGTCCGCCGCGGAGGACGATTACAGAAAGGCCGTGACGATAGACCGCAATTCGTTCCCGGCACACTATGACATGGGGCAGCTCTATCTTATGAGGGCGGACCTCGAAGGCACAAACGAACTCGATGAGGCAAAAAAGATAGATCCGGAGGCCTTTACATACCGTGCCTCCGTATACGACAAGTCAAACAACAATAGGATATTCGCGGACGCACTGCCGAACCCGGGGACGCTCGCCTATGGTATGTTCATAAATACGCTCTCAGGCCGTAAGACGGCGGAGCTCTCCAGGCTCATTACGGGCAGGCTCATAGCATGGCCGGACGCAGGACATCTCCCGTATCTCGCAGTATGCTTCATGGGCATATTCCTTGTCATGATTGCCCTCTCCGGTAGGCTGGGGAGGCAGCTCCGGTGCAAGTCGTGCGGCAGGCCCTACGGCGCTCCGGGGAGGAACGACGAGTACGTGCGCATCCTGTGTATCGATTGCCTCAGGTTCCACATAAAGAGAGACATTAAGGAAAACAAAAAAAAGACTGAGATAACCCGGCGCATACGCAGGTGGAAAACGGGCCTGAAGGTGATGAACACCGCCGCTTCTGTCATTGTGCCGGGCAGCGGATATATCATAAGGGGAGAAACGGTGAAGGGTATGCTGGTGCTCTCGGCCTTCGCCTATGCCGTGGTAGAGTATGCGAGCTCGTTCGGCCCAATAGCGTCCATATCCCCATTGGTCAACCCATTCCTCCCGATCCTGAGAGCGGTGACGCTCGTGGCCGCAGCGGCCCTGTATCTGCTCAATCTTCTCCTCGCTGCAAGGAGTGAGGCCGGATGGTATTAAAGGGCTCGCTCGGCACATTTGATGTCGCGTCCATCATCCAGATGATCACGTCCCAGCAGGCAACCGGCGTCCTCCATATCAGGAGCGGCGACAAGAAAAGCGCCTTCGATATAATGATAGATAATGGAAGGCTCGTAAGGATCATTCCCGTAGTCGAGCGGTCAAGGAAGCCGGCGGCGGGCGCTGCCGTTGGATATATCGCGGACAGGTTGATGAGGGCTGGCCTGATCGATACCGGCCAGTTGAAGGTATTGCTCCATGCGGTAAAGAAAGAAGGATTGAATGAATACCTGATACCGGAACGGTTCTCGGTACCGGTGACCCCGATCAAAAGGCTGATCGCGACGATAACCTACGAATCCCTGCACAGGATGCATGGCATGAAGACGGGCTCTTACGAGTTCGAGCCCCAGACGGTGGAGTACAATCCGGGGTTCTGTGAGCCCATGAGTGCGGAGTTCGTCCTGATGGAATCATTGAGGGTCGTGGACGAGGTGTCGCACATCAACAGGGTATACGGCGACGGCCTCGTCTTTGGCAGAGACGGGACCGCGGGGCCCGCTGCCGGACAACGTCGGGACAAAGAGGACGCACCCGCCGCAGTGCCAGAGGAGTCTTGGATAGAAAAGGCGTCTGTGCCCGTCGGCCCCCCCCGGCCCGAGCGGCCTTCCCCCGAAGAGACAAAGTCCTCTCGGGACACGATAATCGGGCTCGTCAACGATAAGAGCACGCTGCTGGACATCTATTACAGGAGCCTGCTGAGCAAAAGCGAAGTAGTCCTCGAGCTTGACAGACTGCTGAATGAAGGCAGGATAGCCATCCTGTCACAGGGCGTGCCCGCTATGAGGCCGCCGGGGAGCGCAGTTCTCGCAGGCGTCTTTAGTGCAGCAGGCTCCCTCCTTATGCTCATACTGACCGTTTGTATACTGTCGGCAGTCGTTTACTTCTCGGATATAAGCCCCTTCAGACAGACAGCATCGAGGGTAGACGTGACATACGTGCATATCCTGGGATACATGGGTAGGTATCAGCGGATAAAGCTGTCGAATGCGCTCGAGATCTATAAATTGGAGCACGGCTCGTACCCGGCGTCCTTAAAAGCATTGGTTGACACTCATATTATAAGGAGTAAGGATTTGACATTCCCGTATGGCAATGAATACTATTATACTATCGAGGGGGAGGGGTACGTACTCCTTGCACCGGAATATCCGTGAGGACCGGATACAGCAAAAGTTATGAGAGTAAAAGAAGCGACACAGGTGTTTGAGTCGAACGAGCTTGCGAGGGTTTTATTCGGTGTCAACAACGAGAACCTCAAAGTCATAGAGAACAATCTCGGGGTAAGGCTCAATGTAAGGGGGAACATCGTCAACTACAGCGGCGAGGACAGCGCAATAGAGCTCGCGAACAGGATCCTTACGGAGCTTTACACGGTCGCTGACAGAGGGTATGCGGTAGGGCCCAGGGACGTCCTGCACGCGATAGACATCCTGCGCGAGGACCAGTCCGTGGACCTGACCTCGATATTCCTCGACAATTCGCTGATCAATCTTAAAAAGCGGAAGATCATCCCCAAAAGCCTTAACCAGAAGCTGTATCTCGAAGCCATCAAGAGGTACGATATCGTCATAGCAATAGGCCCGGCCGGCACAGGCAAGACGTACCTTGCCATGGCGATGGCCCTTATCATGCTCATCAGGAAAGAGGTCGACAGGATCATACTCACGAGGCCTGCCATAGAGGCCGGAGAGAAGCTCGGCTTCCTGCCCGGCGACATGTTCGAGAAGGTCTCCCCGTACCTCAGACCGCTCTATGACGCACTCTACGATATGATAGACCAGGACCGCGCAAACGATCTGATATACAAGGGCGTGATCGAGGTGGCCCCCCTCGCATTCATGCGGGGCAGGACACTCAACGACTCTTTTATAATACTCGACGAGGCCCAGAACACGACCTCGGAGCAGATGAAGATGTTCCTGACCAGAATAGGGTTCAGCTCGCGGGCGGTCGTGACCGGAGACATAACACAGATAGATCTCCCGAAAGAGAGGCAGTCCGGACTTGTGGAGAGCATAGAAGTGCTCTCCGGCATCGAGGGCATAAAGTTCATGAGGTTTTCGGAGGTCGATATCGTGAGGCATAAGCTCGTTCAGGAAATAATCAGGGCCTATGAATCGAAAGAGACCAGCAAGAAAGACTATTATAAAAACTACCGATGAACCTACTCACGAAAGCCAGAGCCGCAGTTAAAGGCAACTATACGGGATTTATCCACCGGGTATCCCCATTGAGGGAGCACCCCTCTATCGTAAAGATAATAGGCGTGGCGCTGGTAAGCCTTATTATAGGTTTCATCATAGCCCCGGTAATAAATATGAGGACCATCTCCCGCTACCACGAGGGAGACATCGCAAAACAGACGCTCTACTCGCCGCAGGACATCGAGGCTGCCGATGTCGTAGGCACGGAAAACAACACGGAGAAGCTGATCAGAGGGCTGCCGCCGATCTTCAGATACAATCCTTTTGTAAGACCGCGCATGTACAGCGCCCTTATCACGATCTTCGTGATCGGCAGGAACATGCTCGCGGCCCACAGGGACACCGCGGACATCATAAAAGCGGTCAACAGCAATACCTCAAAGGTCTCGGGCCTGTCCGTGTCGCCGGACGCCATCGCGTTCCTGTGCAAGAAGGGCTTCAGCAGGACCTACGAGGACGCCCTGCTTGGCGTGATACAGAAGTTCTACGACAGGTACAAGGTCATTGGGAACGATACGAACATTCAGGACTACTCGTCCACCGGCATCGTGCTCATAACGCCGGGCATAGGCAGGCTGTTCATACATGATATCAACAACTTTGTGGACGTCCAGGACACCAAGAACATAATGTTCGACTATATATCCGAGGCCTTCCCGTTCATTTCCATGGAGGACCATATCACACTGACAGACTTCCTCATCAGCTTCATCGCTCCGGATGTAAAGTATAACAGGGAGCTCACCGAGAACACGATAGCGAAGGTCAGGGCATCAATAAAGCCGGCAACGATGCACCTGAAAAAGGGCGAGCTCATCGTCAGGGAAGGAGAAAGGATAGACAGCGACATCTTTGCGAAGCTGAAGGTCCTCGGCAGCAGCGAGGTCGTCAAGAAGTGGTATGTGTTCGTACTGTTTTATGCCGCGATGTTCTTTATAGTCATATTCTCGGTGCTCGAGTTTTCCCAGAAAAATATAAGAAAGTTCCATATAGCATTCAAGGACGGCGTTTTTCTTTCGGTGGTGCTGATCATGGCGGTCTTAACCGCACGGCTGTCCACCATGCTGACGGGCGTAAGCGAGATCGGCTCGTTCAGCATTCCCCAGGAGGCCTACTACTATGCGGCCCCTATAGCCTTTACGGGCATGATCGTGAGGCTGATCCTGAATTCCGAGATAGCGATAGGCTTCAGCATCGTTGCCGGCCTCGCGGGCGCAATAACCGTATCGAACAACGTCTTCGTGGCGGTCTACTATATAATAAGCGGTGTTGTCGGGGCCCACATGCTTGCAAAGTGCGAACAGAGGTCGTCGATAATAAAGGGAGGACTCGTCGTATCGGGTGTCAATATACTCCTTGTCGGCACGTTTATGATTATCCAGGGCAATCAGCCGGCGAATCTCTTCATAGTGGACATCTCTATGGCGTTCCTGAACGGCATAAGCTCCGCCGTACTGGTGACAGGACTTACGCCCGTCTTTGAGTCCGTGTTCGGCTATGTTACCGACATAAAACTCCTCGAGCTTGCGAACCTCGAGAATCCCCTGTTAAAGGACCTGTTCGTTACTGCGCCCGGGAGCTACAGCCATAGCATGATGACCGCCACCCTCGCAGAGACCGCGGCCGCATCCATACATGCGAACCCGCTGCTGACCAGGGTCGCCTCCTACTATCACGATATCGGGAAGATAAGGATGCCGGACTATTTCATAGAGAACCAGCAGTACATGACGAACAAGCACGACAAGCTGTCCCCGAGCATGAGCAGCCTTATCATCATATCCCATGTGAAGGAGGGAAAGGAGCTTGCAAAGGCCAACAAGATACCGCAAAAGATCATCGATATCATCATGCAGCACCACGGTACGAGTCTCGTGAAATACTTCTACGAGAAGGCGAAGGAAAAAAACGGTACAAACATACAGGAAGAGGAGTACCATTACCCCGGGCCGAAGCCCCAGACAAGGGAGGCCGGGATCGTGATGCTCGCCGATGCGGTCGAGGCCGCCTCCAGAACGCTTACGGAGTCGACCCCCGCCCAGATAAAAGCCATGGTCGAGAAAATAGTAAACGCAAGGTTCGTGGACGGACAGCTCGATGAGTGCACGCTCGCCCTGAGCGATCTTAACGAGATCAAAAAGAGCTTTGCAAAGGTGCTCTCGGCCATCTTTCACAAGAGGGTCGACTACCCCGGCTTTACATTCCACACCGCGCCCGCAAAGCCCAATGGATATTCAAATATCGTCCAGATACAAAAAAAATAGCGGCAGTCTTAAGGTAGTATCGATCAGGCTGAAAAGGTTTGCCGCGGTTTTCGACGACGCCATCAGGGTGTACGTCGTGTTCGCCGATGACCCCGTGATGAAGGGATTGAACCTGCGGTTCAGGCATAAAGACAGCACGACGAACGTGCTCTCCTTCCAGTTGAATCAATCCGACCCGGAAGACGGCAGGCTTATACTCGGGGAGATCGTGATATCCGTGGACACGGCGCGGAGAGAGGCCGCGGCCGCGGGGATGCCTGTCGAAAGAAGGCTCGAGGCCCTGTTTGTCCACGGGTTCGTCCATCTCCTCGGCTACGATCATACGAAGGGCGGGAGAATGGCCGCACTGATGAGGGGAAAGGAGGACACGTTCATGGCGATACTCGGCGCGCAGGACGGGAAGAGGGTTAAAAAGGTTTAGCGATGCCGCTGGTTTTGTCCATTCTGTCGGGAGTGCTGGCAGGGGCAAGCTTCCCCAAGTACGGTTTTTCCCTCATTGCATGGGTGGCCTATGTCCCACTCCTGTTTTCGATAAAGATGATCACGGGCAGGAAGGTCATTCTGAAAAGCTACACGTACGGCTTGATTTCCGGGCTCGTCACCAACGCCATACTGCTCTACTGGGTAGTGGTGGCAATGAACAGGTACGGCACTATAAATATATTCGTGAGCATAGCGGCGCTGGTATTGCTTTCCACGATTCTCAGCGTCCTGTACTCCGGTACGTTTGCCCTCCTCGTACGGCTGTTCTGGAACAGCTCTTTGCCGGGAGGACTTCTTTTCATACCGGTGACATGGGTCCTGCTCGAGTACGCGAAGACATACCTCTTCTCGGGGTTCCCGTGGGAGCTCCTCGGCTACTCACAGTACAAAGACCTTCCGCTTATCCAGATCTCCAGGTTCACCGCGGTGTACGGCCTCTCCTTCCTGATCATGCTGTTCAATACGCTGCTCTACGAGGTCCTTGCCTGGTGGTACGACATCAGGAGTGTCCGGACGGCCAAATACCCCTTCCTTTTTATCAAGACAGTCGCTGTATTGTCGCTCATAACAGGCATACTCGTCTACGGCGACATACGTATAAACAGGACAAACGCCATGGTTGGGAAGCCGGGCAAAGACCTCGATATCGCCCTGATCCAGGGCGATATCGACCAGAGCCACAAATGGGACCCCGTGTACCAGGAAAGAACCATGGCAGACTATCTCTCGCTGAGCCTGCAGGCGTATGAGCGATCGCATCCGGAGCTCGTCGTCTGGCCCGAAACAGCCACGCCGTTTTTTTTCCAGTCGGAGCCCCGCTATGCGGACATGATCGGCAATTTTGTCCGCGCCCACAGCACGTACATGCTGTTCGGCAGTCCTACGTATCAATACACGGACAGGAGCGTCGAATATTTCAACAGTGCGCTCCTGATGTCCGATGACGGAGGCGTAAAGGGGGTGTACGATAAGAGGCATCTCGTCCCTTTTGGAGAGTATCTCCCTCTAAAGCGCATCTTTTTCTTTTTAAAGAAGCTGACGGACAGTATCGGAGCGTTCACCCCCGGCATAGGTCCGGAGATGCTTCATTTCGACGGTGTCCGGATTGGCACCCTCATATGCTATGAGATAATCTTCCCACAGCTTTCCGCTGAGGATGCGCGCGACGGTGCCAACCTGCTCGTCACGATTACGGACGACGCGTGGTTCGGCGATACATCGGCACCGTACCAGCACCTGTCGATGACCGTATTCCGGGCCGTCGAGAACGAGAGGTTTGTGCTCAGGGCCGCCAATACCGGCATCTCGGCGGTCATATCGCCGACAGGGAAGATACTCACGGCTACGAAGCTGTTCGTGCCCGCCTTTATAGACTACGCGGTCAGGCCCATCGATGCGAAGACGTTCTATACGGTGCACGGGGACGTATTTGTGCTGTCATGCATGATGGTGTTTCTTGCGTTCGTCCTCTCCATGGTGTATAGGAGGCTCTCACGGAGACTGCCGTAAAGAAATGTTTCCACTACGGCCCGACGTATGCTATAAGTCTGCCCATGAGCATACACGGGAGCGACATACTCGGCCAGAGGCTCGGTACCCTGGTACACAGTCCGGAGAAGATGACATTTCTGTATTTCCTGCTGTTCTTCTCTGTCTTTGCGGTGCTGCTTTCCCCGTTCTATTTAAGGAACGGCGGCACACGGGTGGTCCGATCACTCGTCGTTTCATTGCTGCTCGGGATTATCGTCTCCCTGGTTTACATGATATACGTAACGGGCGGATTCAATGCTTAGGAGGCTTGTCCCCGTGATGGTCTTCCTAGCCTGCGTTACCACGGTCCATGCCCAGTCATACGCGAAGGACATCGACGGGCTTTGCTCCGCCCTGGTCCACAAGGACATAACGAGCCTGTACACGAGAGACATGATCAAGCGGTTCTTCTTTACGGACGACGACCTGTCGAATTTCGTGGTCTACATGAATGTCGAAATGGAGCGTGCCGGCTTCACGAGGTTCGTCGTCTATGGCTGCCACGTACTGAGGGTGAGCGGGAGCGGCTCCTCCGGGCGGCAGGCGGTATTCGACATTACAGGGAAGGGAGATCTTTTTTTTCTGAAAAAACATGCTATCATAACGACACGCTGGAGAGACAGGAACGGCCGGTGGTACGTAGAGCCGCCGCCTGTCATACGATCCAGAGATTGAGGTATAGGGGGCAGTAGCTCAGCTGGGAGAGCGCCACGTTCGCAACGTGGAGGCCGAGGGTTCGATCCCCTTCTGCTCCATTTTCCTGACACCGTGATCACGGGCACAGTGTCTCTGTAACAGGGCTATAAATATCCCATTTTTGCTCCGCTTCTCCGGCACCGGGTCCCTTGCAGTTACGACCGAAACCTTTTGCCGCACGGGCTGTTTAAATAGATAAAAACAAGGAGGCAAAAATGCTTAAAAAAGTAGTAACAGTCTTGGCGGTCTTTGGAGTGGTCGGTTTCATGGCAACGGGCTGCGGTACGCAGACATCGGGCCTGGACACCACGGCGGTCGGTCAGTCAACGGAGGAGTCCATAAATTCGTCCGCGAACGACGCGATAGCGCTGTCGGACGTGAGCGATGATCTGAGCCTCGGCGTAATGGGGTATGAATCGGTGCTGGGCGGCTCGTCCTGTCCCACGGTAACCAAGGCACCCCAGACGGCTCCGGGCGTCTACCCTTCCGTATACCTTGTAACCGCTGACTTCGGCAACGGGTGTGTACCGAAAAACTATTTCAGCGGGGTATTAACGAGCGGCAAAATCACGGCGACGGTGACACTGTTCTCCGACACAACGGCAGGCACGATTACAGCGGAGACCATCGATGCGTCTACACGCAATCTTGTGAGGACAAGGGCCGACGGGGCATCCGTGTACATAACCGGTACGACAAGCATAGTGAAGACAACGAGCGGCGTAGGGGGCGGTGTCGTATCCAGGACGATAAGCGTCGATGTCAGTCAGGCCGTACTGAGCGCCAGCGGCAAACTCATCATGGATCATAACGTTGCACTCAATTTCACGGTGGCCAACACCGGTGTATGGCCCAACATAAGCAAGCGCGTCATCAACGGGACCGGCAGCGTTGACCACCTGCTGAAGAAGGTCCTTGCCACTTCGACGTTGTCGAACATCACGATAGACCAGAGCTGCTGCCACCCGGTGGACGGGTCCATAACCCTCGTGCTTACCAGGGACACGGACAACAGCACCATCGGTACCTATACGCTCTCTTTTGTGTCGGGCCAGTGCGGCTCTGCCGATCTGAACGGCAAGTCCATTACGCTGAACGCGTGTGACTGAGTCCCGCATCAGAATACCGGGCATCCAGACACAGGAGCAGCGTCATGCTGCTCCTGTGTCGTTCTTTCGGCCGTTCCGGTCGGCTTCCCCCCCCGTCAAATAAATATTGAAATATCCAAGACAAGGCATTATTCTTTCTTTATGAAAAAGCTGATCTTTGCCCTGATACTCGCGCTGACGGCACCGGGCTGCTCTCGCTACTTTCTGGTACGGTCCACCCCGCCCGGGATGGAGGGCGGCCGTCCATCGTACGGCTGTTCCTCGAATACCGAGTGCGCCGAGAAATACTATATGATAGCGCAGATGTACGTACAGGACGGTAATATGGACGGCGCGTTGCGCACTATGAAGAAGGCCATATCGTACGATCGCTCTTCCCCGTACCTGTACCTCTCGCTTGCAAAGCTCTATGCTGCGAGGCGGGCCTACGGCGATGCACTCGCCCAGATGAACGCCGCTCTGAAGATAGACCCCTATTACATACCCGCGCTCTACGGGAAGGCCGACGTCTATTCGAACACCGGTAAGACGGCACGGGCCATAGCTATGCTGAAGCAGGTAATAGGGCTCTCCCCGAATTCCGAGAACGCATACATAGCGCTTGCACTTACACAGTACCACGCAAACGAGACGAAGGACGCCGAGGACACCCTGAACGAGATGATCGTACACGCTCCCTCCTCGCCGTACCCATACTACTATCTCGCCAAGATCGCGGTGGACCAGAAAGAGTATAAAGAGGCGATAGCGTACTACAACGACGCCATCAGGGTCTCGCCCGATTTCTATACGGCGCTTTACGAGGAAGCGGACGTCTATACCTACCTGAAAGAGTACGACAGGGCCGTGGCGATCTATAACGGGATACTACGAAGCAACCCGGATGTGTATGAGCTGTACGAGAAGATAGGGGACCTGTATCTTACGGCAAAGGAGTATACCGGCGCCCTCGAGGCCTATAAAAAGGCGGAGGCGTATGCCCCGTCTCTGGCCCTTCGGCTCAAGATCGGTATGGTGTACATAGAACTGAAGCAGTACAGAGAAGCGGAGGCCGTATTCAAGGCGATAATCTCTTCGAACCCATCGTTCTACAGGGCATATTACTACTACGGCATCCTGCTTTCGGAGAACAAGAAGGACGACCAGGCCATCGGGGCGTTCAGGAAGATACCTCCGAACAACGAGGTCTACCCGGACGCCATGGTGCAGCTTGCAATCATTTACAGCAACCAGAAAAAGACCGGGCAGGCGGAGGCCACGCTCCTGCCCGTTTTGAAGACGAACCCGACGATCGACATGTACAACCTTTACGCCTCGTTTTTTGCCCAGGACAGGGACTATAAACAGGCCATCGGCGTGCTGAACAAGGCGCTGAACAAGTTCACGGACAGTCAGGTCCTGCTGTACCATCTCGGGGTCGTCTACGATCAGTCCGGGGACATGAAGGACGCGATGAGCGTCATGGAGCAGATCCTGAAGCTCAATCAGAAAAATGCGGACGCCCTCAATTACATAGGGTATACGTACGCGGACAAGGGCATAAAGCTCAATACCGCGGAGACCATGATAAAAAAGGCCCTGAAGGTAAGGCCGAACGACGGCTTCATAACCGACAGCCTCGGGTGGGTCTATTACAAAAAGGGCCTATTGAAAGAGGCCATCGCTACCCTGAAGAAGGCGGTAAAGCTGTCGAAGAACGACCCGCAGATACTCGAGCACCTCGGGGACGCATATCTGAAGGCAGGGAACAGGGCGTACGCCATCAAGACGTACCGGATGGCCATCGGCAGCAAGCAGCTCACGGACGAGAAGCTGAAAAAGAAATTGCAGGGAAAACTTCTGAAACTTGGAGCGAAATAAGATGTCTCTTTTCCTGTTTGCGAGGGGGGGGAAAAAGAGTTTCCTCCTCTGCTCGTAAAACGACGCTCCTTTCGCTCAATGGGTTCATGTGATTGTCATGCGTCTCAGGATAAGAACCAGTAAGAGAAACCTCGAGAATGCTATGCTCATCCTCATAATTCTGGTCTCGGGCTGTGCGTACACAGTACAACCGACACAATACAGCAGCGTATCCTCGTTAGTCGCCGCGATGGGCAAAAACACCGGTTTCCTGACCAGCATGAAGGCCCTTGCGTCGGTCAGCATACATGCAAACGGCAGAGGGGCGGAGTTCCCGGAAGGCATCGTGCTCGACGGCGATGCAATGCGGCTCGAGACGCTGAATATCTTTTATCAGCCGGTCCTGATAATAGTCTGCAACGACGGCGTTGCGGTCATGGACGTGGGGACCGGGGCATGCGGCATATCGCCGGCAGGCATGCTCGACCGATACACCCGCGTCGATGCCGAGCCCGTACTCTTTGAGAGGCTCATAACGGGACGGCTCATAGGAAAGCCGGACAGCGTGTCCGGTGCCGGGAGCGGGCCCACGCTCTCCGGTGTGCATGACGGCACACGATGGACCGCAGAGCTCGACGGCGAACTGCATGTCGTGTCCATGACCGTGCGGCAGGGCCGGCCAGACCAGATACTGTGCAGGTACAGCGACTATGCTACCGTCGACGGGGCGGCCCTGCCGATGCGTGTCGCATGCCGGAGCGCGAACACGAGGATTTCCCTCCATTATAGAAAGGCGAGGGTAAACGTCCCGATCGCCCCCGCACTGATGGACGCGCAGGGACTGTGCAGCGCCGGCCACGGAGAAGGCCGGTGACAGACAGAGAAGGCCGGGGATGAGGGAGGCGCTGCTCAAGGCTACCCTGCTGATCGTCGTGCTGCCTGCCACGATCTTGGGATGCGATTTTAAAAGGTTCGAAAGCCTGCCGAAGGACATGCTCGTCACAGCGGTCGTTTCGGACCCCAGGACATTCAACCCTGTCCTTGCGAACGAGACCAGCTCCACGGACGTGCTCGACCCCGTGTTCGCCGGCCTTACGCGAGTAGACCCTTATACATTCAAGGTAGAGCCCGAGCTTGCCGGATCGTGGACGATAAGCACGGATAGGAAGGTCGTGACCATGGACCTCAGGAGGGACGTGTACTTCAGCGATGGAAAGCCCTTCTCGGCCGACGACGTCGTGTTCACGTTCAAGGTGATCTATTCGCCGGAGGTACTGTCTTCTTTCAGGGACCTGTTTACGCTGGGCGGCAGGCAGATAAAGGTAGAGAAGGTGGACGACCACACGGTGAGGTTCATACTGCCGGTGCCGTTCTACCCGTTCCTGGAATCGCTGAGCATACCGATCCTGCCCGCGCACGTCCTCCGGAAGCCACTGCTCGAGGACCTGTTCGAAAGGACATGGAACATCATGACCCCTCCCGGACAGATCGTGGGGCTCGGCCCCTACGTAATGACCTCGTATGTGCCGAGCCAGTATATCCTGCTGAAGGCAAACCCGTACTATTACGGGAGGGATGGGAAAGGCGTACGGCTCCCGTACATCAAGCGCCGCGCGATACTCATTGTCCAGAACCAGGACGCCCAGTACGTAAAGTTCATCTCCGGAGAGACGGACATATACAGCCCAAGGCCGCAGGAGATCGCCCCGCTCGAGTCCATGGGCAAGAGGAGGCATTTCATCGTCAAAGAAATAGGGCTCGATACCGGCATCATGTTCATATCCTTCAACAGGAACCCGGCGCACTATAGGAGGGGCGGAAAGACGGACCCAAGGTACCGGTGGTTTACCAACCCCTATTTTCTCAGGGCCGTTGCGCACAGCATCGACAAACAAGGGATCATAGACGACGTCTACAGGGGCTACGGGGAGCCCGCGGTCTCTTTCATCCCCCGCAACGTCCCCGTGTACCACCTGGACATGCCCGACTATGCCTACAGCCTCGACCGGGCACGCACCCTGCTCGAGAAAGGCGGCTTTCACTGGAGCAACGGCATATTGTACGACGGCGCCGGCAACAGGGTGGAGTTCGATTTCTTCACGAACTCCGGGAATGAGCAGAGGGAGAGGATAGCGTCCATCGTGCTCTCCGACCTGACGAAGCTCGGCATGAAGGTCAATTACAAGCCGCTCGATTTCAATACCCTCGTGGAAAAGCTTACCTCGAACTTCGACTGGGACTGCGTGCTCATAGCCCTGACGGGTGGCTACGAGCCGCACGACGGGGCGAACGTCCTGCTCTCGAGCGGCATGCTGCACCTGTGGGACCCGGCCGAGAAGGTGCCCGCGACCCCATGGGAGGCCGAGATAGACAGGCTCATGACGAAAGGCGCGGAAGAGTACGACATAGAGAAGAGGGCGATCTATTACAAGAAGGTACAGAAGATCCTCCATGACGAACTGCCGCTCATCCCCATCGTAAGACAGGACGACTTCGTGGCCTATACGGACAGGCTCGAGGGCTACCGACCCACCGTGTTCGGGAACTACAGGCCGGAGATGATGAGGCTGAAGCGATGATACGGCTCTATGACTCGCACGCGCACCTGAACTTCCAGGACTACGATAAGGACAGAGAGGATGTCATCGGGCGCGCGCTCGATGCGGGTGCTGAGTTCATAATAAACATCGGGTCCGGCATGGGCATGAAGGGGAACTACGATACGATCGGCATCGCAAACACGCACGAGAAGATCTATGCGACCGTGGGCCTCCATCCCCACGAGGCGTCGCTGTTCAGCGGGGAGACGTTGGAAGAGATTGAGGGCCTTGCGGACAACCCCAAGGTCGTCGCCATAGGGGAGGTGGGGCTCGACTATCACTACATGCATTCGCCCAGGGACGAACAGATAAAGGCCTTCCGGGCGTTTATCGGACTTGCACGGAGGCGGCGCCTGCCGCTCGTCATCCACAGCAGGGACGCAAACAGGGAGGTCATGGACATCCTGAGGGAGCAGCGGGCAGGGGACGTCGCAGGCGTCATCCACAGCTACGGCGGCGACAGGGAGCAGGCAAGGGGGGCGATCGATCTCGGGTTCTATCTTTCGATAAACGGCATCGTGACCTTCAAGAACGCGCAGGCGCTGAGGGACGCGGTGTCCGAGCTGCCGGTCGAGCGGCTGCTCATAGAGACTGACTGCCCGTTCCTGTCTCCCGTACCGCACAGGGGAAAGCGCAACGAGCCCGCCTACACGGCACATGTCCTGAGTGCGATCGCCAGGATAAAGCACATCGAGGAGGGCCGGCTTTCGGAGATACTGCTCGACAATGCGGGGAAGGCGTTCGGCATCGGCGTGGGACGGACGATAGCCTACGTGCTGCGCAACAACCTTTACCTCAATATTACGAACAAGTGCACCAACGCGTGCGTGTTCTGTCCAAAGTTCGGCAACGACTATTATGTCACCAACTACAACCTGAGGCTGTTCAAAACGGAGCCCTCCTACGACGAGATCGTCGGTGCGGTAAAAGACCCGTCCGCGTACGACGAGATCGTATTCGTCGGCTTCGGGGAGCCCACCCAGCGCCTCGATATGCTGCTCCAGACGGCCAGATGGCTCAAGGAGCACGGCGCGAGGCTTGTGAGGCTCGATACGGACGGGCTCGGCAATCTGGTCTACGGCAGGGACATAACACCGGAGCTTGCGAAGTATATCGATGCGGTGTCCGTGAGCCTGAACGCACCGGACGCGCAGACGTACGCAAGGCTGTGCCCGAACCCGTACGGAGCGGCGTCCTACCGTGCGGTGGTGGAGTTCATAAGGGCGGCGAGGCAGAGGTTCAGGGACGTGACTGCGACCATGGTCAGCCTGCCGAACATAGACGTCGAGAAGACAAGGGCCGTTGCCCGCGGACTCGGCGTGGATCTGAGGGTAAGGCTGTATTACAGGAAGTCCCTCAGGGACAAGACCGGCAGCGAATAAGCCTTGCCGGAGCAGGCGCTCTGGATTGTCAAATGTGTAGCCCAGCCCCCAGCCTGCCCTGGGAGCAAATAGCCTGTCCATCGCAACCTACCCGCTGTAACCCCTGAAGTGCCTTCCCCGTGAACCGCAGAAAGCTGTTGCAGGGCTGAGGGAAATATACTAAAGGTATTTCTATCCGGAGGATGTATGGTGGAAAAAGAAAAGCTCGTGATAGCGGACGATATGGACACCGTCCTTATGCTTGAGGAGATCCTTTTAAAGAAGACCGGCTACGAGATCATCAAGGCAAGGACGGGTACAGAGGCGCTGAAGAAGATCCAGGCCATGCGCCCGAGGATTGCGCTGCTCGATCTTGTCATGCCGGAGATGAACGGCGATGCCATCTGCAGGTTCATCAAGAGCAACAGCGACCTGAAGCACATCAAGGTCATCATCATAACATCTCACGGCAGGCCGGAGGACAGAGAGCGGGCGGTCAAGAGCGGGTGCGATCATTTCCTGACGAAGCCCGTGAACAGCAGAGAGCTGTTGGACATCGTCACGAAAGATTTACCGTGAAGGTGACAGAGTGCGAATGGGGTGAATGTTGATAACGCCCGAGCCACGGGGGCTCCTGGGCAGAACAGGGACGCGCGAAAAACCGGACGCAGTACAGATCGCAGTGTGCAGCGCCCTGTCAATACTGGGGTCCGGGAAATCCGTGCCGTCACTTAAAAAGTTGACAGAATCTAGGAACGATGAATTAGCTAAGACAGCAGAGGATGCGATCAAGAAGCTGAGCACGACATCTTCGGAATAATCCTGTAGAATACCCATAGCGTACTATGGCATTGGAGAGAGGGGGAAATATGAAGTATAGATATTACCTAATATCGGCCCTGTTCTTTGCGGTTATGGTCAGCTCGTGTACCGGCGGCAAAGGCAGCAATCCGCCGAACATCCTTACCGCGAACACCGAGCCGCAGATCCGATCGCTCCTCGGGATACCGGGGGGCGCGAAGGAGGTCATGATCGTGAGCCAGTCGTCGCACTGGGACATAGACTGGAGAACGACATTCGATGATTATTACCATAACGGCTATCTGGGTGCCAGCGTCGAGAGCATCATCCGGCAGGCGCTCGATATGCTCGACGCGTACCCGGGGTACTACTACTCGATATGCGAAATCGCCTTTCTAAAAAAATACTGGGACGACCACCCGGAGGACCATGCGAGGATCGTGAAGTACCTCAGAAACGGGCACCTCAGGATAGTGGGGGGCGGCATGACGAGCCCGGACACGAACCTGCCGACCGGGGAGGCGCTCGTCATGGACTGGCTTTACGGTAACAGGTGGGTCTATGATATAGCAGGCATCAAGCCCGTAACAGCATGGCAGCCGGACAGCTTCGGCCATGCAGAGAGCCTGCCCGACATACTCAGCTCCCTCGAGTACAGGTATGTGGGCTTCTCAAGGGTCCCCGGAAATGCGGATATGAGCCAATGGCTCGGCTCAGCGCCGATAACTCCAAACAGCTTCGCCGCGTTGCTGTTCAGCACGGGCTCCATAGACTTCGTATGGAAGGGCATCGGGGGGGCGGAGGTACTTGCCCACTTCATACCCGGCAGCTACGGCGACGGAGATGCTCTTTACTCCGGGGGGACCAATCAAACATATATAAATAGTACCTTCAGCAATTTTATAAGCAAGTTGAGTCCCGTCTCCCCGACGGGGTACATGTTCCTGCCGGTGGGCTCGGACTTCATGACCCCGGACCAGTACCTGCCCCAGCAGGTCTCCGGATGGGACCAGACGATGTACGCGTCCACCGGCGTGTATATAACCATGGCGACGTTCGAGGACTACATGAAGCTGGTCTCGTTCCACACAGACAGGCTACCGGTATACCAGGTCGACCTCAACCCTTACTTTACCGGCCACGTGCGGGACGACGGCGGACTCAAGAAGCTCGCGAGACAGGCTACCTACGCACTCACCTCCGCACAGCTTTACTCGGTCATAGCGTCGTTCGCCGGCTACGCCTACCCGTCCGACACATTCACCGATGTGTGGGAGCTGTTCCTCCGTTCGAACCACCACGACTTCATCCCGGGGACCAGCACCGACACGGTCTACTACACCGAGCAGGTCCCCTTGCTCCAGACATCGTTCACGTCCGCGACGGCACTCCAGCAGTCCGCGACCTCCTACATAGCCGGCAAGATAGACACCTCCGGGTCAGGCGGCATCCCCGTCGTGGTGTTCAACCCGTCGAGTTACTCGAGGACGGGCGTGGCGTATGCGCAGCTCTCCTTCGCCAGCCCCGGCACGACAGGCGTAGGGATCAGGGACCAGGCAGGCAGCGCCGTGACATCGCAGGTCATCACCGCTGCGACCTTCAGCGACGGGGACCTGAAGGAGGCAACCGTGGCGTTCTATGCTGACGGCGTCCCCTCGCTCGGGTACGCCACCTACACGGCCGTACCGAACGCCGCCGCGTCCGGCGGCGGTGTGACGGTCACAGGGGACGCCGGGGGCGATGTCGTACTCACGAACGCGTACGAGACGCTCGTGCTGGGCCGGAACGCAGGCTATGCGATCACTTCTCTCGTGGACAGGGCCTCCTCGAAAGAGCTGATCAGCGGGCCTTCCAACGACGTCGTGTACTACCATGACACCGGGGACCCCTGGGCGATCGGCTCGGAGCCAGACGCCGGGGGCGTATTCCAGCAGGAGTACGCGCTGTCCCAGACCGCCTCCACCTACACGGTGACCGCGCAGGGCCCCCTGCT